>JBDHRG010000308.1:0-3205 GCA_039807445.1 Candidatus Competibacteraceae bacterium
AGGGCGGCGATGCGGGTGCGCATATCGAGCTCGTAGCGGCCGTAGGGGTTCACGTGCTCCCAGATCAGCGGCGTGAGTGCGTGACGGTCGCGCGCGGTGAGCTGGTTGGCCCAGTGCGGTCTGGCCAAGACCTGCTGGAGCATGAGCGTATTCACATAGACCATACAGTTCTGCAGCAAGTGTAGGCTGAGCATGCTCAGCTCATGGTCCTCGGTTCGATTGCTGCTGAGCTCGCCGCGGCGGGCGAAGAAGACGAAGTCGTTGGCGCTGTTCCATTGTTCGACCACGTTCAGCCCGTCATTGATCTCGCGGCGTATGGGCTCGTCGGTGAGATAGCGGCAAAGAAAGCACGTCTTGACGGCCTTGCCGGGCTCGAGCAGCGCCTTGTAGGTCGGATGCTGGACGTTCTCGCGGGTGAAGCGGCGCAGCATGGCTTCGGCCTGCGCGGTGCCGAGCCGCAGTGCGGTCGCGTACTTCACCATCTCGTCGTACTGCCGGCGGATCAGGTCCCAGTCGACCGGCCGCGACAGCACCGGCTGCAGGCGGGGGTAGGCATTGGACTGGCCGACGTCGGGACGGTAGAGCCGCTGGGCGCCGATCCGCTTGAGCCGCGGCAGCAGCTGGAAGCCGAGCAGTCTTGTGAAGGCGAAGGCGACGACCGATTGGCCGTGGCTGTCCACATATTGACGATCCACCGCCATCTCGGTGCAGTGGCGGAGCACGTCCTCGATCATGCTGGCGACCTCCGACGAGGAAGGCGACTTCAACTGCGAATGGATGCACAGCGAATTCCGCTCGACATGCCAGTAGATCATGACCCCGCGCCCGCCATAGCGGACGTGCCACTGCGTCGTGAGGTTCTGGTCCCAGGCGCCGAAATGCTTGGGCCGAAGATGAACGCTTCGGCGTCGAGCGGCAGTCCGAGAGCCGCGTAATAGGGCGCACGCTGCTGGGCGAAGTCGGCCGGCAGGTCCTCGTCCGGGTTGCGGTAGCGGTCGGCACCGACCACCCAGATCTCCTTGGAGCGGAGCCGCTCGCGCAGCGCCTCGAGCACGCAGATCTCATAGGTGATCCGGTTGACGCGCGGCTTGCCGCCCTTGGCGTCGGCATCGAGCAGCGCATCGCGCCAGAGTGGCCGCACCACACCCTCGATCGGCACCGTCTCGTGCGCCGGGATGTGGCGCAGCCGGCTCGCGGCGTAGCGCTGGACCAGAGCAAGCGCGTCGATCACCGGCCGATGGTTGGCGTTGTTGGAGCGGAAGTCGAGCGCGTCGAGAAGCTTCGGCACCATGCGCCGGTAATGCCCGGCATAGGAGCCGCGGATCGTGGTCCGCAAGCTGCGACGGTAGATCGGCCCCGACTGCCATTCGCGGACCAGGTCGCGCAGGATCTGCTCGTCGGCGACCGGGAACACGACATCGCGCACCGTACCGTCAGGGCGTTCGACGGCGGCGTTGGCGATCTCGAACAGGAGGTTGGTCTTGCCGGTCACGCGCTTCAGCTCGCTGATGACCTGCCGCTCGACCCGGCGCTCGGCGCGCGCCCCAATTGCATGCACGGTCTCGACCAGCAGCTCGACCAGACTGTCGGTCAGCGCGCGGCCGCGCAGGTGCACATAGGCGGCGCGCCGGCTCAGGCAGCCGACGCAGGTCGGAAGGCGGCTGCACGGCGACGCGCCGGCGGCCGAGCTCAACCTCGTGCGGCGGCACGCCCGCGAACAGGCTGGAGGGCAGCCGCACCGACCGAATCACTTCCAGGCGCTCCAGCTCGCGCGTCACGCTGGCCACCCCAGCCTTGCCGGGATCGCCGCGGACGAAGTTCAGCAGCGCTCGCGCACCGCGGGCGGCAGCCTCGCGTGCAGGGTAGCGTGAAGGCGATCCTCGTAGGTGCGCACGGCGCTGCGGAGGATGCGCTCGATGCGGTCGGGGCTGGGTGGCTCGATCCGCAGCGCCCGGCAACGCTCCTCCAGTCGCTCCGCAAGATGGTCGAGATCGCGGGTCTCGACGACCACGGTGTCGCGCAGCCAGGCGCCGAGCGCCTCCGCATCGGCGACCGTCGCCTCGCGGTAGCCGAGCAGGGTGCGGATCTCGGCGCGCTGCCGCTCCACCGTACGGTCGGCAGCCTCCGGCAGCAGCGCCGAACCGCTGCCCGGCGTAGGCACGCCGAGCACGCGGGCCAGCTCCGTGATCATGCCCTGATCCACCTTGGTCGCGGCACGAGGAAAGCGGCCGCGGGCGCGAAAGAACAGCAGCATGACGGCAAAGCGCAGTCGGTTGTCCCAGCCCTTGGCCTCCACCAGCAGCCGATCGGCCGGTGTCAGCTCCCAGCTGCCGTCAAAGAGGGCAGCGTCCATGCCCGGCTCCTTCGTGCGTCAGTAGCGGGGCAGGTTGAGGAACGCGCGGCGTGCCGCCCCCTCGCGGCCACGGGCGGTGAGGAAGGTGTAGACGACGGTGTTCTGGATGTTGCTGTGCCCCAGCCAATCCTGAACGAAGCGCAGGTCCGCCCCAGCCTCGAGCAAATGAGTGGCGATCGAGTGCTTCAGGCAATGAAAGTGTCGCTTGGCCGGCGGAAGCTCAGCGGCGAGGCCGTACTTCTTCATCAGCCAGTCGAGCGTGCGGCGGGCGATCGGATCGCCGCGATTGCTCGGGAACAGCACCGGCGAGGGCGGCTGTGGCCGTTCTCGCAGCCAGGCGCGGATCGCCTTAGCCTCATCGGGCTGCAGCGGATGGGTGCCGGAATGACTGCCCTTGAGCCGGTGCACCATCAGGCGCAGCAGGCGCAGGTCGAGATCCTCCAGGCGCAGGAGACCGACCTCGCTCGCCCGCAGCCCGTGCCGATAGGCGACGAGGAACAGCGCCCGGTCGCGCACGCTCGGCCGCGTGGCGACCAGCAGCCGCCTGAACTCGTCAAGCGTGAGGAAGCGGATCGTGTCGGTGGGCGCGCGCGGCACATCGCCAGCTTAGCCGAGCCTCGAATTGCCCGAAATAACCGTTCTGGGCAGTCCCGCCCGACCGCGCCCCAGCCGCATCAGCCCATCGACGCGACCGAAGCGAGCATGTTTTTCACTATAATGGGCAGTTACCCTCGGCAGCGTATCCAGCCCGCCTCACGCGGCGCGAAATGGCGGCTGCTGACACAACTGTTGGGAACGGGCCGTGCAGGCGGTCTTGACCTATATCGACACCAACGAACCGGCGGCACTGGC
>JBDHRG010000057.1:0-20062 GCA_039807445.1 Candidatus Competibacteraceae bacterium
CGAAGGCCTGCAGCAGCCTGGCGATGTCGTCGAAGTGCAGCCCGGTGGTCGGCTCGTCGAAGATGAACAGCGTCGGCCTGGCGTCCGCCTTGCGCTTCGGCGCTGCCGCCGCGGCGAGATGGCCGGCGAGCTTCAGCCGCTGCGCCTCGCCGCCCGACAGCGTCGGCACCGGCTGGCCGAGCGTCAGGTAGTCGAGCCCGACCTCGGCCAGCGGCGCCAGCAGGCGCGCGGCTTGCTGGCCGCCCGGCAGCCCTGCGAACAAGGCCAGCGCCTCGGCGACGGTCAGCTCGAGCACTTCGGCGATCGAGCGCCCGGCCAGCCGTATCTCCAGCACTTCGGGGCGGTAGCGCCGGCCGTCGCAGTCGGGGCAGCGCAGGTAGACGTCGGACAGGAACTGCATCTCGACGTGCTCGAAGCCCGAGCCCTGGCAGCCAGGGCAGCGGCCGTCGCCGGCGTTGAAGCTGAAGATGCCGGCGGTGTAGCCGCGCTCCCTGGCGGCGTCCTGCGCGGCGAACAGCTTGCGGATCGCGTCGAAGGCGCCGACGTAGCTCGCCGGGTTCGAGCGCGCGGTCTTTCCGATCGCGCTCTGGTCGACCAGCACCGCTTCGCCGAGCGCCTCGGCGCCTTCGAGCCCGGCGTGCGCGCCGGGCGCTTCCACCGGTTTGCCGAGATGTTTGGCCAGCGCCGGATACAGCACGTCCTGCACCAGCGTCGACTTGCCCGAGCCCGAGACGCCGGTCACGACCGTCAGCCGCCCGAGCGGGATCGCGACGTCGATGGCCTTCAGGTTGTGCTCGGCGGCGCCGCGCAGCCGCAGCCGCGGCGTATCCGGCCCGACCGCGCGCCGCGCTGGCCCCAGGGCTACGCGCTTGCGCCCGAGCAGGTAGTCGGCGGTCAGCGAGCCGCACGCATCCACCAGCCGGTGCGGCGCGCCCTCGAACACCACCCGCCCGCCGCGGCTGCCCGGGCCGGGGCCGATGTCGAGCAGGCGGTCGGCGGCGAACATGATCTGCGGGTCGTGCTCGACCACCACCAGCGTGTTGCCCTGGCGCTTGAGCCGCGTCATCACCGCGGTGACGCGCTCGATGTCGCGCGGGTGCAGGCCGATCGAGGGCTCGTCGAGCACGAACAGCGTGTTGACCAGCGAGGTGCCGAGCGCGGTGGTCAGGTTGATCCGCTGCACCTCGCCGCCCGACAGCGTGCGCGACTGGCGATCGAGCGTCAGATAGCCGAGGCCGACGTTGCACAGGTACTCGAGCCGCGTGCGGATCTCGCCGAGCACCAGTTCGGCGGCATCGTCGAGCGGCGCGGGCAGCGTTACGGCGGCGAAGAACTCGCGCAGGCGGGCGATCGGCGACAGCATCAGGTCGTGGATCGCCAGCCCCGGCAGCGCCTCGAGCACGTCGCGGCCGTAGCGCACGTGCGTCGCCAGGAAACGCCGCTCGGGCGCGAGCACCGCATCGGCGTCGCGCTTCGAGCCGATGCGGAAGTCGAGCGCCTCGGGTTTGAGCCGCGCGCCGCCGCAGGCGGTACACGGCGTGTAGGCGCGGTACTTCGACAGCAGCACGCGGATGTGCATCTTGTACGCCTTCGACTCGAGCCAGTCGAAGAAGCGCGTGACGCCGTACCAGCGCTTGCCGCTCGAGCTGTCCCAGTCGACGAAGGCCGGATCGCCCTCGAGCGCCCAGCGTCGCTCGGCTGCACCCAGTTCGCGCCAGGGCACGTCCAGCGCCAGGCCGTGGCGCGCGCCATAGCGCAGCAGGTCGTCCTGGCACTCCTTGAAGCTCTCGCTCTGGAAGGGCTTGATCGCGCCTTCGCGCAGCGTCCTGCCCTCGTCGGGGATCACCAGCCCCCAGTCGACGCCGATCACGCGGCCGAAGCCGCGGCAGGTCTCGCAGGCGCCGAGCGGCGAGTTGAACGAGAATGCCGCCGGACTGAGCTCGGCGTAATGGATGTCGCAGTCCGGGCAGTGCAGATCGGTGCTGAAGCGCCACACGGCCCCCTCACCCCCGTCCCCTCTCCCCAGGGGAGAGGGGAGTTCATCCCCCTCGCCACCCGCAGGGGGGAGAGGGTCGGGGTGAGGGGGGGTATCGGGCACAACGTACACGTTCACCCGCCCGCCCCCCCGCGTCAGCGCCGCCTCGAGCGCTTCGACGACGCGGCCGCGCTCGGCGCGCGACAGGCGCAGGCGGTCCTGCACCACGTGCAGCAGGCCCGGTGCGCGCGCCTGGATGCGCGTGTAGCCCTGCGCGGCGAGGAAGCCCTCGATCTCGGCTTCGCTGAAGTTGTCCGGCACCGGCAGCGGGAAGGTGATCGCCAGCCGCGGGTCGCCGGCCGCCGCGGTTCTGGCCTCGAGTTCGGCGACGATGGTGTCGGGCGTGTCGCGCGCGAGCTCGCGCCCGCAGCCGCGGCAGTGCAGGTGCGCGAGCCGCGCGAACACGAGCTTCAGGTGATCGTTGAGCTCGGTCATCGTGCCGACCGTCGAGCGCGAGGTGCGCACCGGGTTGGTCTGGTCGATCGCGATCGCCGGCGGCACGCCCGCGATCGAGTCCACCTGCGGCCGGTCCTGGCGGTCGAGGAATTGCCGCGCGTAGGGGCTGAAGGTCTCGACGTAGCGGCGCTGGCCCTCCGCGTACAGCGTGTCGAACACCAGCGAAGACTTGCCCGAGCCCGACACGCCGGTGACGACCGTGATCTTCCCGGTCGGGATGTCGAGGTCGAGGTGGCGCAGATTGTTCTGCCGCGCGCCGCGGATGCGGATCGCGCCTTCGTGTGCGTCGTCGTGCATGGCGGGCGGACTGAAGAGGTCGGGCGGCCGATCGTGACGGCGCGTGGAATCGTCGCGCTCATCGCCGGTGCAGTCTACCTCTTTCGCGCCCAGGGTCGTGCCCCCGGGTCGGGCGGAGCGAGGGTGGTGTACTGCCTCGTCCACTGCGGGACTGTGTCTGCCGCCGCGGGAGCCGTTCCGCTAAAGTATCCGTCAGCCGACCGCGACGCTCCGCCGCCGTCCTGACATCGAAGCCCCCGGCCCCGCGCGGCGGGCACCAGCCTGCAGGAGACCGACCCCATGCTCGGCATCCACGATTTTCCGATGTTCCTCGCCGCTGCGGTGATGCTCGCCGTGCTGCCGGGGCCGGACACGCTGTACGTGCTCGGGCGCACCGTGGCGCAGGGCAAGCGCGCCGGGCTGTGGTCGCTGGCCGGCATCGGCACCGGCTGCCTCGGCCACGTGCTGGCGTCGACGCTCGGGCTGTCGGCGCTGCTCGCCGCCTCGCCGCTGGCCTTTGTCGCGCTCAAGTGGCTGGGCGCGCTGTACCTGGCCTGGCTCGGCGCGCAGCTGCTGCTCGAAGCCTGGCGCGGCGGCCAGGGTGCGGCTGCGGTCGCCGCGGCGCGCGCCGCGGGGCGGGTCGACTTCGGCCGGCTGTACCGCCAGGGCATCGTCACCAACCTGCTGAATCCCAAGGTCGGGCTGTTCTTCGTCTCGTTCCTGCCGCAGTTCGTCGACCCGGCCACCAAGAGCGCGTGGACCTTCGCGATCCTCGGCGTGACCTTCGTCGTCATCGGGCTGGTCTGGATCCTGGTGCTGATGGTCGCGCTCGACTTCAGCACGCGCCAGTGGCACGGCCGCCAGACCTTCAACCGCGTCATGAAGGGCGGCACCGGCACGCTGTTCGTCGGGCTGGCGACCAAGCTGGCGCTGGAGCGCTGAAGCGGTTCATACGGATCGCAAGAAGTTTCGTTCCCTTGGTGGTGAGTGGCGATCCGGGGGCTATCGCTGCGCTCATTCTCGGCGTACCTCCGTGTACGCCTCCGAGGTACGGCGCTGCTCCGCGCGGTCCTGCGCCCGCGACGCGCGTAATCCGCTCCGCGATAGCCCCCGGATCGCCGCGATCGGGCGTTGGTTCTCGAGTCGGCGTCATCTCCGGGCGCCCGAGCGCAGGCTCATCAGCTGCGATGCCAGGTTGAACCAGAACGGCGAACCGAGCCCGGCGAGGAAGCCGGTCAGCAGGCAGCCGAGCGCCCAGAGCAGGCCGAACGGCGACGCCAGGCGCGAAGCGAGCGCGCTTTCGGCGCAGCGCCGGTCGGTGGGGAGCGGCGTGCCGGTTCGAGCTGCGGGCTCCCCTGTGGCTGCCTGGTCGGCGCTCGCGGCGCAGTACGGGAAGTAGGCGGCGCCGATCGGCAGCACGGGGGCGTCCAGCAAGGCCAGCAAGTCTTGCCGGCTCCGGTCGCCGCCCGCTGCGGCGGATGAGCCCGGCGCCGCAGCCGGGTCGTTCGCCGCCTTGGCTTGCGCGACGATCGCGTCGGCATTCTTCAGCACCAGTTCGCGCGTGCGGGTGTCGCTGACATAGGCGTCGAGCAGGCGCAGCGCATCGACGTTCAGCGCGAAGGCGAGGACGATGCCGATCACGATGCCCAGCATGTGCGAGCGGCGGGCGAACTTGTCGCGCGATGCCTGGCACAGGCGGTCGTAGTGGCGCCCGAGGTCCTTGGCGAGATCGTACGGGCGCGGTGCCGGCGTGGCCTGGAGGGCCGCAGCGGGCGGCAGCAGCAGCGCCTTGAGCCGGTCGCTCGCCAGCCCCCAGGTCACGTGCCCCTGGGCGCGCTTGACGAACTCGTCGGCGACGATGCTTTCGTAGAATTCACGGGCATACTTCGTGCGCCCGGCGAACGTCAGCATGCGCCTGGCGAGCTTCCCGACCAGACCGCCGCGTCCCTCGAGCTTCGCCCGGATTTTCTGGGTCAGCGGGAGCGCCGGCTCCTCGAGCCGAAGCGCCGGATCGAGGAGCCTTTCCGGATCGGTCGACGGTCTGTCGAAGCACAGCGCTTCGATGTCCCTGAGCCGGCTCTCGCTCATCAGGGGGTTGTAGATCGCGAAGCGCATCGCACGGCTGAAGAGCGCGACGAGCTCGTCGACCGCGTTCTCGATCGGCTCCGCGCGAGTGCGGGCAGCGTCGCGTTGCGGCTGCACAAGCGCGTCGATCGTCGGCTGGCCGCCGTCGGCGTCGATCCGGTAGGCGAGCATCCGGCGCAGCTCGTCCTCGAGCCGCCTGACGATCTCGATCAGTCCCTGCTGGCGCAGGCGCAGCGCACGCTGCAGCGTTTCCAGGACCGAGGTGACCGCCACCGAGATCACCACCATGGTCAGCGCAAAGGCGAGCAGTCCACCGACGAGATCCATGGCGGTTTCCTCCGCGAGCGGGAATCGGCATCCTGAAAAGCTAGAGCCGGGCCGGCGCGGCGCAAGTGGCCGTGACGATGCCCGCCCGTCGACCCGCGATCCCGCTGAGGAGCCAGACACCATGAGCGAGCGCATTTCCATCCGCAGCACCGACGGCGCCGGCCTCGGCGGCGTGCCGCACGGTGGCCACCTGCTGGCCTGGACCACGCCCGACGGCGTCGAACGGCTGTTCCTGAGCGCCGCTTCGGAGTACGGCGAAGGCAGGGCGATCCGCGGCGGGGTGCCGGTGGTGTTCCCGCAGTTCAGCGGCTTCGGTCCGCTGCCGAAGCACGGCCTGGTGCGCACGCGGGTGTGGCGCGTGCTCGAGGCCGAGCGCGATGCCGGGGGGCGGGCAGTGCTGCGCTTCGCGCTCGAGGACGATGCCGACACGCGCGTGCGCTGGCCGCACCGTTTCGCCTGCGAACTCGCCGCGCGCGCGGCGGGTGACGAGCTCGTGCTCGAGTTCGCAGTGAGCAACACCGGCGAGACGCCGTTCACGTTCGCCGCGGCGCTACACACCTACCTGTGCGTCACCGACATCGGCGCGGCGGCGCTGCACGGGCTCGATGGATGCGGCTACCGCGACACCGCCGCCGGCGGTGGCGAGCGGTTGGGCGAGCCCGGGCCGCTGCGCTTCGAAGGCGAAGTCGACCGGATCTATCCGGCGCTCGCTGCGCCGGTGGAACTCGACACCGGCTGCGGGCGGCTCGCGATCGGCCAGCACGGCTTCGCCGACCTCGTGGTCTGGAACCCCGGCGAAGCCAGGGCCGCCGGGCTCGCCGACCTCGAGCCGGACGGCTGGCGCCGCTTCGTCTGCGTCGAGGCGGCACGGATCGTCGATCCGGTCGAACTCGTGCCGGGCGCGCGCTGGAGCGGCGTGCAGCGGTTGCGCGTGCTCGGCTGAAAGGCGTGGGCAGCCTCAGCCGACCCACGCCAGCGCCGTGAAGCCGGCGGCGAACATCAGCGCGAAGCCGGCGAGCACGCGGCCGAAGTAGGCGCGCTGGCGCGAGGCCAGCGCGAGCGCGCCTTTGAACGCGGCATTGGCGGTGGCGGCCAGCACCAGGCCCAGCACCGCGGTCGGGGTCGTCGCCGCGCCGTTCTGGTGGAAGCTCGCCAGCGACAGCAGCACCGCGTCGACGTCGATCAGCCCGCCGAGCGCGGCGCCGGCGAGCAGGCCGCCGCCGCCGTAGAAGTGCTGCGCGGCGCGGGTCAGGAACAGCACCGCGGTGAACACCGCGCCGAACTGCAGCGCCGGCCACAGCGCGAAGGGGTTGCGCACCTGCGCGACCGGGGCGTCGGTGCGAGGGCCGGCGCGGCCCAGCAGCAGCGCCGCGAGCAGCCCGGCGGCACTCATCGCCGCCAGCGCCGGTGCCGCGGCGCTCGCGAGCCCCGGGTCGATCGCGGCGACGATCAGCGCCATCCGCGGGAACAGGATGCTGTTGGCGAGCAGCGTCGCGCGCGCCAGCGACACCGCCGAATCCGGTGCCTCGGTCGCGGCGCGCGCCGCGCCGCCGGTGTAGGCGGTGGTCGAGGCCAGCCCGCCGACCAGCGCACCGAGCACGAGCCCGCGCCCCGGGCCCATGAACTTGTTCAGGAAGTAGCCGGCGAACGACACCCCCGACACCAGGATCACGAAGAACCAGATCTTGCGCGGCTCGAAGAAGTCGAACGGGCCGTAGCCGCCGGTCGGCAGCAGCGGGTAGATCACGAAGATCAGCGCCAGGAACTTGAGGATGTCGTTGAATTCGCTCGCCGACAGCGTCTGGGTCGCGAAGCGGTGCAGCGGCTCCTTCGCCGCCAGCACGCCGGCGAGCACGATGCCGAGCGCCGCCGCCAGCGTCGCGTGCGGCCCCAGGCACAGGTAGCCGAGCAGGTAGGTGGCCAGCGCGGCGAGTTCGGTGGTGATGCCGCCGCGTTCGGGATGCTGCGCACGCATCGCCGCGAACAGCCCGGCGATCGCAGCGAGCAGCACCACGGCGAGCACCGCGTCGCCGATCCGGGCGGCGGTGGCGCCGAGCAGCGCGACGACCACGAAATCGCGGATGCCGGGGCGCGGCGGCTTGCTCTCGGCTTCCTCGGGCGGGCGTTCGCGCGTGCGCCCGACCAGGAAGCCGATCGCCGCCGCGGCCAGGTAGCCGGCGGCGGCCTGTTGCAGCGCGATGATTTCATCCACCTTTTCCCACCGGCGCGTCTTGCGGCGGCAGCAGGCCGAGGCGCTGGTACGCCGGCGTGATCGCGGCGCGCAGCCGCGGCAGCCGCACCGCGAACACCAGCGCGGCGAGCACCCCGGCCGCACCCAGCCCGACCAGCGTTGCGCGCGGACCGAGGCGCTCGGCCAGCGCGCCGGCGAACAGGCTGCCCAGCGGAAACACACCGACGAAGGCCATGGTGTAGAAGCTCATCACCCGGCCGCGCTTGTCGTTGTCGACCACCGTCTGCAGGATGGTGTTGCTCGCGGCGGCGGTGACGATCAGCCCGCCGCCGGCGAGCGCCAGCAGCGCTGCGGCGAGCGCCAGGTGCTCGCTCAGCGCGAAGGCGACCAGCGCGCAAGCGGCGGTCGGCGCCGCGCGCGCGATCACGCGCCCCAGCCCGAGCGGCCCGTGCCGGCCGGCCAGCCACAGCGTGCCGGCGATCGCGCCCGAGCCGGCGCAGGCGAGCAAGAGGCCGAGCGTATGCGGGCCGCCGCCGAAGGCGTCGCGCGCGATCGCCGGCAGCAGCGTCGTGTACGGCCCCACGGTCGCCGACAGCACCGCGAGCAGGATCAACAGCGTACGGATCGGCTCGAAGCCCCAGGCGTAGCGTGCCCCTTCGAGCCAGCTGGCCCAGAAGCCCTGCGGTGGCGGTGCCGGGCGCACCGTGTCCGGCCAGGCGATCGCCACTAGCGCGGCGAGCACCCCGGCGAAGCTGGCCGCGTTCAGCGCGAAACACCAGGCTTCGCCCAGCCAGGCGATCAAGACGCCACCGATCGCAGGCCCCGCCACGCGCGCGGCGTTGAACGCCATCGAGTTCAGCGCGATCGCGTTCGGCAGGCTCGCCCGGTCTTCGACCAGGTGCACCAGCAGCGCCTGGCGCAGCGGCATGTCGAAAGCCGAGATCACGCCTAGCGCCAGCGCCAGCGCCACCAGGTGCCAGACCTCGATCCGCCCCGAGGCCGTCAGCCAGGCCAGCGCCGCCGCCTGACCGAGCGCCAGGATCTGCGTCGCGAACAGCGCACGGCGCTTGTCGATGCGGTCGATCAGGGCACCGGCGAACGGCGCCAGCACCAGCACGCCGATGTTGCCGCAGAAGCTCACCACGCCGAGCAGCCAGGCCGAGCCGCTCAAACGGTAGGTCAGCCAGCCCATCGCCACCTGCTGCAGCCAGGTGCCGATCAGTGACAAGCCCTGGCCGCTCCAGTACAAGCGGAAGTTGCTGTGGGCGAGGGCGCGGAACATGGGGGGCATGGCAGGCATCGCGGCGGCGGTCGAGCCGCGATTATGCCGCGTGCGCACGCCCGACGCCGCCCCGCGGCATCGCGTTTGCCGACCGCGCACCCGCGATGTTGGCGCCACCCTGGCCGATCAGGCGCGGCTGACGCCGGCCAGCAGTGCCCCGGCACCGACGAACATGCCGCCGAATACGCGGTTGCTCAGCCGCATCCGGGCCGGGGTCTGCACGAAGCGGCGCAGCACCGAAGCCAGCGTCGCGTAGCCGCACATCACGACGATGTCGACCACCACCAGCGTCGCGCCGAGGATCGCGATCTGCGGCGCCTGCGGCGCGTGCGGGTCGATGAACTGCGGGAACAGCGCGGCGAGGAACACGATCGCCTTGGGGTTGGTGATGTTGACCACCACCGCCTGGCCGAACAGCTTCCACGGCGAGGGCGGCGCGACGGTGCGTTCGGCGACGTGGAACTGGCTCGGCGCGCGCCACTTCTGCACGCCGAGCCAGACCAGGTAGGCGACGCCGCCCCACTTGAGGATGGCGAAGGCGGTGCTCGATGCCGCGATCATCGCGCCGAGACCGACGCCGACCAGCAGCGTGCTGGCGATCAGCCCGCCCTGCAGCCCGAGGATGCTGGCGAGCGCGCGCCGGCGGCCGTAGCTGAGCGAATTGCTCATCGTGTTCACCGCGCCGGCGCCCGGCGAGACGCTGATGACGACGCAGGCGAACAGATAGGTGAACCAGACGTGCAGGTCCATGGCGGTGATCCCCGGTAGCGAGATGTTCCAGTATCGCGCCGCATACCGCCGGCGCACAGCCACAGTCGCGCGTGCCTACGGCGGGGCGCTGTACTGCCCGGCTCGCAGCGCCCGCAGCCGCTCGACCACCGGCTTCGGTCGGCCCGCGGCGTCGTAGAAGCCCCAGTAGGCTTCCTCGGGCTGCGCCGGGCCCTTGAACTGCGCGGCGAGCACCGCCGGCTTCCACGGCTGGTCGAAGGCTTCGAAGGCGGCGACCGCGTGCTCGCGGCTGCGCGGCAGGCGCTGATGCATCGCCACCCAGAACGCCGTCTGGCGCTCGGGCGAGTAGGGCGAGCCGACCGGGCCGCTCGGCACCCCGGTCTCCTTGACCAGGACCGGCTTGCCCGCAGCCTGTTGCAGCCGTTCGACCACGCGGCCGACGAAGTCGGCGCCGGCCTCGAGCGGCGCCTGCGCGAACCAGGGCTCGAACAGCGGGTGCACGTTCGGCAGCAGGAAGTCCTGCGCGGCCAGGAAGCCGTTGGGGGGCGCGTCGAGGTAGATCGCGAACGGTTCGCTGGTGGCGAGCGGCAGCGCCGGCGCCGCGGCGCGCGCGCGCGCGAAGGCGTGCGCCAGCGCCGGCCAGTCGTAGCGCCTGCTGATCAGCCCTTCGTTGCCGAGCGCCAGCCCGAGCACCAGCTCGGGGTGGCGGCGCGCCTGCATCAGTGCGGCCTCGAGCTCGGCTTCGGCGCGCGGCTCCCAGACGCCGACGATCAGCGCCTTGAAGCCGAGCTCGTGCGCGACCGCGGCGATCGCCTCGAGCCCGTCCTTGGAAGCGTAGGTGATCAAGCCGTCGAAGTCGGGGCGCAAGCGTTGCAGGTCGGCGCGCAGCTCGGCGACCGAGACCGGGCGGATCGCGCCGTCGCGCTCTTCGTAGCGGCTCGGGCTGTAGGCGATGAAGCGCACCGTCGCCATCGCTTCGCGCAGGCGTTCGAGCGCGGGTGCGGCCTGGGCGGACAGGCCGAAGGCGAACAGCAGGCAGGCGAACAGCAGGCGCATCGGGGCCACTCGGTCGGGTGTGCGGAAGGCGCACACGCTAGCACGGGAGTCCAAGCCGCAAATCACGCGGTCGGCGTCAGTGCAGATGCCCCGCGGCGGCGGCCGCCTTGAGCGCGAGCGGCTGCGCGTACGCCTCGACGATCTGCTGCGCGAGGTCGCTGCGGACGATGTCGCGGCGCTCGAAGCCGACCACGGCGACGCCGGGCAAGCCCTGCAGCCGCGCCAGCGCCTCGAGCAGTCCGTGGGGTGCGCCGATGTCGCACTGCTCCGGGTCGCCGTCGACGACGACGGTGGCGTTTTCGCCGATGCGGGTCAGGAACAGCTTCATCTGCACCGGGCTGACGTTCTGCGCCTCGTCGAGCAGCACGAAGGCGTCGCGGAAGGTGCGTCCGCGCATGTAGGCGAGCGGGCAAGCCATGATGCGGCCGCTATTCACCAGCGCATCGACGTGACCGCGGCCGAGGCGGCTCTCGAACACTTCGCGCACCGGCGCGAAGAAGGGTTCGAACTTCTCGTCGAGCTCGCCGGGCAGGAAGCCGAGCGACTCGCCGGCTTCGACCACGGGGCGGGTGACGATCACGCGCTCGATGCGGCGCATCGCGATGGCGTCGGCGGCGAGGCGTGCGGCGATGTAAGTCTTGCCGGTGCCGGCAGGGCCGATGCCGAAGGTCAGCACAGCGTGCTGGATCGCGGCGATGTAGCGGCGCTGCGCTTCGGTGCGGGGACGGAGGGGTGCTTCGGTACGGGCTTGCGGCGCAAGGGTCGGTTCGGGGAAGAAGGCGAAATTTTCCAGTTTCCGCTTGACGCGTCCACCCATGGGCGAGCCCTCCGTTTGCGGGGATGCAGCAACTCTAGCCACGCGACCGTGGCGTTTTCGTGAACGGCGGTCCCGCGCGGGATCCGCCGCGCAACTGAGCCGAGTATCGCTGTTGCGATGCAGCAATGCAAACCGGAAAGGTTAAGCGTGGTGACGGGGCCGTGCCGGCGGCGCAGGCGTCGCCGGCAGACCTGCCTCAGACCAGCTGCTCGAGCGCGGTCCCGAATGCGGTCCGGGCGATGTGCGTGCGTGCGCTCGAGCGGGCGTGGCAGGCCTCGAGCGCGCGCTGCACCGTGGTCGACACGTCGGCGAAGATCGCCTCGTCCTGCGTCCGCAGGGTGGCGGCGCGGGTTCTGGGTAGCTTATTCGGCCTTGAGCACGCCGCGTTCGATCTGGTCGAGCTCGATCGATTCGAACAGCGCCTTGAAGTTGCCCTCGCCGAAGCCCTCGTTGCCCCGGCGCTGGATGATCTCGAAGAAGATCGGGCCGATCACGTTGCGGGTGAAGATCTGCAGCAGCAGACCCTGGCCGGCGGTGGGCGCGCCGTCGACCAGGATGCGGTTGGCGCGCAGGCGCGCCAGATCCTGGCCGTGGCCGGGAACGCGCGCGTCGAGGCGGGCGTAGTAGGCGTCGGGGGTGTTCTGGAACGGCACGTCCAGGGTCCGCATCTGCTCGACGCTGGCGAAGATGTCGTCGGTGCCGAGCGCGACGTGCTGGATGCCTTCGCCGCGGTAGTCGTTCAGGTACTCCTGGATCTGCGACTTGTCGTCGGAGCTCTCGTTGATCGGGATGCGGATCTTGCCGCAGGGCGAGGTCATCGCCTTGGACTTCAGCCCGGTGAGCTTGCCCTCGATGTCGAAGTAGCGGATCTCGCGGAACTCGAACAGGCGTTCGTAGAACTCGGCCCACTCGTCCATGCGCCCGCGGTGGACGTTGTGGGTCAGGTGGTCGATGTAGGTCAGCCCGGCACCGACCGGGTGCTGGTCGACGCCGGCGAAGGGCGCGAAGTCGATGTCGTAGATGCTGCCGCGGCTGCCGTAGCGGTCGACCAGGTAGATCAGCGAGTCGCCGATGCCTTTGATCGCCGGGATGTTGAGCTCCATCGGCCCGGTGCGGTTCTCGACGCCCCAGGCGCCGAGCTCGAGCGCGCGCTGGTAGGCGGCCGGCGCGTCCTTCACCCGGAAGGCGATCGCGCAGATGCTGGGGCCGTGCAGGCTGGCGAACGAGCGCGGGAAGCCGGCCTTCTCGGCGTTGAGGATGAAGTTGACGTCGCCCTGGCGGTAGAGGGTAACGTCCTTCGAGCGGTGGCGGGCGATCGCGCTGAAGCCGAACTGCTCGAACAGCTTGCCCAGCGCGGCCGGGTCGGGCGCGGTGAACTCGATGAACTCGAAGCCATCGGTCTGCATCGGGTTGTGCCAGAGATCGGCCATGGTGCCCTCCTGGAGGCAGTGGTCGTTATCGCCGATATTTTCAGCAAAGCGCATGCCAACTGTTTGAATTGATCCAGATCAATGACTTGACTCGGTCACGCGGTCGGACGCCCTGTCAGGTATTCCTTACGCATCGATCGCCGTCCGCGAGTCTGCCGGTCACGGATGGCGGCATCGGTGGAATCGCGACGTGTGGGCGATTTTTCTGACGGCGTAACAAAAAACTTACGAACCGGTCGGCATGGCCCTGCGGCAGGGCTTCAAGGAGGAACTTACTGCTGATGAACTCGCCACCGCTCAGGCCGCGAACAGCCAGTCTTCGCCCTCGATCCGCCCGAGCGCGGCGAGGTCGGCGCGGATCGCCGGCTTCCTCGAGCGCTGCGACACCGTCGCCAGGATGAAGGCGCCGTCGAGCCGCGGGTCGGGGCCCGACGCGAGCACCGGCCGGCCGCGCTTGCGTCCGCCGATCTTGCGCGGGTCGAGGTCGACGAAGGCGCGCACCTCGGCGCCGTGGGCTTCGAGCGCGTCGCACAGCCGCGCGCCGGTCTTGGTCGCGCCCCACAACAGCGCCGGGCGGCCGCGCAGCACGTGCCGGGCGAGCACCGGCGCCTTGGCTTCGATCAGCCGCCCGGGGGCGCAGCGCGGGTCGGTGCGCGTCAGCCGCGCCGGGTGATCGCGCCAGCGCAGCAGCACGCCCTCGGGCTTGGCCATCGCGATGCCGAGCGCGAAGGCGCGCAGCCACAAGTCGTAGTCTTCGGGCCAGGGCGTGTCGCGGTAGCCGCCGAGGCGCGCCCAGGCGGCGCGGCGGAACACCACCGAGGGGTGCGCGAGCGGGCTCTCGACGAACAGTTCGCGGGCGATGTCCGCCGGGCGCGTCAGCGCATTCATCCAGTCCTGGTATTCGCGAAAACCGTCGCCGAGCGCGGGCCCCTCGCTGAAGATCTCGACCTGCGCCGCGGCGATGCCGAGTGCCGGCTCGGCCTCGAGCAGCGCCAGCTGGCGTTCGAGACGCTCGGGCAGCGCCAGGTCGTCGGCATCCATGCGCGCGAGGAACGGCGCGCGCGGGTCCGCCAGCGCCATGCCGTGGTTCAGCGCCGCGACGATGCCGTGGCCGGGGTTCGCCACCACGCGCAGCCGCGGGTCGGCGGGCAGGCGTGCAGGCGCGCCGTCGCGCGAGCCGTCGTCGACGACGATCAGCTCGAGCTCACGCACGGTCTGGGCGAGGATGCTGTCGACGGCGTGGTACAGGTGTTCACCACCGTCGCGCACCGGCAGGATCACGGAACAGCGCGGCATGGGCGGCGCAGCATAGCCGATCGTGCCCCCGCTTGCGCGGCTGCCGTGCTGCCGGTCATCCTGTCGTGCGCTGTCTCGAGGCGAGGTTTCATCCGGTGTTCGGCAAGGATTCGACCGACTGGAAGGCGAAGTACTTCGATGCGCTGGCCGAGCTCGAGCGCAAGGAAGACGAATGGAAGGCGGGCGAAGCGTTGCTGGCGCACGCGGTCAACCGGCTCAGCCTGCTCGCCGAAGGGCTGGATTCGCGCCTCGATCCGCACCTCGAATCGCTGCGCCGCGGCTTGCGCCGCGGCGTCGACCCCCTGCGGCTCAAGGCCGATCTCGAGCGCATCTCCAGCTTGCTCGACGAGTTGCGCATCCTCGGCCAGGCCGGGCTCGACGACGAGATCGTGCGCCTGCTCGACTGGCTGCGGCTGCCGCCGCCGCGCCGCGCTGCGGTCGACGCGCTGTGCGTGCGCCTGCGCCAGACCCGTCCGCCGCGCGACGAACTGCTCGAGACCCTCGCCGCCGAGCTGAACCAGGTGCTGATGCCGATCCCCGTCCCCGCCGCCATGGCGCTGCCCGCGCCGCCGTCGGGCGCCGCGGCGGCGGCCGTCGACGGGCAGGGGCGCCGCGGGCGCACGCTGGTCGAGCTGCTCGACTGGCTGCGGCTGCCGCTGGCAGCCGAACAGGCGGCGGTGCGCGAGAAGCTGCGGCTGTCGCTGTCCGGCCCGGTGCCCGAAGAGCGCTGGCCGGCGACTGTCGCCGGCTGCGCCGAGCTGATCAACCGCAGCCTCGCCGCGCTCGGTGGCGAACGCGACGAGTTGCACGGCTTCCTCGAGCACGTCACCGAGCGGCTCGCCGTACTCGAGCTGTACGTGCAGACCGAGCGCGAGGGCGCGGCCGGGGCGCGCGCCGAGCGCGAGCGGCTCGAGCTCGCGGTGCGAGCCGAGATGGGCGGCATGCGCCAGGGGATCGCCGGCGCGCAGGCGCTCGAGTCGCTGAAAGCGGCGGTGCTCGGGCGGCTCGAACTGATCGACCGCCACCTGCAGGCGCACAAGGCGGCCTCCGAGCGCCGCTACGGCGAGATCGACGCGCGCATCCAGGGGCTGTCCGAGCAGCTGATGGCGATGGGCGAGGAAGCGCACAAGCTGCGCACCCTGATCAAGGAGAAAGACGCCAGCCTGCACCGCGACGTGCTGACCGGGCTGCCGAACCGCCGCGCCTGGGACGAGCGCCTCGCCCGCGAATACGCGCACTGGCAGCGCCATCGCCGGCCGCTGGCGCTGCTGGTGTGGGACATCGACCACTTCAAGCGCATCAACGACAACCTCGGTCATATCGTCGGCGACCAGGTGCTGGTCGCGGTGAGCTGGCTGCTCGCCGCCGGCGCGCGCGAGTCGGATTTGCTGGCGCGCTACGGTGGCGAAGAGTTCGTGATGCTGCTGCCGAACACCGATGGCGCGGCGGCGCTGGCGCTGGCCGAGCGCATCCGGGCCGACGTGGCCGGGGGGCGCCTGGCGGTCGGCGAGGGCAGCATCGGCGTCACCGTCTCGTGCGGCGTCACCGAGCTCGGCAGCGGCGACACCACCACGCTCGCCTTCGAGCGTGCCGACCGGGCGCTGTATCGCGCCAAGCGCGGTGGCCGCAACCGGTGCGTGCTCGGCTAAGCCTCGCTGCGCTGCTGGTGTTCGCGACCGGCTGCGCCGAGATCGCGTATTACGCGCAAGCCGCGCACGGGCAGTGGCAGCTGCTCGCCGCGCGGCGGCCGCTGGACCAGGCGCTGGCCGATCCGGCCGCGTCCGCTGCCCTGCGCGCCGGGCTCGAACGCGCGCAAGCGATGCGCCGCTTCGCGGTGGCGGCGCTGGATCTGCCCGAGGGCTACGGCGCCTACGCCGACCTGCGACGGCCTGCGGCCACCTGGAACGTCGTCGCCACCCCCGAGCTGTCGCTCGAACCGCGGCGCTGGTGTTACCCGATCGCCGGCTGCCTCGGCTACCGCGGCTATTTCGCCGAGGCCGACGCCCGCGCCGAAGCCGGGCGGCTGCGCGAACAGGGCTGGGACGTCGCGGTCGGTGCCTCGCCGGCGTACTCGACGCTGGGCTGGTTCGACGACCCGCTGCTGAACACCTTCGTGGCCTGGCCGGCCGGTCGCCTGGCCGAGCTGATGTTCCACGAGCTGGCGCACCGCAAGCTGTTCGTGCCCGGCGACACCGCGTTCAACGAGGGCTATGCGACCGCGGTCGGCCGCCTCGGCGCGCGCGCCTGGCTTCGCGCCGAGGGCTCGGAGGCCGAGCGCGACGCCTACGCGCAAGACGAAACCCGCCGCCGTGCCTTCGTCGCGCTGGTGCTGGGCACGCGCGATGCGCTCGCCGCGGTCTACGCCGCCGGCCGGCCCGAGGCCGACCAGCGGGCGGCGAAAGCCGAAGCCTTCGCGCGCCTGCGCCGTGACTACGCGGCGCTGAAGGCGGCTTGGGGCGGCTGGAGCGGCTACGACCGCTGGTTCGCCGAAGACTTGAACAACGCCAGGCTCGCCGGGCTCGGCACCTACCAGGACGAGGCGCCGGCCTTCGAGGCGCTGTTCGAGCGCGTCGCAGGCGACTTCGCCGCGCTGCACCGCGTCGCCGCCGAGCTCGCCGCGCTGCCCGAAGCCGAGCGCCGCGCGCGGCTGGCCGAGCTGCGTGCCGGGAGCAGCGCGGATTAGCGGCGCAGCCGAGCGAGGGGGTGGGGCACAGGCGGCGGGTTACGGCCTGCGGCCTGACCCGCCGATTGCCCGGGATGCTGCCGCCGTTATCGCCGCGCGGCGCCGCGGAACTCGGTGTAGCGGCCGCGGCTGCTCTGGCCGGCGAGCGTGGCGGGGACGATGCCTTCGACCGAGTGCGGGGCGATGCCGAGCAGCGCGAAGCCGTCGGTGCCGGTGACGACGCTGTCGACCTGCAGCGAGCGGTAATTGTCGAGGCTCAGCAGCTTGCCCGGCAGCTTGTCGAAGATCTGCGCCTGCAGCCGCGACAGGCCGTCCGGGAGGCCGAGCACGATGCGGTGCCTGCCGAGCAGCCGCGCGGTGTATTCGACCAGCTCTTTCAGCGTGTAGGTGCGCGGGCCGCCGAGCTCGAGGCGCTGGCCGACGGTGCGCGCGCCATCGAGGCTCCTGACGAAGGCATCGGCCACGTCGCCGACGTAGACCGGCTGGAAGCGCGCGTTCGGGCACGCCAGCGGCAGCACCGGTGCGAGCCGCAGCAGGCCGGCGAAGCGGTTGAAGAAGCTGTCGCCGGGGCCGAAGATCACCGAAGGCCGGAAGCTGGTGACTTGCAGGCCGTCGGCCGCGGCGTGCGCGGCGTCTTCGCCGGCGCCCTTGGTCTTCAGGTAGTCGCTGGCGCCGTTGACGGCATCGGCGTTCAGCGCGCTCATGTGCAGCAGGCGCCTGACGCCGGCCTGCCTGCAGGCGTCGGCGACGGTGCCGGGGAGCCTGGCGTGCACGTCGGCGAAACGCTGGCTGCCTTCCTCGTTGAGGATGCCGATCAGGTTGATCACCGCATCGATGCCTTCGAACTCGCGCGCGAGCACGGCCGGGTCGCGGACCTCGGCTTCGACCAGTTCCACCGTGGGCATCACCAGCAGCTCGCGGTGGCGGCGTTCGCGGTGGCGGGTCAGCACCTTGACCCGGAAGCCCTCGTTGTAGAGGCGCGCGATCAGATGCCGGCCGACGAAACCCGTGCCGCCCAAGACGCAGACAGTTTGCACCTTCATGTCCTTTCCCTTGTTCGAGTAGTGTCCGGCCATGCCGGGCGTGGGACATGCGCACCCGCGCCCGAGTACACTAGCCGCTCTGCGCGTGGCCGTCGGCCGCCAAGACCGCGAGCCGCGCGGAATTTAGCACAAACCGCCGGCCGGCTGTCCTGGCCCGGCGGCCGGTCCCGCTCGGCGGGATCGCGGCTTTGTGACGATGCACACGGGTGGGCACGATCTTGCTGGAGCTGCTGCAGACGCTGGTGATCTATCTGGGGGTCGGCGTGTTCGCCGGTGTCATGGCCGGGCTGCTCGGCGTCGGCGGCGGACTGGTGATCGTGCCGGCGCTGGCGTGGAGCTTCCATCTGCAGGGCATCGCCGACGGCGTCGTGATGCACCTCGCGCTCGGCACTTCGCTCGCGACCATCGTCGCCACCTCGATCGCCTCGGTGCGCGCGCACCACCGCCGCGGTGCGGTGCTGTGGCCGGTGGCCGGGCGACTGACGCCGGGCATCGTGCTCGGTGCGCTCGCCGGCGCAGCGATCGCCGACGCGCTGCCCTCGGCCACGCTGAAGACGGTGTTCGCGGTGTTCGTGCTGGCGATGGCGGCGCAGATGGCGTTCAGGTTCCAGCCCGGCGGCCAGCGCGGGCTGCCGGGTATGGCCGGCATGGGACTGACCGGTGCGGTGATCGGCACGGTTTCGGGGCTGGTCGGCATCGGCGGCGGCTCGCTGACCGTACCCTTCCTGAGCTGGTGCAGCGTGCCGATCCGCACCGCGGTGGCGACCTCGGCCGCCTGCGGCCTGCCGATCGCGCTGGCCGGCGCGCTCGGCTACGTGGTCAGCGGCTGGAGCGACCCGCGCCTGCCGGGCTGGAGTGCGGGCTACGTCAGCGGCCCGGCCTGGCTCGGCATCGCCGCGGCGAGCATGCTGACCGCGCCGCTCGGCGCGCGGCTGGCGCATACCTTGCCGACTGCGGCGCTGAAGAAGGTGTTCGCCGGCTTCCTCGCGGTGGTCGGCCTGAAGATGCTGTTCTCCTGAGGCCGGCCGTGCCGGCGGGAGGCTTGCCATGTCACCCCTGACGCCCTGTTCCGTGCTCGCCCTGGTGCTCGCCACCGGCTGCGCCGCCCAGCCGCCGGGGTATCCGGCCGGCAACTACGTGCCCGAGTGGAAAGTGGTCGGGCTCGGCACGAGCCGCTGCAGCGATTTCCTCGCCAGCGCCGATGACCGGGCGGCCCGTGAGACGTACCGGCAGTGGTTCCTCGGCTACCTGACGGCGATCAACGTCGGCGCGCGCGCGACGGCCAACGTCATCGACACGCGCCACCTGAACTGGACCGACAACGTCAAGATCTGGAGCTGGGAGGAGTGGCTGACGCAGCTCTGCAAGTCCAATCCCGGCTACCCGTTCCACCTGGCGGTGCGCGACACGGTGTCGCGCGAGTTCAACGAGATGTGGAAGCAGGAGCGGCGCGAAAGCGGCGAGTTCTTCCCGATGTAGGCGCCGGGTAGCAGGATTCGGCCGCCGTGTCGAACGGGCGTTGGTTGATGTGCAGCACGGGCGGCGTGTCGCCCGGGAGAGGGATTCGATGCAGACGCAGCAGACGGCCGCGCCCGGCGGGCGTGCCTGGGTCACCGGCGCGAGCAGCGGCATCGGCGCAGCCACCGCGCACGCGCTCGCCCGCCTCGGCTACGAGGTGGTGCTGACGGCGCGGCGCGCCGAGCGCATCGAGCGGCTGGCCGACGCGCTCGCCGCCGCCGGCGGGCGCGTGCGCGTGGCGCCACTCGACGTCGCCGACCGCGCCGCGGGGACGGCGCTCGGTGCGGAACTCGAAGCCGCCGGCGGCGTCGATGTGCTGGTCAACAACGCCGGGGTGATGCACCTGTCGCCGATGGTCAAGGGCCGCGTCGACGAGTGGGAGCGGATCATCGACGTCAACCTCAAGGGCGTCCTGTACTGCATCCACGCGGTGCTGCCGGGCATGGCCAGGCGTGGCCGCGGCCACATCGTCAACATCAGCTCGGTCGCCGCGACCGTGACCTTTCCGAGCTCGGCGGTGTACTGCGCGTCGAAGGCCGGCGTGCGTGCGCTGTCCGACACGCTGCGCAAGGAGGGCATCCGCCTCGGCGTGCGCGTCACCGACATCCAGCCCGGCGCGGTCGCGACCGAGCTGCCGGACTCGGTGTGCTACGACAAGGTGCGCGAAGCGATCACCGCGCCGGGCTCGCTGTACGGCCCGGACATGGAGATCCTGCAGCCCGAGGATGTCGCCGACGCCGTGGTCTGGGCCGTGACCCGCCCGGCGCACGTCGACATCGGCGAGATCCTGATCCGGCCGCGGGTGCAGGAAGCCTGAGGTCCGAGGGGCGAGGCGCGA
>JBDHRG010000309.1:0-3162 GCA_039807445.1 Candidatus Competibacteraceae bacterium
GGCGCGCCGCGCCCCGGGGGTGCGCTTCCAGGCCGGCAGCGCGCGCCGCGCGCACCGCGCGGTCGACGTCGTCGGCGCCGGCGCAAGCCACTTCGGCGATCACGGCCTCGGTGGCGGGGTCGATCGCCGCGAGCCGCGCGCCGGCGGCGGCGTCGCACCATTCGCCGTCGATGTAGAGCTGGGTGTGCATCGGCATCCTCTCAGCAGGTGGGTCAAGGCTCTGTTCGTGTTACGTGTTGGTCTTTGCTCAACTGATTGATTTTATGACTATTACCAGTCGCCCTTGGGCACACAGCAAAACGGCGTTAGATCAATCAGTTACGACGGATTCCGTGTGGCGATAGCACGCTTCAACACATAATCTCGAACAGAGCCTGGGTCAAACGGGGGTATCCAGGATCTTGCCGGGGTTCATCAGCGCCTCGGGGTCGAGCGCGCGCTTGATCCGCCGCATCAGCTCGAGCTTGCCGGGCGGGGCGTGCGCGGCGAGCGCGGCCTTCTTGTCGAGGCCGATGCCGTGCTCGGCCGAGATCGAACCACCGAGCCCGGCCAGACTCGCGTACACGCAGGCTTCGACGGCCTCGTGCCGCGGAACCAGGGGTTCGTCGGCGCCGAGGGTCAGGTGCAGGTTGCCGTCGAGGAAGTGGCCGTAGGCCAGGACCGCGATGCCCGGGGCCAGTCCGTCGAGCCCGGCGCGCAGCCGTCCGAGATAAGGGCCGATCTGCGCCAGCGGCAGCGACACGTCGAAATGCAGACGGTCGGCGAACTCGCGCCCCGGGGCGTCGGAATCCTCGCGCAGCCGCCACAGCGCCGCGCGCTGCGTCTCGCTCTGCGCCAGTACGCAGTCCGTGACCAGGCCCTGGTCGAGCGCCGCGCCGAGCAGCGCCGCGAAGGCTTCGGGCACGTCGAGTGCGCCGTCGGCGGCCAGCTCGATCAGCAGATACAGCGGGCAGTCGGCGATACCGACCGCGCCTTGGTGCGCCGCCAGCGCGCGCTCGGCCGAGGCGAAGTAGCCGCGCTCCATCAGCTCGACCGCCAGCAGGCGCGCGGGGTGCTCGCGGCGCAGCCGCGCGCACAGCGCCAGCGCCGCGTCGAAACCGGGCAGCCCGAGCAGCGCGGTCGCCGCCGGCGCTTGCAGCGGCTCGAGCCGCAGCACCGCGCGGGTGACGATGCCGAGCGTGCCCTCGGCGCCGATGAACAACTGCTTGAGGTCGTAACCGGTGTTGTTCTTCAGCACTCCGGCGAGGTCCGAATACACCGTGCCGTCGGCGAGCACCGTCTCGAGCCCGAGCACGCGCTGGCGCATCGTGCCGTGGCGGAAGGCGCGGATGCCGCCGGCGTTGGTGGCGATCAGCCCGCCGATCGTCGCGCTGCCGCGTGCCGCCAGGTCGATGCCCGGATCGAGCCCGTGTGCGGCCACGGCCGCCTGTACGGCCTCGAGCGTGGCGCCGGCCTCGACCAGCAGCGTGGCGCCGGCGGGGTCGAGTGCCAGCACGCGGTCGAGACGGCGCAGCGACAGCGCCACCTCGCCCGGGCGCGATACCGCGCCGCCGGCCAGCCCGCTGAGGCCGCCGTGCGGCACCACCGCGCGCCGGCTTCGGTGACACAGCGCGACTACCGCGGCGACTTCCTCGACCGAGCGCGGATACACCACCAGGCCCGCGCCGAGGTTGTCGGGGTGCCAGCCGGGGTCGAGTAGCGCGATGGCCTCGCCGCTGCGCACGCCGTCGGCGCCGACGAGCTCGGCGAGCGCCGGCAGGAGAGGATCGGTCTGCGACATCGTGCGGCCTCCGTTCAGGCGAAGCGCTCGGCGTCGAGCTCGATCAGCACCGGCACGCGCGTGGCGGCGAAGCGCCCGAGCAGCGCGGCGAGCTCGGCGCGATCGGCGGCGGCGTGCGCGGCGACGCCGAAGCCTTCGGCGATGCGGCCGAAATCCGGCGCGCCGATGTCGACGCCGACCGGCGCGATGTCGCGCCCGCGCATGTAGTCGCGGATCTCGCCGTAGCCGCGGTTGTTCCACAGCAGCACGATGACCCCGACGCCGTCTTCGCGGGCGGCGGCGAGCTCGGCCAGCGTGAACTGCAGCCCGCCGTCGCCGACCAGCGCCGCCACCGGGCGCCCGGGCTGCGCGAGCCTGGCGCCGATCGCCGCCGGCAGGCCGTAGCCGAGCGCGCCGAAGCCGGTCGAGGCGTTGAACCAGCTGCGCGGGCTCGGCGCGCGGTACGAGTAGGTGCCCTGGTAGACCGGCTGGGTCGAGTCGCCGACCACGATCGGCGCCGGCAGTGCGTCGCGCACGGTCTCGAGCAGCACGGCGAAGCGCCGTTCCGCGGCACCGTGCGCGGCGCGCAGCTCGGCGTTGAGCTCGGCGACGCGCGTCCGGGCCCAGTCCGCAGGCGCGGCGGGGGGCAGCGCCTCGAGCAGCGCGCGCAGCGCCAGCCTCGCGTCGGCGACGATGCCGACGCGTGCCGGGTTGGCGCCGGCCACCTGCAGCGGGTCGAGGTCGATGCGCACGAGCGGCGCGCGCAGCCTCAGGGGCCCGAGCACCCAGGGGTCGTAGTCGGTTTCGCCGAGCTCGGTGCCGACGGCGAGCACCAGCTCGGCCTCGTCGTACAGCGCCGCGCCACGGCTGCCGAGCTGCACGCCGTCGACCAGCAGCGGGTGTTCCGGGGGCAGCAGGCCGCGGGCGTTGCTACTCAGCGCGACCGCGGCGCCGAGCCGCTCGGCGAGCGCCCGGAACTCGGCGGCGGCGGCCACCGCGCCGCCGCCGCCGAGCAGCAGCACGCGCCGGCTGGCCGCGATCAGCGCGGCGGTTTCGGCGATCGCCTCGGAGGACGGGCCGGGCGGGGCGGGCAGCGGGCGCGGGGGGAGTTCGAGGTGGTCGGCCGGCTCGAGCAGCACGTCGGTCGGGATCTCGATGTGCACCGGGCGCGGCCGGGCGCAGCGGAACAGCGTGAAGGCGCGCGCGAGCAGCTCGGGCAGTTCGTCGGGACGCATCAACGTGTGGCTGAAGGCGGTCAGCCCGGCGCTGAGGCCGCGCTGGCTCGGCAGCTCGTGCAGATGGCCGTGGCCGAGGCCGAGCTCGGCACGGCGGTTGACCGAGGAGATCACCAGCATCGGCACCGAGTCGGCGTAGGCCTGGCCCATCGCGGTGGCGATGTTGGT
>JBDHRG010000058.1:0-19815 GCA_039807445.1 Candidatus Competibacteraceae bacterium
ACCACCACCCACTTGCCGCGCTGCTCGGCGAGGCTGAACGGCCTGCCGTCGAGATCGGGCAGCGTGAAGTCCGCCGGCGCCGCCGCTGCGGGCCCCAGGTCCAGCCAGAGCAACAGCGCCGGCAGCAGGCGTTTCACGGTGCGGGGCTCCAGCCGGGGGATCGGGTTTCGGCGTGCTCGCGCGCCCGGATCGCCTCTTCGCGGGCGTCGAGCGCGTAGCGGCGCGCATCGTTGTACGCGCCCGCCTCGAGCCGCGTCTGCGCGCGCTCGAGCAGCGCGCGTGCCTCGCGCAGCTCCGCCGACGCGCTGCCGGTGGCCTGCTCGGCGGCCTGGATCGCCTGGCGCGCATCGCTCATCTCTTGCACCGGCGGACCGCCAGCACAGCCGACGACGAGCAGGGTTGTGGGAAGGATGAGTTTCCAGCGCAATTTGCGTAAGATGCCGCGCGCGCGGCTTTCGGCTTGGATTCCGGGCCACGCTAGCACCCGTGCCGGAGAGCGTCAAGCCAGCCTGCCACCTGTCCATTTCCCGGGAATTCGCCGATGTCCTGCGCCGATCGGGTCACGATCTACCACAACGCCCGCTGCTCGAAGTCGCGCGGCGCGCTCGAGCTGCTGCGCGCTCGCGGCATCGAGCCCGAGGTCGTCAACTACCAGGAGACCCCGCCGAGCGCCGCCGAGTTCGAGCGCCTGCTCGGTTTGCTCGGGCTGGAACCGCGCGCGCTGATGCGCAGCGGCGAGCCCGAATACGCCGAGCTCGGCCTGGCCGATCCGGGGCTGCCGCGCGCGGCGCTGATCGAGGCGCTGGTGCGCCACCCGAAGCTGATCGAACGCCCGATCGTCGTTCGCGGCGAGCGCGCCGTGATCGGACGGCCGCAGCAGCGCGTGCTGGAGTTGCTGGCCTGATGACCGAGATCCTGGTCCTCTATTACAGCCGCCACGGCGCCACCGCCGAGATGGCGCGGCTGATCGCGCGCGGCGTCGAGGAAGTCGAGGGCGTGACGGCGCGGCTGCGCACGGTACCGGCGGTGTCGACGGTGTGCGAAGCAGTCGCCGACGACATCCCCCTGGAGGGTCCGCCCTACGCGACGCTCGACGATCTGCGCCAGTGCGCCGGGCTGGCGCTGGGCAGCCCGACGCGCTTCGGCAACATGGCCGCGCCGCTGAAGTACTTCCTCGACTCGACCTCGCCGCTGTGGCTGTCGGGCGTGCTCGCCGGCAAGCCGGCCGCGGTGTTCACCGCGACCGCCAGCCTGCACGGCGGCCAGGAAACCACGCTGCTGTCGATGATGCTGCCGCTGCTGCACCACGGCATGCTCGTGCTCGGCCTGCCCTACACCGAGCCGGCGCTGACCACGACGCGCACCGGCGGCACCCCCTACGGCGCCAGCCACCACGCCTACGACGGCGCGCGCATCAGCGACGACGAGCGCGTGCTGTGCCGCGCGCTCGGCCGGCGCCTGGCCGAGACCGCGCGCCGCCTGGACGCCGGCGCATGATCGCTGCGGCCCGGTTCCTCGCGCTCGCCTGTCATCTCGGCCTGCTGGCGCTGCTGTTCACCTGGGCGGTGTGGGCACCGAGCCCGCACTACCCGGTGGCGCTGGTGCTGCTGGTCTCGGTGGGGCCGCTGCTGTTGCCGCTGCGCGGGCTGCTGCATGCCCGGCCGTACACGCACGCCTGGACCGCGTTCCTGGCGCTGTACTACTTCGTGATCGCGGTCGACGACATCGCCGGTGCCACCGCCCCGCGCGGGCTCGCCTGGGCCGAGCTGGCGCTGAGCGTCGGGCTGTTCAGCGGCTGCGTGGTCTATGCGCGGCTCGAAGGCCGGCGACGCAAGGCGGCGGCCCCGAAGCCGGGATGAAAGCCGCCTCTCCGCCAGCCGATTGCCGTGCAGTGCGATCCGGCGAAGCCGCCGATTCAGCTTTCTGGCACTGCCGGCGGACGATTTGCTCGTCATTGCTCGGGCAGCCAGTCGGGGGCCAACACCTCATCCGGCCCCCACGGGCAGGATTCGGGAAACTCCAGCGTGCCACCGGTTTCCCGCAAGGCCAGATCGAGTGCGTCGTTGTAGACGGCAGCCAACCATTCCGGGTCGCGCAACGAGGGTTTCAGGCTGGGCGTGCGTAGCAGCCGCTTGGCGACGTTCTCGCGCTGACCCACGATCGTCCGGCGCCAACTGTTGCCGCGGCGTTCGGGCTGGTACTGCCACTTGAGCAGGTGCGCCAGCAGCACCGCCATTCGGCTCTCCAGCTCGCGCTGTTCGCTCTTGCCCACGTCCTCGATTTCCTCGGCGATGTGCTCGATGTCCAGCTCGGCGAAGCGCCCGGCGCGCAGCAGCCGCACCTGCTCCTCGGCCCACGCCACCACGTCCTGCTCGTACCGCGCCTGCCCCATCGGCCAGCCCTCCACGCCACTCACGGCCGAATGTTGCCCCTCGTCAGCGCATCATGGCAATCCGGCCTCTTTCAGCACCGCGCGCACCCGCGTCAGCCCGAGCTTGCCCGGCTGCTCGACCAGCGCGCGCTCGAGCGCATCGAGCGCGGCGATCAAGTCGCGCAGGCGGTCGCCGACGCGGCGCAGCAGCAGCGCGGTCACCGCTTCGGGCAGGCGGATGCCACGGCGCTCGGCGCGCGCGAGCAGCGCCGCGCGGCGGCTGGCCAGGTCGAGCGGCTGCAGCGCGAGCACCAGTGCGCGGCCCAGACGCGCGGCGAGCGCCGCGTTCGCGATCGGCAGCGCCGCGGCCGCCGCACTCAGCACCAGCCCGCCGCCGGCGTGCTCGACGCGCCGCGCCAGCAGCGCCTCGAGCGTCGTCTCCCAGCGCGGCTCGCCGAGCACTGCGTCGACATCGTCGAGGCACACCACGCCGAGCCCCTCGAGCCCCTCGAGCGCCTCGGGCGGCAAGCCCTCGGCCAGCGGCAGGTGCACCGCCGACTGGCCACGCCCGGCCGCCGCCCGGCACAGCGCCTGCAGCAGATGGGTGCGACCGCTGTCTTGCGGCCCGCACAGCAGTACCACCGGCTCGCCCGGCACGCCACGCAGCCGGCGCAGCGTGTCGACCACCGTGCCGTTCGGCCCGGCCAGGAAGTTGTCGAAGCCGGCGGGATCGCGCGCTGCCAGCGCCAGCGCAAGCTGCGGGCGAGGCTCCCCGCTCATCCCGGCCCCTCCCCTTCGTACAGTCCGCTGGCGCGGTAGCCCTCGAGCGTGTGGCGCAACAGCACTGCGATCACCGCCGCCACCGGCAGCGCCAGCAGCACGCCCATGAAGCCGAACAACTGCCCGCCGGCGAGCACGGCGAAGATCACCGCGACCGGGTGCAACCCGATGCGGTCGCCGACCAGCCAGGGGGTCAGCAGCATGCCCTCGACCGCCTGCCCGAACGCGAACACCGCGACGACCAGGCCGAGGTGCAGCAGATCGCCGAACTGCAGCGCCGCGGCGAAGCCGGCGGCGGCGACGCCGACGATGAAGCCGAGGTAGGGCACGAAGCTGACCAGCCCCGCGAGCAAGCCGATCAGCAGCGCCGCCTCGAGCTCGACCAGCATCAGCCCGAGCGCGTAGATCGCGCCGAGCGCCAGCATCACGCTGAACTGCCCGCGCAGGAAGGCGCCGAGCACGGTGTCGGACTCGGCGGCGATCTGCGACACGCGCGGCTCGAGCGGCCGTGGCAACAGCCCGCGCACGCGCATGACCAACACGTCCCAGTCGCGCAACAGGTAGAAGGTGACCACCGGCACCAGCACGCCGTTGGCGAGCCAGCCCAGCACCGCCGCGGTCGACTGCGACAGCGAGCCGAGCACCGAAGCCGCGATGCTGCCGACCTTATCGACTTGCTGCGCGAGCTGCTCGCGCAGCGCGCCGAAGTCGAGGAAGGCGAAGTCGAGCCCGATGCGCTCGCGCAGCCAGGGCCCGAGATGGTCTTTCAGCGCATCGAGGTGCGCCGGCAAGCCGCGCACCACCGCCAGCACCTGGCGCTCGAGCGCCGGCACCAGCAGCAGCGCGACCGCGATCAGCGCGGCGAAGATCAGGCAGAACACAGCGACGACCGCGGCGGTGCGTGAAAAGCGCAGGCGCTCGAGGCGGTCGATCAGCGGATCGCCGAGGTAGGCGAGCACCGCCGACAGCAGGAACGGCGTCAGCACCGGCGCCAGCAGGTAGAGCACCAAGCCGCAGGCCGAGGCGAGCAGCAGCCAGAACGCGATCCGCAGCTCAGCCATCGCGACGCCGCTCCCGCGCTCGCGCGCTCCAACGCAACACGTAATCGGCACCGCTCCACAGCGTGGTCAGCGCGGTCAGCCAGACCATCCACTGCACCGCCGCCGCCGGCACCCAGGCGGTGCCGTGGCGCACCAGCACCAGCAGCACCAGCGTGAGCTGCACCAGCGTGTTCAGCTTGCTGATCCACGAGGGCGCGGCGCTGAAGCGCTCGACCAGCACGTGGTACGCCAGCGCGCCGGCCACGATCAGCACATCGCGCGCGATCACCAGGCCCACCAGCCACGCCGGCAGCTCGCCGCCCCAGCCGAGCACCACGAAGCAGCCGACCAGCAGCAGCTTGTCGGCGATCGGGTCGAGGATGCCGCCGAGACGGCTGGTCCAGCCCATGCCCTTGGCGAGCAGCCCGTCGAGCGCATCGGAGACGCCGGCGGCGACGAAGCACGCCAGCGCCGCCGCATAGGCGCCGTCGACGATCAGCCACAGCGTCGGCCCCACCAGCACGATGCGCAGGCCGGTGATCAGGTTGGGGATGTGCCGGGCCTTCACACGGGGCCTCCGGCTGCGGCGTGCACCATGGGGAAGTCCTGCTCGATGACGCGGCGCATCTTCGGCGAGCCGGCGCGCAAGTGTCAAACGATGGGCCGGGAATGGGCGATGGGCGATGGGCGATGGGGGATGGGGGATGGGTAATGGGGAATGGGGAATGGGGAATCTGTCTCATCCCTCATCCCCCATCCCCCATCGCCCGACCGTGTAGAATGTCGCCCCCGTACCCCCCGCCCCGAACTTGCCAAGGTGCAGCCCGTGAGCCAGACCCAGACTCCGTCCCTGAGCTACCGCGACGCCGGCGTGGACATCGACGCCGGCGAAGCGCTGGTCGAGCGCATCAAGCCGCACGCGAAGCGCACGGCGCGTGCCGGCGTGCTCGGCGGGCTCGGCGGCTTCGGCGCGCTGTTCGAGCTGCCGGCCGGGCGCTACCGCCAGCCGGTGCTGGTCTCGGGCACTGACGGCGTCGGCACCAAGCTGCGCGTGGCGATCGAGGCCGGCCGCCACGACACCATCGGCATCGACCTGGTGGCGATGTGCGCCAACGACATCGTCGTCGCCGGTGCCGAGCCGCTGTTCTTCCTCGATTACTACGCCACCGGCCACCTGGCGGTGGACACCGCCGCCGCCGTGATCAAGGGCATCGCCGATGGCTGCGAGCTCGCCGGCTGCGCGCTGGTCGGCGGCGAGACCGCCGAGATGCCGGGCATGTACGCGGGCGAGGACTACGACCTGGCCGGTTTCTGCGTCGGCGTGGTCGAGAAGGACCGCATCATCGACGGCGCCCGAGTGGGCGCCGGCGACGTGCTGCTCGGCCTGGCGTCGTCGGGGCTGCACTCGAACGGCTACTCGCTGGTGCGCAAGATCGTCGAGCGCAGCGGCGCGAAGCTCGACGACGACTTCGACGGCCGGGCGCTGAAGGACGTGCTGCTCGCGCCGACGCGGATCTACGTCAAGCCGCTGCTCGAGCTGCTGGAGACGGTCGAGGTGCACGCGCTGGCGCACATCACCGGCGGCGGCCTGCCCGAGAACCTGCCGCGCGTGCTGGCCGCGGGCACCCGCGCGGTGATCGACGCCGCGAGCTGGGAGCGCCCGACGATCTTCCGCTGGCTGCAGGAACAGGGCGGCGTCCCCGATGCCGAGATGTACCGCACCTTCAACTGCGGCGTCGGCATGGTCGTCTGCGTCGCCGCCGCAGACGTCGAACGCGCGGCGGTACAGCTGCGCGCCGCCGGCGAGACCGTCTGGGTGCTCGGCCGCATCGAGGCCGACGACGGTGCCGGCCCGCGCGTGGAGATCCGCCGATGACGGCGCCCAAGCGCGCCGTGGTGCTGATCTCGGGCCGCGGCAGCAATCTGCAGAGCATCCTCGACGCGATCGCCGCCGGCCGGCTGCCGCTCGAGATCGCGGCGGTGATCAGCAACCGCCCCGGCGCCTACGGCCTCGAGCACGCCTGCGCCGCCGGGGTCGAAGCGTACACGCTCGACCACAAGGCCTTCGCCGACCGCGAAGCCTTCGATGCCGCGCTCGCCGGGCTGATCGACGGGCTCGAGCCCGATCTGGTCGTGCTCGCCGGCTTCATGCGCATCCTGACGCCCGGCTTCTGCGCGCGCTACGCGGGCAGGCTGCTCAACATCCACCCCTCGCTGCTGCCGAAGTTTCGCGGCGTGCACACGCACGAGCGCGCGCTCGCGGCCGGTGACGCCGAGCACGGCGCCAGCATCCACTTCGTCACCGCCGAGCTCGACGGCGGGCCGGTGTTCCTGCAGGCCAAGGTGCCGGTGCTGCCCGGCGACGATGCCGAACGCCTCGCCGCGCGCGTGCTCGAGCAGGAGCACCGTCTGTACCCGCTGGCGCTGCGCTGGTTCGCCGAGGGGCGCATCCGCCTCGGCGCCGACGGCCGCGCCGAGCTCGACGGCGCACCGCTGGATCAGCCGGTGCTGCTGGGCGAGGCGAAGGCGTGAAACGCGCCGCGTTCGCCCTGCTGACGCTGGGCGGCGCGGCGCTGGCGCACGCCGCGCCGCCACCGGCGTTCACCGCGCGCTACCAGCTGGCGCTGTACGGCACGCCGGTCGGCGAATCGGTGCTGAGCCTGAGCTATACGGGTGGGCGCTACACGATGCGCTCGAGCACCCGGGCCGAGGGACCGGCGGCGCTGCTGGTGCGCGACCGGCTCGAAGAGCGCGCCGAGGGCGAGCTGGGGCCGGACGGCCCGCGGCCGCTGGCCTACGCGCACCGGCGCAGCGGCGGCAAGGACGAAGAGTCGGTCCGCATCGCCTTCGACCGCGCGCGCGGCGAGGTGCGGGTCGACGACGACGGGCAGCAAGCCGCGTTCACGCTCGCCGGCGACATGCTCGACCCGCTGTCGCTGCAGCTGGCGGTGATGTGGCGGCTGGCCGAGGGCCGACCACTGGGCGCGGTGACGCTGGTCGATGACGCCGAGCCCGAGCGCCCGACGCTCGCCGAGCAGGGCCGCGAGCGCGTGCGCACCGCGCTCGGCGAGCTCGAGGCGATCAGGCTGGCGCGCGACAAGCCCGGCGGCAAGCGCGTCACCACCTTCTGGTTCGCGCCGCAGTTCGCGTACCTGCCGGTGCAGGTGACGCAGCTGCGCAAGGGCCGCGAAGTGCTGCGGATGACGCTGCTCGCGGTCGAGGGCCTGGCGCGCTGATGCGCCGCCTCGCCCGGCTCGGTGCCGCCGCGGCGCTGCTCGCGGCGGCCTGCGCAGCCCGCGCCGAGGCGCTGGGGGCGCGCTACCGCGTCGAGTTCCTCGGCGTGCAGACCGCCGCGATCGCGCTGAACCTGGCCGAAACCCCGACCACCTACCGCCTCGAGGCGGTGCTCGACGCCGCCGGCCCGCTGTCGCCGCTCGGCGAGCTGGGCCGCGCCGAGGCGCACGGCACCTTCACCGACGAAGGCGCGCCGCGCCCGCTCGGCTACAGCGTCGCCAGCCGCTACACCACACCCGCACGCACCGCGCTGCGCTACGACCACGCCGGCGGCCGGCTCGAGATCGCGCGCGACGGCGAGCCCGCGCCGCCGGCCGCGCTCGCCCCGGCCTCGGGCGATGCCGCCAACCTCCTGGTCGCGGCGCTGCAGCGCCTGCGCCGCGGCCAGCCGCCGGCGCGCGAGTACGCGCTGTACAACGCGCGCGAAGGCGACTTCCAGACCTACCGGTTCGAACCCGAGGGGCGCGAGCGCATCGCCACCGCGCTCGGCGAGTTCGACACGCTGCGCGTGCGCCTGGCGCGCGAGGGCGGCACGCAGCGCCAGGACGAACGGCGCGTCACCACGCTGTGGCTCGCCCCCGCCCACGGCTGGCTGCCGGTGCAGGGGTTGCAGACGCTGCGCGGCAAGGAGCGGCTGCGGGTGACGCTGGAGGCGCTCGCGCCCGGTTGACGCCGGCCGCGCCGGCGGCTAGAGGCTGTGATGTCGCGAACAGACTCGCGGGTGAATCGCCATGCAAAACGCTCACGAGGCTCTGGACCGCGGCCGCTGCCGGCTGGGTCGGCAGCTCGATGCGCTGGGCTGGGGCCCCGTGGAGACGCCCTTCCGGCGCGTGCTCGCCGAGGCTGGTGTCACGCTCAGAGGCTATTCGGGGGAGCGCGCCGGTCCGGCGGTGCTGTTGGTGCCGGCGCCGATCAAACGTGCCTGGCTGTGGGACCTCGCCCCGCGGGCCAGCGTCGTGCGCCGCTGTCTCGAGGGCGGGCTGGCGGTGTATCTGGTGTACTGGGAGCGGCCGGGGGAGCGCGAATGCGGCTTCGGGCTGGCCGACTATGCGGACCGCCTGCTGGTCGACTGCCTGGACGCGATCCGCGCCGAGACCGGGCAGGCTTCGGTTTTTGTCGCCGGCCACTCGACAGGCGGGATCTGCGCGGCGCTGTTCGCTGCGCTCCATCCCGAACGGGTGCGGGGGCTCGTGCTGCTCGGAACCCCGCTGCATTTCGGGTGCGACGTGGGGCTGTTCGGTCCGATGGTGGCGAGGGCGCCGCATGCCCGGACCGTGACGGCCGGACTGGGCAACGTGCCCGGCTCCCTGTTGAACGCGCTCTGCCTGCTGGCGTCTCCGGCCACCTTCGGTTGGTCGCGGTGGCTGGACGCGATGAACTCCCTGGCCGACCCCGAGGCCCTGCGGACGCACCTGCTGGTGGAGCGCTGGACCCTCGACGAGATGCCACTGGCTCAGCGCTTCTTCGAGGACCTCGTCGAGTTGCTGTACCGCGAAGACCGCTTCATGCGCGGGACCCTCGGGATCGGCGGGAAACCGGTCACGCCGGCGGGGGTGGCGGCGCCGCTGCTGAGCGTCGTCGATCGGCGCTGCGCGATCGCGCCGCCCGCAGCCATCCTGCCGTTTCATCGCGCCGTGAGCAGCACCGATACCGGGATCCTGTGGTACGAGGGGGATGTCGGCGTATCGCTGCAGCATGTGGGCATGCTGGTCGGGAAGAATGCGCATCGCCGCCTGTGGCCCGAGATCATCGTCTGGGTCCGGGCGCACGCTGCCTATTCCGACGCCCCCACGAGTCCATGGCGTCCTTCGCCGCGCTTGCGGTGACGAATCCGGACGTCGGCGCGGCATCTACCCGGCTTTGACGCTGGGCTCTTCGGTCGGCCTGGCACGCTGCGGAGAGGGATGCGATCTTCCCACGACCACCCGGACTTATGGGTAATGGGATGCATCTGACGGGGTAATGTCCTGGCAACTTCGGCGAGGTCCGCAGTACCCCCTCCGTCTTCACGCCCGCGGCAGCGTGACGCCGGTCTGGCCCTGGTACTTGCCGCCGCGGTCGCGGTACGAGACCTCGCAGACCTCGTCGCTCTGCAGGAACAGCATCTGCGCCACGCCCTCGTTGGCGTAGATCACCGCCGGCAGCGGCGTGGTGTTCGAGAACTCGAGCGTCACATGGCCTTCCCACTCGGGCTCGAGCGGGGTGACGTTGACGATGATGCCGCAGCGCGCGTACGTGCTCTTGCCCAGGCAGATCACCAGCGTGTCGCGCGGGATGCGGAAGTACTCGATCGTGCGCGCCAGCGCGAACGAGTTCGGCGGGATGATGCAGCGCTCGCCCTTGACCTCGACGAAGCTGCGCTCGTCGAAGTTCTTCGGGTCGACGATGATCGAGTTGATGTTGGTGAAGACCTTGAAGTCTTCGGCGCAGCGCACGTCGTAGCCGTAGCTCGAGGTGCCGTAGGAGATCAGCTTGTGACCGCCGGCGTGCCGCACCTGGCTGCGCTCGAACGGTTCGATCATCCCCTGCTGCTCGGCCATGCGGCGGATCCAGTGGTCGGACTTGATGCTCACGGCGGACTCCCGCAAAAACGAGGGGAATGGGGGATGAGAAATGAGTAAGGGGGATGGGGAACGGGGTGTCGAGGTGATGAAGCGTCGGGCATCGGGACCTGATCAGAATTGACGCCTGACGCTTCACATCCCCGCCTCATCGCTGATCCCCGATCACCCCTTGCTGGCCATCAGTCCTTCTGGATGACGATATGGGGGAACTTGTGGCTGTAGTCGCGCGCGGTCAGTGCCAGCTTGGCCGCGGCGCGGCGAGCGATGTCGCGGTACGCTTCGGCGATGCGCCCGTCGGGCTCGGCGGCGACCGTCGGGCAGCCGCCGTCGGTCTGCTCGCGGATGCGGATGTCGAGCGGCAGGCTGCCGAGCAGCGGCACATGGTACTGCTCGGCCATGCGCGCGCCGCCGCCTTCGCCGAACACGTGTTCCTCGTGGCCGCAGTTCGAGCAGATGTGCGTGCTCATGTTCTCGACGATGCCGAGCACCGGCACTTCGACCTTCTCGAACATCTTCAGGCCCTTGCGCGCGTCGAGCAGCGCGATGTCCTGCGGCGTGGTGACGATGATCGCGCCGCTGACCGGCACCTTCTGCGACAGCGTGAGCTGGATGTCGCCGGTGCCCGGCGGCAGGTCGACCACCAGGTAGTCGAGATCCCTCCAGCGCGTGTCGCGCAGCAGCTGCTCGAGCGCGCCGGTGACCATCGGCCCGCGCCAGATCATCGGCGTCTCCTCGTCGATCAGATAGCCGATCGACATGGTCTGCAGCCCCAGGCTCAGCACCGGCTCGATGCTCTTGCCATCCTTCGATTCCGGCTGCTGGTGCGCGCCGACCATGCGCGGCTGCGAGGGACCGTAGATGTCGGCGTCGAGGATGCCGACCGAGGCGCCCTCGGCCGACAGCGCCAGCGCCAGGTTGACCGCGGTAGTCGACTTGCCGACGCCGCCCTTGCCCGAGGCGATGGCGATGACGTTCTTGATCCCCGGCAGCGGCTTCAGCCCCTTCTGCACCTCGTGCGCGATGATCTTGACGTCGACCTTCACCGCCACCGACTCGACGCCCGCCAGCGCGCGCACGCGCGCCTCGAGCTCGGCGGCGAGCCGCTCGCGGTAGCCCCGCGCCGGGAAGCCGAGTTCGACGTCGACGGCGACCCGGCCGCCGTCGACGCGGATGTCGCGGATGGCCTTGGCGGCGAGCAGATCCTTCTCCAGATAGGGATCGACGTAGGTCTGGATGGCCGCTTCCACCTGCGCCCGGGACAGATTCGACATTTGGCTACCTCTGCTGGCTATGCCGCCGCGCACGGCGTCGAGCACCCTAGTGTAACCCGCGGGCCCGCCGGGGTTCGACCGGCGCCGGGTGCGGACATCGCGGCAGCGCGCGCGGGGTGCAGCGTTCGTCCTTCAGGAATGACAGGCCCGTTGACACTCCGGAATTACCCGCTAACATACGCCGCCACGACGGAGAGCTGCCGGAGCGGCTAAACGGCCCTGACTCGAAATCAGTGGGGGATGAAAGTCCCACGGGGGTTCGAATCCCTCGCTCTCCGCCACCAATCGACACCTCCAGGCAGACGCTGGCTCGCCTCGACGATATCGAGTCGAGATCATAAGGGTGTCACTGCTGCTGGCACCCTCGGCAGCGCCCAGCAGATGGCCTCATCAACGGGCCCGGCTCCTACTCGCTGATCCTGACCAGTCGCAAGCTCGAGACGTTCGAGAAGTGGGCCGCGGTCGGTCGGGGTGCTGCCCGCGATCTGCAAGACCGGCCCGCCCGCAGGTTCCAGGACACGCCAGCCACGCTGTCTGCGAGCGGCTGCGCTACGGACGCGGCGAGGCCCCCTTGATGCTGAAGCTCGAAGACATCCACGACAACGCCGCGCTCACCGGCGTCGAGCCCGGCCAGGTGGTGCGGGTGGTGGCGACCGAGCCGGTCGGCGACAGCGCGCTGAGCCTCTACTACAAGACCGCCGACGGGCGGCTCGCCGAGCGGATGCTGTTCCGCACCGACGAGGCGGGCCTGGCGCTGGCCGAGGCGGGGCGCCCCTGGGCCTTCGACGCCGACGGCGCCGCGTTCAAGCTCGCCGCCGAGGCCTACCGCATCGACCTCGCCTGGCTGTTCGACCCGATGATGGCGGTGCACACCTCCGACGTCGAACCGCTGCCGCACCAGATCACCGCCGTCTACGAGGCCATGCTGCCGCGCCAGCCGCTGCGCTACGTGCTCGCCGACGACCCCGGTGCCGGCAAGACCATCATGGCCGGCCTCTTGATCCGCGAGCTGCTGATGCGCGCTGACGCCCGCCGGGTGCTGATCGTCGCCCCCGGCAGCCTGGTCGAGCAGTGGCAGGACGAGATGGGCGAGAAGTTCGGGCTCGAGTTCACCGTCTTCAGCCGCGAGCAGATCGACAACAGCCGCAGCGGCAACCCCTTCGACGACGTCGACCTCTTGGTCGCGCGCGTCGACCAGCTCGCCCGCAACGACGGGCTGCTGGAGCAGCTCGGGCAGAGCCACTGGGATCTGGTCGTCGTCGACGAGGCGCACAAGCTCTCGGCCAGCTGGTTCGGGCAGAAGCTGAACGTCACCAGGCGCTTCGAGCTCGGCCGCCTGCTCGGTTCGCGCACGCGCCACTTGCTGCTGATGACGGCGACCCCGCACAACGGCAAGGAGGCGGACTTCCAGACCTTCCTGTCGCTGCTCGACGCCGACCGCTTCCACGGCAAGTTCCGCGACGGCGCGCACAAGGTCGACGTCTCCGACCTGATGCGGCGCATGGTCAAGGAGGAGCTGCTGAAGTTCGACGGCACGCCGCTGTTCCCGGAGCGGCGCGCCTACACCGTCAACTACACGCTGTCCGAGCGCGAGGCCGCGCTGTACCACGCGGTCACCGCGTACGTGAAGGCGGAGATGAACAAGGCCGACCGGCTCGAGGACGGCCAGCGCAAGGGCACGGTCGGCTTCGCGCTGACCGCGCTGCAGCGGCGCCTGGCCTCGAGCCCCGAGGCGATCCACCAGTCGCTGAAGCGCCGCCGCCTGCGCCTCGCGCGCCGGGTCGAGGAAGAGAAGCTGGCGCTGCGCGGCCAGCGCACTGCCGAGACGCTCGTCTTCGACGCCGACGAGCTCCGGGACGCCGACGAGGCGCTGCCGGCCGGGCGCTACGAGGCGCTCGAGGAAACCCTGGTCGACCAGGCCACCGCCGCGCGCACGATCCAGGAGCTCGCCGCCGAGATCGTGATCCTCGAAGGGCTGGAGGAGCAGGCGCGCCGGGTGGTGCACTCGGGCCAGGACCGCAAGTGGGAAGAGCTGTCGCGGCTGCTGCAGGACACGCCCGAGATGCGCGACGCCGAGGGCCGTCAGCGCAAGCTGATCGTGTTCACCGAGCATCGCGACACGCTGAACTACCTCGCCGAGCGCATCCGCGGCCTGCTCGGCCAGAGGGATGCCGTCGAGCTGATCCACGGCGGCGTCGAGCGCGAAGCGCGGCGCCAGGTGCAGGAGCTGTTCCGCAACGACCCGGCGGTGCGCGTGCTGATCGCCACCGACGCCGCCGGCGAAGGCGTGAACCTGCAGAACGCCAACCTGATGGTCAACTACGACCTGCCGTGGAACCCCAACCGCCTCGAGCAGCGCTTCGGTCGCATCCACCGCATCGGCCAGACCGAGGTCTGCCATCTGTGGAACCTGGTCGCCGCCGAGACGCGCGAGGGTGACGTGTTCCAGCGCCTGTTCGACAAGCTCGAGGTCGAGCGCGCGGCGCTCGGCGGGCGCGTGTTCGACATCCTCGGCGAGGTGTTCGAGGACAAGTCGCTGCGCGAGCTGCTGATCGAGGCGATCCGCTACGGCGAAGACCCCGCGGTGCGCGCCCGCCTGCTCGAGCGGGTCGACGGCGTGCTCGACACCGGCCACCTGCAGGCCATCCTGAGCCGCAACGCGCTGTGCGAAGCGGTGATGGATCCGCAGCGCCTGTTCGCGGTGAAGGCCGAGATGGAGAAGGCCGAGGCGCGCAAGCTGCAGCCCTACTTCATCCGCGCCTTCTTCGAGCAGACCTTCGGCCGGCTCGGCGGCGAGCTGCGCCCGCGCGAGCCCGGGCGCTGGGAGATCACTCACGTCCCCGCGATCATCCGCGAGCGCGACCGCCACCGATCGGCAGGACAGCCGATCGGTGCGCCGTCCCGCCTCGGCGGCCGCGACCGCCAGCATACGCAGGCGGTGCTGCGCCGCTACGAGCGCGTGTGCTTCGAGAAGTCCTGCGTGCGCCTGCTCGACCGCGTCGGCAGTCCGATGGCGAGCCTGATCCACCCCGGCCACCCGCTGATGCAGGCGCTCACCGAGCTGATGCTCGAGCAGCACCGCGGCACGCTGAAGCAGGGCGCGGTGCTGATCGACCCGACCGACGACGGCCTGACGCCGCGGGTGCTGCTGCTGATCGACCACGCGGTGCGCGACGCCGCGCAGGCCGGGCACGTGGTCTCGCGCCGCATCCAGTTCGTCGAGATCACGCCCGAGGGCACGGCGCTGAACGCCGGCTGGGCGCCGCACCTGGACCTCGAGCCGCTGGAGCCGGCCGATGCGCCGCTGATCCGCGACCTGCTCGAGGCGCCGTGGATCGCGCGCGACCTCGAGGCGCTGGCGCTCGGCTGCGCCTCGGCGCGGCTGGTGCCCGAGCACTTCGACGAGGTGCGCGGCCGGCGCGAACGCCACGTCGACAAGACCCTGGCCGCGGTCCGCGAGCGGCTGGTCAAGGAGATCAGCTTCTGGTCGGACCGCTACCTGGAGCTGCAGCAGGACCTCTCCGCCGGCAAGGACGTGCGCCTGACGCTCGAGAACGTCCGCCGCACCGTCGACGAGCTGAGCGCGCGGCTGCAGGTGCGCACGCAGGAGCTCGAGGCGCTGCGTCACGTCGTCTCCAGCACGCCGGTGGTCGTCGGCGGCGCGCTGGTGGTCCCGGCCGGGCTGCTGGCGCACCGCAAGGGCGCTCCCGGCTGGAGTGCCGATGCCACCGAGCGCCAGCGCATCGAGCGCCTGGCGATGCAGGCGGTGATCGACGCCGAGCGTGCCCGCGGCCATACGGTCATCGACGTGTCGCACGAGAAGTGCGGCTGGGACCTCACCAGCCTGCCGCCCGCGATCGGCGGCCGCCTGCCGGCGCCGCGGCACATCGAGGTCAAGGGCCGCGCCAAGGGCGCGGGCACGATCACCGTGACCCGCAACGAGGTGCTGTACGGCCTGAACCAGACCGACGAGTTCGTGCTCGCCGTGGTGCTGGTGGAAGGTAATCGCACTGAAGGGCCGTACTATGTGGCACGACCGTTCAGCCAGGAGCCGGACTGGGCGGTGAGCAGCATCAACCTCGACCTGAACGAACTGCTGAGCCGAGCACAGACCTCATGATCGCTCGAGACGAACTCCTGACCTTGCTGGGCGACATGGAATCCGACCGGATCGAACGCACCGCGTCGATTACCAAGACCGACAAGTTCGCCCAGGCCGTATGTGCGTTCGCGAACGACTTCCCGAACCACCGCGAGGCGGGCTACCTGGTGATCGGCGTCAAGGACGATGGCACGCCGGTCGGGCTGGAAGTGACGGACCAACTGCTGCAGAATCTCGGCGCGCTGCGCTCGGACGGCAACATCCAGCCCTTGCCGGCGATCGCCGTCACCACGTTCAGCCTGCCGGACGGCGACGTGGCCGTCGTCGAAGTGCTGCCCTCCGATCTGCCGCCGGTCCGCTACAAGGGGCAGGTCTGGATCCGGGTCGGACCGCGGAAAGCCATCGCCAGTGAGCAGGAGGAGCGCATCCTCACCGAGCGGCGTCTCGCCTACGCCCGCAGCTTCGATGCGAGTCCGTGCGCCGAGGCGAAGCTGGACGACCTGGCCCGTGGCCTGTTCAGCGCGTATCGCCAGGAAGTCGTGGCCGCCGAGATCATCGAAGCCAACCGTCGCACGCTCGAGGAGCAACTGGCATCCCTGCGTTTCTGGGACCTCCGGTTCGCGTGCCCGACCATGGCCGGGCTGCTGCTGTTCGGCAAGAATCCGCGCTTCTTCCTGCCCGGCGCCTATGTCCAGTACCTGCGCCTGCCCGGCGACACCCTCACCGAGATCCCCGCGGACCAGGCCGAGCTGTCCGGCGATCTGCTGACCGTGCTGCGCGAGCTGGATGCGCGGCTGAAGGTCAACATCACGACCTCGCTCCAGCAAGTTTCGGCCCTGCGGGAGAAGCTGCTGCCCGACTACCCCGAGGGCGCGCTGCGCGAGCTGCTGCTCAACGCCATCATGCATCGCGACTACCAGTCCAATACGCCGGTGCGCTTCTACTGGTTCGAGGACCGTGTCGAGATCCAGAGTCCGGGCGGCCTCTATGGCGAAGTCACGCCCGCGACCATCATGCGCCGCAGCAGCTACCGCAATCCGGTGATCGCCGAGGCGATGAAGGCGCTGGGCTACGTCAACCGCTTCGGCTACGGCATCCAGCGGGCGCAAGCCTTGCTGGCGGCCAACGGCAGCCCGCCAGCCGAGTTCGAGTTCGACGAGCGCGCCGTGCTGGTGACGGTTCGCAGGAGGCTGCAATGAAGACCCTCGCGTTCTTCAACAACAAGGGTGGCGTCGGCAAGACCTCGCTGGTTTACCACCTGAGCTGGATGCTCGCCCACCGCGGGCTGCCGACCCTGGCCGTCGACCTCGATCCGCAGGCGAACCTCACCGCCATGTTCCTGGAAGAGGATCGGCTCGAAGCCCTCTGGGACGATGGCGGCCGGGAAACCCTCTACCACAGCCTCCAGCCGCTGATGGCACGGACCGGCGACATCACCGAGCCGCACGTCGAAACGATCGCCGACCGCCTGGGGCTGATCCCCGGCAACCTCGCCTTGTCGCGCTTCGAAGACCTGCTGTCCGAGAACTGGCCCAAGTGCCTCGACGGCCAGGAAGCCGCCTTCCGCGTGCTGACCGCCTTCCATCGGCTGATCATCGACGCCGCGCAGCGCATGGGCGCCGAGCTCGTGCTCATCGACGTCGGCCCCAACCTGGGCGCCATCAACCGCTCGGCGCTGATCGCTGCGCAGCAGGTGGTGTTGCCCCTGGCGCCGGACCTGTTCTCGTTGCAGGGCCTGAAGAACCTCGGTCCCACCTTGCGCGACTGGCGCAAGGGCTGGGAAAAGCGCCTGGGCGAGTTGCCGCGTGATGCCGGCTTCAGCGCTCCGGCGGGTCGCATGGCGCCGGCGGGCTACGTGGTGATGCAGCACGGCATCCGCGACAGCCGGCCGGTGAAAGCCTATCAGCGCTGGATGAACCGCATCCCTGGCGTCTACCGCGACGCCGTGCTCGGCGAAGCCGCCGCTTCGCCGCCTGCCGTCGAACAGGACCCCTACAACCTGGCGCTGCTCAAGCACTACCGCAGCCTGATGCCGATGGCGATGGATGCGCGCAAGCCGATGTTCTTCCTGAAGCCGGCCGACGGCGCCATCGGCGCGCACGTCGATGCCGTGCGCAGCTGCTTCGACGATTTCCTGGTCCTGGCCAGGAAGATCACCGTCAACGCCGAAATCGCCCTGAGCTGAAAGACCTCGAATGACCGCCATCAAGACCCCGAAGAAGCTGATCGAAGTCGCGCTGCCACTCGACGACATCAACGCCGCTGCGGCGCGCGAGAAGTCGATCCGCCACGGCCATCCGAGCACCTTGCACCTGTGGTGGGCGCGCCGGCCGCTGGCGGCGGCGCGCGCGGTGATCTTCGCGCAGATGGTCAACGACCCCGGCTACGAGCGCCACCTCGGCCGCGGCGTCAACAAGCAGCAGGCCCAGGCCGAGCGCGAGCGGCTGTTCGAGATCATCAAGAAGCTGGTGCAGTGGGAGAACACCAACGACGAGGAGGTCCTCGCCGAGGCGCGCGCCGAGATCCGCAACAGCTGGCGCGAGACCTGCCACCTGAACCGCCACCACCCGCAGGCGGCCGAGCTGTTCGACCCCGACAGGCTGCCGGCCTTCCACGACCCCTTCGCCGGCGGCGGCGCGCTGCCGCTGGAGGCGCAGCGGCTGGGGCTGGAAGCCTACGCCTCGGACCTCAACCCGGTGGCGGTGACGATCAACAAGGCGATGATCGAGATCCCGCCCAGGTTCGCCGGCCGCGCGCCGGTGGGACCGCCGCTGCCGAGCGAGAAGCAGGCGAACCTGGTCGAGGACTGGTCCGGCGCCAAGGGCCTGGCCGAGGACGTGCGCCGCTACGGCGCCTGGATGCGTGCCGAGGCCGAGAAGCGCATCGGCCACCTGTACCCGAAGATCGAGATCACCGCCGCGATGGCCGCCGAGCGGCCGGACCTCGAGCCGCTGGTCGGCCGGGAGCTGACCGTGATCGCCTGGCTGTGGGCACGCACGGTCAAGAGCCCGAACCCGGCGTACTCGCACGTCGAAGTGCCGCTGGCCTCGACCTTCGTGCTCTCCAGCAAGGCGGGCAAGGAGGCGTATGTCGAGCCGGTGGTGACAGGCGATCGCTACCGCTTCACGGTGAAGGTCGGTAGGCCAACTGAAGCTGCCGAGAACGGCACCAAAGCTAAAGGACGCGGCGCCAATTTCGTATGCCTGCTGTCCGGCACGCCAATCGGTGGCGACTACATCAAGGCCGAAGGCAAAGCCGGGCGTATGCGAGCGCGGCTGATGGCGATTGTTGCTGAAGGTATACGCGGGCGCGTCTATCTAGCGCCGACAGGTCAACACGAAACGATTGCCGGAGAGGCGCAGCCCGCATGGAGACCATCGGGTGAGGTGCCTGCCCGCCTGACGGGCGGCACCTGCGTACCTTATGGCTTGAAGGAATGGGGGGACCTCTTCACCCCCCGCCAGCTCGTCGCCCTCGACACTTTCTCCGATCTGGTACAGGAAGCGATCGAAAAATGCCGGGCGGACTATCGGGCTGCGCACGGCTCCCCCTCTCCATTCATGGAGAGGGGGGCGGGGGGTGAGGTCGGCATCACCGGCCACGCCCCCGTCTCCCCCGAGAAGCTCGCCCGCGCCCGCGAAATGCGCAAGCTGCCGACCGACGCCGAGGCCCTGGCGTGGGAGTTGCTGCGCGATCGGCGCTGTCTCGGCCTGAAGTTCCGCCGGCAGCAGGTGATCCAGGGCTTCATCGTCGATTTCTACTGTGCCGAGAAGCGACTGGCGCTGGAACTGGACGGCCCCGTCCACGACCGGCAGCAGGACTACGACGCCGCCCGCGACGCCGCGTTGGCGCAGGCCGGCGTGCGGGTGGTGCGGATGGGGAATGAGGGGGTGGGGCGGGGGGAGCTGGAGCGCTTGCTGACCTCACCCCCCGCCCCCCTCTCCATGAATGGAGAGGGGGAGGACGATGTGCCGCTCGATGCGGGTGGTGTCGGGGCGACAGCGTATGCGGAGGCGGTGGGGGTTTATTTAAGCATCGCGGTATCGCGTTATTCCAACGCATCAAGCACTATTTGCACGTGGAATCCTGGCGAGAAGAAAGAAGACATTAGATTCACATTTAGTCGGCAAGCTTTGCCAATGACTTGGGATTACGCAGAAGGGAATCCCTTCAGTGCCTCGTCTGGAAATTTTGCCGACAATCTTGATACGTGGATTTATAAAGCATTAGCGTGGCTTCCCATTAATAAACGCTCTGGAGCATCACAACAATCTGACGCTACAACGCAAAGTGCTATTGCCAATAAGGTCGTCTCTACCGACCCGCCCTACTACGACAACATCGGCTACGCCGATCTTTCGGACTTCTTCTACGTCTGGCTGCGCCGGAGCTT
>JBDHRG010000310.1:0-3095 GCA_039807445.1 Candidatus Competibacteraceae bacterium
GCGATCACGGTCACTGAAGCCGTCACCGTCGAGGGAGGGAGTCGCCTGTTCACCAACACCTTCGGCGCGGGGGATGCCGGCGCGCTGACGCTGACCGCGCCCGAGCTGGTGCTGGACCGAAGCTTCCTGCAGACGCGGACCTTGTTCGGCAGCGGCAGCGCCGGCGACATCCGCCTGAACGTCGACAACGCCACGCTGAACGGCCGTATCAGCGCCAGCAGCGGCCTGATCGGGCCCGATGGCACGATCCTCGGCGGCGACGGTGCAGGGGGCAGCATCCGGCTCACCGCGACCGGCACCGTGCGCTCGGCGGGTTTCAGCAACGGCCTGTACAGCCAGGTGTTCGGCAGCGGCGCTGCCGGCGCGATCACGGTGCAGGCCGACAAACTGGCGCTCGCCGATGGCGCGCAGATCGACGCCAGCGGCTTTGGCCCGGCGGGCGATATCACGCTGAGGCTCGGCGAGCTGAGCCTCAGCGGCGGCGGCTAGATCGGCAGCTCCTCCTCGGGTACGAAGCTGGGGGGACACATCCGCATCGAGGCACACCGTTCGGCCGTCATTTCCGGCCGCGTCGAGCACCTGGCCAGCGGGGTGTTCACCAACGCCTTCGATCGAGGCGATGCCGGCACGATCGCGATCGAGACGCCGCGTCTGACGCTAGCCGACGGGGGGCAGATCGGCGGCGCGACGCGGGGGACCGGCCGTGGTGGCGACATCACCGTCATCGCCGACGACTCGGTCCGCCTGTCGGGCTTCGGCGGGATGAGCAGCGTGGGCAGCGGCTCCGGTGCCAGTGGTCGCATCCGCATCGCCACCCCCGTGCTGGCGCTGGAGCGCGGCGCCCAGATCAAGACCGACAGCCTGGGCAGCGGCCGCGCCGGCGACATCGACCTGACGCTCGCCGAGCTGAGCCTCACCGGCGGCAGCCAGATCGGCAGTTCCGCTTTCGCCGCCGGCGCGGGCGGGACCATCCGCATCGCCGCCACCGCCGGCGTGGCGCTCGCGGGCCGCTCCGGATTCGGCGCCAGCGGCGTGTTCAGCAGCACGCTCGGCGCCGGCGACGCCGGTGCGGTCGCGATCGAGACGCCGCGGCTGCTGCTCGAGCAAGGGGCGGAGATCGGCGCGAGCACGCTCGGCGCCGGCGCTGCCGGCGCGATCGGACTGCAGGTGGGCGAGGCGCGCGTGCGCCAGGGCGCCCGGATCGAGAGCAGCAGCGTCGGTGCCGGACGCGGCGGCGACGTGACGCTCGCCGCAGCCGAACGCATTGCACTCGAGGACGGGGGCGGGGTGTTCAGCAATGCCTTCGCCGATGGTGCTGCGGGCCGGCTGGCGCTGTCGGCGCCGCTGCTGGAGCTGCGTGGCGGGGTGGTCGAAGCCGCGGCTCGCGGCGCCGGCACCGGTGGCCAGATCGCACTCGAAGCCGCGACGCTGCGGCTCGAGCCCTTCAGCCTGGTCAACGCATCCACCGGCGGCAGCGGTCGTGGGGGCGACATCGCCCTGCACGCCGAGCGTCTGAGCCTGACCGGCGCCACCGTGGGCGCGGGGACCGCAGGCCCCGGCGATGCCGGGCGCATCGACATCCGTGCCGACGAACTCGACATGGCGGAGGCGGCCTTGGTTGATACGCGCACGATCGCCGACGGCGATGCCGGCAGCGTGCACGTCAGCGTCGATCGGCTCAGCCTGCGGGGCGGGGCGCAGATCGGCAGCTCCAGTGGCGTTGCGGACGTCGAAACCGGCGAGCGCATCGTCGGTCGCGGCGCGGCCGGCGAGGTCAGCGTGACGGCGCGGGAGTCGGTCCTGATGGTCGGTCGCGGCCCGGGCGGGCTGTCCTCGGGGGTGTTCGGCCAGACCGGCGGCCCCGGCGAGGGCGGGCGCGTGCGCATCGACACGCCGCAGCTGGTGCTCGGCGATGGTGCACGCATCGGTACCGACACCGCCGGCAGCGGTCGCGCCGGCGAAGTAACGATCACCGCCGGCAGCGCCACGCTGAGCGGCGGCGCACGCATCGCCAGCGACAACGCGATCGAGGTCGGGGCGCGGCGCTTCGTCGGCGAAGGCGCGGCGGGCAGCCTGCGTCTCGACCTCGGTGGCGGGCGGCTGCGCCTCGACGGCGCCGAGCTCTCCAGCAGTACCTTCAGCGCCGGGCGTGGCGGCGACATCGAGGTGCGCGCGGGCCGCGTCGAGCTCGCCGCCGGCGCACGGATCGCGGCGCTGAGCCAGGGCAGCGGCGACGCCGGCGACATCCACCTGCGGGTCGCCGACACCTTCGACAGCCGCGATTCCGGCGTCAGCACCGAAGCGCTGCGCGCCGACGGCGGCAACATCGCCCTCGAGGTCGGCGACACGGCGTGGCTGCGGGGTAGCGCGCTGAGCGCCACGGTCGGCGAGGGCGGTGACGGCGGCAACGTCGGCATCGGTTCGCGGCTGCTGATCGTCGACGGCGACAGCGGCATCCTGGCCAGCGCCGAGCGCGGTCGCGGCGGTAACATCCGCATCGTCATCGACGACGGCGGTGCCTTCGTCCCTTCGAGCGAAGCGCTGATCAGCGCCTCCTCGCGCTTCGGCGTCGACGGCACCGTGATCGTCCAGGGGCCGGATGCCGACCTGAGCGGCGGGCTGGTCGATCTGCCGGGCGAATTCCTCGATGCCACCGGGTTACTGAGCGAGCCGTGCGCGGTGCGCTTCGTGCGCGCGCGCAGCAGCCTGGTGATCGCCGGTCGCGGCAGCGGGGCGCCCGATCCGGAAGGGCCGCTGCCGGCCGGCGGCGCGCTGGCCGGCGGCTGGGGGCCGGATCTGGCGCTCGTCCCCGCCTCGGCCTGCCGCACGCGGAGCGGCCCGTGAGGCGGGGCGCGTACCTGGCAGGGGTGCTGTGCCTGCTCGCGGCGCAGGCGGCCGCGCCGCCGGCCGCGCAAGCGGACGAGGCGGGGCTGTACGCGCAGCCGCAGGTGTTCGTGCGCCGCTTCGCGTTCGAGGGCAACCGCGCCATTTCCACCGCCGAGCTCGAAGCGGTGGTCGCGCCGTGGCAGGGGCGCACGCTGCGCGCCGAAGACCTCGAGGCGGTGCGCCAGGCGCTGAGCCGCCACTACGTCGAG
>JBDHRG010000311.1:0-3091 GCA_039807445.1 Candidatus Competibacteraceae bacterium
ATCGCGCCGGGATGCGGCGGCCGTCGTCGGCGGCCGGCAGCGCGAGATCGGCGCTTTCCACCTGCGCCGGGCGCGGGCGGGCGAACGCGGCGCACATCGCGCGGTAGCGCTGCCGCTGCGTGGCGATGTCTTCGCCGGCGGTGTCTTCGGGGTAGAAGGCGAGCGTGCGCGCGATGAAGTCTTCGATACCGGGGGCGAAGTCCATGGCCGGGCTCCTCAAGGCGTGCGGCGGCGGATGCCGATCGGCCCGCCGGCGGCTTCGACCCCGGGCAGCGTCGCGTGTGCCGCCCGCAGCTCGTGCAGCCGCGCCTGGATCTCGGCCGGGAACGGCGCCGAGCGCGGGCCGCGCGTGTCGACGTGCATGAACAGGAATTCGCCGCTCGCGGCGAGCTCGCTGTCCTCGCCGCGCTTGAGCCGGTGCAGGATGTGGAAACGCTTGGCGTCGCAATCGAGCACGCGCGTCTCGACCTCGAACGGTGCACCGAGGCGCAGCTCGCGGCGGTAGGCGATGTGGCACTCGAGCGTGTAGGTCGAATGGTGGCCGCGCGCGCGGTAGGCCCGACCCAGGCCGACGTGGGCGAGGAAGGCGTCGGACGCCTCGCCGAAGACCACGGCGTAGTAGCCGTCGCTGAAGTGCTCGTTGTAATCGACCCACTCCGGACGCACCACGTCGCGGTACAGGCACAGGGCTTCGTGCATATCGGTTTCTCCTCACGCTCCTCCGATCGGGATGCCGACACTGTGGCGTGGCGCCCAGCCGGGCCGATCGGCCGCAAGCGTCAGGAACTTGCCCTCGTGCGCCGTCGCCTCACGGCGAGCCGGTGTCGCATTGCGTCAACTCGCGCCTCCACCCGGATCGCTAGTCTCCCGGCTCAGACCGCCCTCCTCCCATCCGGCTCGGTTCCCTGCGAGCCGAGGAAGGGCGGCACATCCAGCGGAGGAGACGCCATGCCCGAATTCCTGAAGGTCGAGCGCGACGGGGCCGTGCTCGTCGTCACGCTCGACCGTCCCAAGGCCAACGCCATCGACACCGGCGTCAGCCGGGCGATGGCCGAGGCGTTCATGCAGCTGCGCGACGACCCCGCGCTTCGCGTCGGCATCGTCACCGGCGGCGGCGAGCGCTTCTTCTCCGCCGGCTGGGACCTGAAGGCCGCCGCCGCCGGCGAGGCGGTCGACGCCGATCACGGCCCCGGCGGCTTCGCCGGCCTGACCGAGCTGTTCGACCTGGGCAAGCCGGTGATCGCGGCGGTCAACGGCCTGGCGGTCGGCGGCGGCTTCGAGCTGGCGCTCGCCTGCGACCTCATCGTCGCCGACGAGCGTGCCGAGTTCTTCCTGCCCGAGACCGGGCTCGGCATCATCCCCGACTCCGGCGGCGTGCTGCGTCTGCCGCAGCGCCTGCCGCGCGCGGTGGCGCTGGAGATGCTGATGAGCGGCCGGCGTATGGGCGCGGTCGAGGCGGCGCGCTGGGGGCTGGTCAACGCGGTCGCCCCCGCCGGGCAGGTGCTGGCCGAGGCGCGCGCACTGGCCGAACGGCTGCTGGCCTCGGCCCCGCTGGCGCTGGCCGCGGTCAAGGAGGTGGTCGGCGCCACCGCGCACCTGCCGGTGGCCGAGGGCTACCGGCTGATGCGCAGCGGTGCGCTGCCGGCCTACCAGGCGATGCTCGGCTCCGACGACGCGCTCGAGGGGCCGCGCGCCTTCGCCGAGCAGCGCGCGCCGGTGTGGCAGGGACGTTGAGGAGGGGCACCATGTCGCAGCAACAGATTTTCCGTCCCGGGCTGTTCGCCGGCCAGACCGTGCTCGTCACCGGCGGCGGCAGCGGCATCGGCTTCACGATCGCCCGGCTGTTCGGTCGGCTCGGCGCGCGTGTGGCGATCGCCGCGCGCACGGTCGAGCGCCTCGACACCGCGATCGCCCGGCTCGGCGAGGAGGGCATCGAGGCGCGTGCGCTGCCGGTCAACATCCGCTCCGAGCAGGAGGTCGAGGCACTGTTCGCCGCGCTCGAGGCCGACTGGGGCGTGCCGGATGTGCTGGTCAACAACGCCGGCGGCCAGTTCGCCGCACCCGCGCTCGAAATTTCCGCCAACGGCTTCCGCTCGGTGGTCGACCTCAACCTCAACGGCACCTGGCACATGTGCAGCGCCTACGGCCGGCGCTTGGCGGCCGCCGGGCGCGGCGGGCGCATCGTCAACATCGTACTGGCGCTCGAGTCGGGCATCCCGGGGATGGCGCACGCGGCGGCCGCCCGCGCCGGCGTGGTCAACCTGAGCAAGACGCTCGCCTACGAGTGGGGGCCACTCGGCGTCACCGTCAACGCCGTCGCCCCGGGCACGGTCGCCACCGAAGGCCTCGCCAACTACGACGCCGACGCGCTGGCCCGGCAGACGGCGAAGCTGCCGATCCGGCGCATGGCCGAGCCCGAAGAGGTGGCGCAGGCGGTCGCCTGGCTGGCCTCGCCGGCGGCGTCCTTCATCACCGGCATCTGCCTGCCGCTCGATGGCGGCGAGCACCTGACCGGCGCCAGCCCGCAGGAGGCGTCGCGCTGACCCGCAGCACCACCCCTTCCGATCCCCCTCGCCCGCCGTTGTCGAGCTGCGCCGCGCATGACAAGCTCGGCGGCATCGCTGCGGGCGAGGGGGATACGGATGATCGACATCTTTGCCGGCGCCTCGCCGGCCGACGAGCACTGCGTGCATTTCCTGTTGATCGAGCGCTTCTCGATGATCGCGCTGATGTCGGCGCTCGAACCGCTGCGCGTCGCCAACCGCTTCAACGGCCCGACCTTCTCGTGGCGCCTGCTGTCGACCGGAGCGCCGGTGGTCAGCGCCAGCAACGGGCTGTCGCTGGTGGTCGACGGCACCATCGGCAGCATCGGCCAGGTTTCGCCGCTGTTCGTCGTCGCGAGCTTCGACCCGCTGACCGACGAGTCGCGCAAGGCGCTGCCCTGGCTCAGGCAGCTCGACCGCCACAAGGCGGTGTTGGGGGCGCTCGACACCGGCTGCTTCCTGCTGGCCGAAGCGCATCTGCTCGAGCACTGCCGGGTGACGATGCACTGGGAGGCGATCCCGGTGTTCCGCGAGCGCTATCCCGGGGT
>JBDHRG010000059.1:0-19383 GCA_039807445.1 Candidatus Competibacteraceae bacterium
CCCCATTCCCCATTCCCCATTCCCCAGCAGGCTATCACCCGAAGGCGAGCACCAGCGCCAGCACCGGGGCTGACAGCAGCGTCGACAGCAGGATGCTGCTCGAGGCCAGCGCCTCGTCGCCGCCGAGTTGCACCGCGAGCACGTACGAGGCCGTCGCGGTCGGCACGGCGAGCAGCAGCAGCGCGATGCGCGTGTGCTCGGCCGACAGCCCGGCGAACCAGGCGAGCAGCACGCCGACCAGCGGCAGCGCCACCACTTTCAGCACCGCGGCCGAAATCAGCGGCAGCAGCCTGCCGCGCAGCCGCAAGCCGACCAGCGAGCCGCCGATGCCGATCAGTCCGAGCGGCAGCGCCATCTGCCCGATCGCCTTGCAGCCGCGCGCGATCGGGGTGGGCGGCGTCCAGCCGAGCGCCACGCACGCCAGCCCGAGCACGTTGGCGACCAGGATCGGGTTGGTCGCCAGCCCGCGCCACCAGCGCTTGCCGGAGCCGCGGTCGGGGCGACTGGCTTGCAGCGCCAGCACCGCGAACACGCTGTAGAGCGTGAACAGCGGCGCCAGCACCACCATCGTCACCGCGCGCACGCCCTCGTTGCCGGCGAAGGCGTACATCACCACCGGCAAGCCGACCAGCGCGAGGTTGCCGCGGAACACCGCCTGAGCGAAGGTGCCGCGTACCGCCGCGGTCGCGCCGAACCACGCCGCGCAGCGCCAGGCGAGGGTGCCGACCACGACCGTGGCGCCGAACACCACCGCGAACAGCGCGGCGGCTTCGCCGAGCGCGAACGGCGCCGTGGTCAGCTCGACGAACATCAGCACCGGCAAACCGACCCAGTAGGTCAGCCGGTTCAGCTCGGCGACCGCCTGCGCCGACAGGAAGCCGAAGCCGCGCAGCAGCGCGCCGAGCGCGGCGATCATCAACACCGGGACCAGGCTGTCGAGGATGGCGGGGTTCATCGGGAAGCCGGGACGTTATGATGGTGCACCATTGTCGCAGCTCCGCACGCCAACGCACGCCCGCGCCCCACCGAGACATGCCCGCACGAACCCCGCTCTACCATCAGCTCGCCGCCGCGATGCGCGAAGGTACGCTGCGTCCCGGTGGCCGCCTGCCCTCGGTGCGCCGGCTGGCCGAGCGCCACCGCGTCAGCCTGTCGACCGCGACCTAGGTCTACCGTCGGCTCGAAGACTTGCGCCTGGTCGAGGCGCGGCCGAAGTCGGGCTACTTCGTCACCCGCCCGCCGGCCGCACCAGCGCTTGCCGCACTCGGCGCGCCGGCACCGGTGGTCGGCATCTGCGGCCCGGTCACGGAAATCCTGCGCATGACGCGCGCCAGCTGCCGCGTGCGGCTCGACATCGCCACCGGCCCGGCCGAGATCTACCCGATCGCCGAGCTGCAGAAGCTGATGCACGCCCTCAGCCGCCGCCGGCCCGAACTGCTCGCCAGCTACCCGATGGGCATCGGCGACACCGAGCTGCGCGCGCAGCTCGCGCGCCGCGCGCTCGACTACGGCTGCCGGCTGAAGCTCGACGACATCGTCGTCACCAACGGCAGCACCGAGGCGCTGAACCTGGCGCTGCGCGCGGTGACGTAGCCCGGCCACACGGTCGCAGTCGAGTCGCCGACGTACTGGCGCAGGCGGCGATCGCCGAGTTTCAGGTGACCGAGGACTTCCTCGGCTGGGTGTGCGAGCGCCTGGCCGCCGAGGGCAAGACGGCGCTGCTGATGGTCTGGGACAAGGGCCTGCTGGCACCTCAGCCGCCGGGTGCGAGCCTGGATCGGGGCGCACAACCGTCGGGTCAAGGCCGAGGGGGGCGTGCGGATCGTGGCTTGCTACTTGCCGAGCAAGAGTCCGTGGCTGAACCCCATCGAGCCCTGCTGGGTGCACGGCAAGCGGGCGATCCTCGAGCCCGAGCGCCCGCTGACGACGGCCGCCGAGGTGATGGAGCGGGTCTGCGCCTACTATGACTGCGAACAGCTCGACCCCCTCACACAGGAAGTCGATTGATCCTGCACTAGGCGGCAGCAGCGGCAGACTTCAGGATGTTCGGTCCTGCCGCGCCGCGCGCGCCTTAAGCGTTACTTCAGCCGGACGCGCGTAGCCTTTCCTCGTCGTCGAAAGTCGGATGTCGCCCGCCATCCAGCGGAGGCACTGGAGGAGGTCCGCATGTCGGCGCGAATTGCCTTGACAGTGACGCTGGCGACCGCGAGCGCCGCTGCTCCGCTCGCAGCACCGCAGGCCGCACCGTGGCGGCCGGTCGTACGCGAAGAGATCATCGTCACGCGGCCCTACTGGGGGCCGCCGCACTACTGGACGCCGCCGCGCTACTGGAGCTGGCACTGATGCCGCCGAGGCCGAGCGCCCTGGGGGCGGTGCTACGCCGTCGCCGCCCTGCCCCGCGCCCGCGTCGCCCACACGGTGGCGCCGATGATCACCGCGGCGCCGGCGGCTTCGCGCAGGCTCGGCACCTCGCCGAGCAGCGCGCCGGCCAGCACGATGCCGTAGATCGGCTCCAGCGCCACCACCACGCTCGCGCTCTGCGCCCGTACCCCGTGCAGGCTGGCGATGAACAGCGTGTGCGAGAGCGCGGTGAACACCACGCCGAGCAGCGCCAGCAGCCCCCACTGGCCCGGCGTGTCGACCAGCGGCCAGTTCACCAGCGGAGCCAGCACCAGCGCCGCGACCGCGTTCTGGGCGAACGCCAGGCGCACCGGGTCCGAGCCGCGGGCGAAGCGGCGGTTGGCGATCGTCAGCAGGGCGAAGGCGAGCCCCGAGGCGATGCCCCACAGCAGCCCCTGCAGCGCGCGGTCGCCGAAGCTCCACGCCGGCACCAGCAGCGCCAACCCGGCGCTCACCGCCAACGCTGCCCACAGGTCGACCGCACGGCGCGTCTCGCCGAGCAGCAGCGGCGCCAGCAGCGTGACGAACAGCGGGAAGCTGGCGAAGCCGAGCAGGCCGATCGCGACGCTGCTCGCCTGGATCGCCTGGAAGAAGGTCACCCAGTGCACCGCGAGCAGCACGCCGTTCAGCACCATCGCCCCCGGCGCGGCGCCGGACCGCAGGCCGCGGCCACGCAGCACCGCGGCGAGCGCCAGCGCCGCGAACAGCGTGCGCCCGAACACCAGGTTGAACGGCGACACCGGCAGCCACTTGCCGAACAGCCCGGCGGCACCGAACAGCAGCACCGCCGCGCGCAGCGCCAGCCAGGCGCGCGCCGGGGAAGAGGCATGGGTCATCGACAGAGATCCTGATGTCGGTTCGAAGCGGCAGGCAGCCCGCCGCCGCCCGATGGTAGCGCGCCGACCGGGCTAGAACACCCCGAACGCGATCCCCGCCGCCAGCCCCATGCCCAGCTCTTCGCAGCGGGCGAGATCCTCATCGGTGAGCGCCTTGCGCGCGATCACCGGTTCGGCGACGGTCTTCCAGCCATAGCCGGTGGCGATGCGTGCGATCTCGCGCACCGCGCCGCTGCCGTCGTTGCCGGCGCTGACGAACACCGCGTACGGCAAGCCGAGCGTCCTGCCTTCGGCCGGGTAATAGGTGCGGTCGAAGAAATCCTTGACCATGCCCGCCATGGTGCCGAAGTTCTCCGGCGTGCCGATCAGCAGGCCGTCGCAGCCGAGCAGATCGTCGATCCCGGCTTCGCCGGCGCGCCTGAGCACCGTCTCGACCTCCTCGATCTGCCGCGCCCCGCGCAGCACCGCCTCGGCCATGCGCCCGGTGTGGCCGGTCTGGGTGTGGTAGACGACGAGGAGGCGCTTGCGCACGGGGTGCTCCGGCGGCGGACGTGACGCTACTTTAGCCGGCGGGGCGCTGGCGCACGCACACCGTCATCGCAGGGATGCGATCGGCACTCCCTTCCATAATGCGGAATCGCTTCTAGATTTTCCGCTCAGGTGTGCGCCAGCGTGGAGTGGTGCCACCTCCGGCAGCCGCGGGCAGCCTCCCGCGGCCGTGCCGGCGCGCGACGGCGAAACGACACCGAACACAAGGCCAAAAAACACAGGGCCAAGCACAGCGAAGGCAGCACGCCGGCGACTGACGGACTCCACCCACAGGAAACGGGGAGACGTACCGATGGCTTTTTCGAAACCCACCCTGGCAGTCGTCCTGGCGGCCGCCGGCGCCGTTCTCGCGTCGGTGCCGGGCACCAGCCTGGCCACCGTGATCACGCAGGACTGCGCGCAGGGCACCCGCTGCACGCTGCAAGAGCTGTTCGACGGCGGCGCGATCAGCGTCAACGACAAGCGCTTCAGCAACTTCGAACTGTTCGTCAACGACGGTCAGAACGCCGGCCCGGTCGACCTGACGCGGCTGATCGTCGACGGCCTGGACGACGTCGAGCGCGAAGGCTTGCGCTTCGACGGCGGCGACGTGCTGGTCGTGGCACAGACCGCACAACCGATCGCGTCGCTGACGCTCGAGTTCGGTTTCGACGTCGAGGTGAGCGGCGGGCCACTGCACATCGCCGGCGCTTCGCAGGCGCTCGGCGAAGCCGGCTTCGGCGGCGACGGCGGCCTGGTGCAGCTGCTGAGCGAGCTGTCCGACGGCGGCTTCCTCGGCGATCTGTTCGCGCAGATCGACCACCGCAACGGCACCTCGACGCCGTCGGCGGCGCTCGCGCTCGACCCGATCCGGCAGACGCTACATTTCGACGTGTCGCTCGACCTCGCCACTGACTTCCCCGGCGACGTCGTCAGCCTGCGCGGCTTCGACCTGCGGCTGGCGCAAGTGCCCGAACCGGCGACGCTGGCGCTGTTCGGCCTGGGCTTCGCCGCCGCGGTGCGCGCTCGCCGCCGCGGCGCGCACCGCGCCTGACACGGGCCCCCACCTCACGGACCACGAGGAATCGCCATGTCCAAGCCCATCCCTGCGCCCCGCGCACTCGGCGGCGCGCTGATCGCGCTCGCCGCCGCCCCGGCACTGGCCGCCACGCCGCTGCCGCCGGTCGACACCAGTGCGCTGCGCGCCGCCGTCACCCTCGGCGGCGTCCGCGCCCACCAGCAGACGCTGCAAGACATCGCCGACGCTCACGGCGGCACCCGTGCCCTCGGCACCCCCGGCTACACCGCCTCGGTCGACTACGTCGTCGAGCAGTTGCTGCAAGCCGGCTACATCGTCAAGCGGCTGCCCTTCGACATCGCCAACTGGGAAGAGTTGAGCGACCCGGTACTGGAGAAGGCCGACCCGGTCGTCCCCTTCCCGCCGGACGGGTTCAGCACCATGGACGGCTCCGGCGCCGGCAACGTCACCGGCCCGGTGGTGGCGGTCAACGTCGTGATCCCGCCCGGCGCCCCGGGAACCTCTCCCAGCGGCTGCGAGGCCGCCGACTTTGCCGGCCTCCCGGCCGGCGCGATCGCGCTGATCCAGCGCGGCACCTGCACCTTTCGCCAGAAGGCGCTGAACGCCCAGGCCGCCGGCGCGGCGGGCGCGATCATCTTCAACGAAGGCCAGCCGGGACGCGATGGCGTGCTCAACGGCACGCTGGGCGAGCCGGGCGACATCACCATCCCGGTGATCGGCACCAGCTTCGCGATCGGCGCAGAACTGGCCGCGGCGCCAGTGCCGGTGCACATGGTGGTGGACTCGCGCATCGAGCACATCCAGAGCGAGAACGTGATCGCCGAAACTGCGCGCGGGCGCGGCAACCGCGTGGTGATGGCCGGCGCGCACCTCGACTCGGTCCCCGAAGGCCCCGGCATCAACGACAACGGCAGCGGCACCGCGACCCTCCTCGAGGTCGCGCTGCAGATGGCCAGGCTCAACATCGTGCCATACAACAAGGTGCGTTTCGGCTTCTGGGGGGCCGAGGAAGCCGGGCTGATCGGCTCGACGCGCTACGTCGCCTCGCTCAGCGAGCGCGACATCGGCCGCATCGCCGTGTACCTGAACTTCGACATGCTCGGCTCGCCGAACTTCGTGCGCTTCGTCTACGACGGCGACGGCTCCGCGGGACTGTCGGGCCCCGGCCCGGACGGCTCGGATCTGATCGAGCAGGTCTTCGACGACTACTTCGCCGGGCAGAGCCTGCCGACCGAGCCGACCGCTTTCGACGGCCGCTCCGACTACGGGCCGTTCATCGCGATCGGCATCCCCGCCGGCGGGCTGTTCAGCGGCGCCGAAGCGCTGAAGACCGAGGCGCAGGCGGCCGTTTACGGCGGCAACGCCGATGAAGCCTACGACCGCTGCTACCACCAGGCTTGCGACAACATCAACAACGTGCTGCCGACCGGCGACATCTCGATCGATCAGTTCAGCGACGCCACCGCGCACTCGGTGCTGATGTTCTCGCAGAACGCGCTGCCGCGGACCTTCGCCGCGCCGACACTGCGCGGCCGCACCGCGGTCAAGCGCTTCAGCCCGGAAGACGCGCCCTACCGCGGCCCGCGGCTACAGCGCTGAGCCTCGCCGAGCCCGCCGGGCCGCGATCGTCCGCACGGGCGATCGCGGCCCGCTTCGCTCTCGTGCCGCCTCGCCCGGACCCGTGCGGCGATATCGCTGGATCCTGCCGCAGCCGATCGCTACGGCCGCCCCGGCCGCTCCTCGAGGTCTTCCCACCCCAGCCATGTCAGCCGCCCGTCCTCGAGCAGCAGGCGCGCCGTGCGCCGCAGCGCCGGGAAATCGTAGCGCCATTCCTCGACCTCGATCTGGCGGCTGATGAAACCGCGCTCGGTGCCGACCACCGGCCGCGAGCGCCGCTCGAGCAGCGTGCGTCGGTCGGGCACCCCGCACAGCAGCTCGAGCTCGGGTGCCCAGGCGCCCGGCTTGGCGTCGAACAGCGGCCCGGCGCAGGCTTCGCGTCGCTGACGGTAGTCGCGGCCGTAGCGCCCCTGCTCGATCGCCACGACGAAACCGTCGTCGATCACCACCAGCCGGGCGAAATCGTTCGGCCCCGGCAGGTACAGCCAGACTTCGCGCGCGACGCTGCGCTCGACCGCCAGCGGCTCGGGCCCGGCGCGAAAACCGAGCGTCTGCCGCCACGCGAGCCGCGGCTCGCCGCACGCCGCATGCAACTCGGCGCGGGTGTCGCCCACGTCGACCAGCTCGGTGCCGCAGCGCAAGGCGTACGCCGGAACGGCGGCGAGCGTGGCGGCGAGGAAGGTCAGCGATCCCAGAGGCATGGGGTCGAGCGTAGATCATCGTCCCGAGCGGCTCCGCCCTGCTGCGGCTCGCCGACCCGGGCGACATCGCTGCGCAGACGATTGCGATCCGCCCGATGCGCCGTGCCTCACGGTCACGCTTCCCCTGTAGAATCACGCCTTTGCCCAAGGACCGGAACGCCGTGACCACGCCATCCCCGATCCAGCGCGACGTCGACTTGCGCGCGCTCAACACCTTCGGCCTGCCGGCGCGCGCCGCCGGATATGCGCGCATCGCTTCGCTCGCGGCGCTGCGCACGGCGCTCGCCGAGCCGGCGTGGCAGCGCGCGCCGCGGCTGGTGCTCGGCGGCGGCAGCAACCTGGTGTTCACGCGCGACTTCGACGGCCTGGTGCTGCACATCGCGCTGGCAGGTACGCGCATCGTCGGCGAAGACGCCGACGCCGTCCTGGTCGAGGCTGCCGCCGGCGAGAACTGGCACGGCCTGATCGAGTGGGCCCTGGCGCAGGGTCTGGGCGGGCTCGAGAACCTGGCGCTGATCCCGGGCACGGTCGGTGCGAGCCCGATCCAGAACATCGGCGCCTACGGTCTGGAGATGCGCGAGCGTTTCGCCGGCTTGCGTGCGCTCGAGCTGGCAAGCGGCGAAGAGCGCCGCCTCGGCGCCGAGGACTGCGCCTTCGGCTATCGCGACAGCGCGTTCAAGCACGCCCTGAAAGACCGCTGCGTGATCACCGCGGTCACTTTCCGCCTGCCGAAACGCTGGACGCCGGCCACGCGCTACGCCGAACTCGCCGCCGAGCTGCGAACCGCGGGCATCACCGCGCCGACGCCACGCGACGTGTTCGACGCCATCTGCGCGATCCGCCGCCGCAAACTCCCCGACCCGGCGACCGTCGGCAACGCTGGCAGCTTCTTCAAGAACCCGCTGGTGGGGGCAGAACAGGCGGCCGCCTTGCGTGCGCGCTTCCCCGAACTGGTCGCCTACCCGCACGGCGACGCCGCGTTCAAGCTCGCCGCCGGCTGGCTGATCGACCGCTGCGGCTGGAAGGGCCGCACGCTGGGCCGCGCCGGGGTCTACGAGCGACAGGCGCTGGTGCTGGTCAACCGCGGCGGCGCCACGGGTCGCGAAGTGCTCGCGCTGGCGCGCGCGATCCAGGCCGACGTGCGCGGGCGCTTCGGTGTCGAGCTCGAACCGGAGCCGCTGATCCTGTGACACTCCGGCCGGCGGCGGCGGGGTTCATCTTTTCCACAAATCGGCGTCGCATTTGTGATGTTTTCACGATACGAAACAAAAAGTTGTATACAAACGAGAATACGGAACGAAAAATGCTTGACTGACAAGGGCCTCTGGCCCGATAAAGTTTCCCTAATAGGCTTCATGAATTTTTCTTGAAGCCGATGCGAAGGCAACCGGCCGCTGCCGAAAGCGAACAAGAAGCGCACCAAGGCGCTGCAGGCCGGTTCTGAGGATTCAACACCTGTGGGGAGCACGCGTGCTCCACGCCCGAGGAGGTTCGCATGAACAAGCCCGAGTGCCTGCAGATCGGGTACGATGATTTTCTGCGCCGCTATCCCGAATCGCTGCGGCTCGGTCTCGTCAGCGCATTCTACCTGCCGCTGATGTTGCTGACGCGCATGGCGTGGGCGCCGCTGATCTACACGGCGCGGCTGCAACAGGCGTACAACGCGCGCGGCGCCACGCTGAGCCTGCCCCAGTGGCTGGTGCACCTGCCGAGCATGATGCTGATCAGCGCCGCACTCGGTGCGTTCTTCCTGGCTGCGCCGGCGCTCGGCGTGCTCGGCCTGCTGCGCGATCGCGCCGCCGAATAAGCCTGCCGCCCTGTGCCTGACGCCCCGCCCCGCGCGGGGCGTTCGCGTTTCTGCCCGACCGTGCCCGCACGCATGGCCACCGACGCCGATCGCCGGTGGTCGCGCTCCGGCACCTGTGTCAGCATCCGACGGTCAGCCCGACGCAACGGAGGTGTCGCCCATGCCCGGCGCCCGGATCATCCCCTTTCCACCGCGATGGCAGAAGCCGCCGCCGCTGTCGCGCGCCGTCGAACGACTGATCGAAGCCTGCGCCGGCGAACGCGCCCGCCTCAAGGCCGCCCGTACCCAAGCGCTGCGCCGCAGCCGCCTGCGTGCGCTGTGGCAACACCTGGCTGACTAACCCCTTATCTGGAGCAGCGTTTCATGCGCCGCGGGTCGTGCGAAGCACGGTGAACAACTGATACCGACTCCAGGAAATAACGCCTGATGGCGGCGCTCCGGGGGCCAATCGCGGAGCGGTACTTGCGCCGCGGGCGCAGGGGGCGAGTCCCGGGAAACCGCGAGAGCCGCCGGATGGGCTCTCGCCCCGGCGAGGGGGCTACGAAACCCGCACCCCCCGGCCCATCGTGTCTGCATCCACCTTCAAGTCGGGGGGTGGGGCCGGTAGAATGCGGGTTTCGTTTCGCGTCGATTTTCCCGGAGCTCCCCTTGAAGACCCATCTCGAGCAGCTGATCGCCCAGGCCCTGACCCGCCTGCAGCAAGACGGCGCCCTGCCCGCGGACGCCCGCGTCGAGGTGCACCTGGAGCGCACCCGCGACCGCGCGCACGGCGACTTCGCGACCAATGTCGCGATGGCACTGGCCAAGGTGGCGCGGCGCAAGCCGCGCGAGCTGGCCGAGGCGCTGGTCGGCGCGCTGCCGGCAAGCGCGCAGGTGGCACAGGTCGAGGTGGCCGGGCCGGGCTTCATCAACTTCTTCCTCACCGCGGCGGCGTACCACGCGGTGATCGAAGCCGTGCTCGACCAGGGTGCCGGCTACGGTCGAAACCGGGCCGGGCAGGGGCGCAAGGTGCAGATCGAGTTCGTCTCGGCCAACCCCACCGGCCCGCTGCACGTCGGCCACGGCCGCGGTGCGGCGCTCGGCGACTGCATCGCGCGCCTGCTCGAGTCGCAGGGCTGGGCGGTGACGCGTGAGTTCTACTACAACGATGCCGGCGCGCAGATCGCCAACCTGGCCCGCTCCACGCAGGCGCGCGTGCTCGGCATCGAGCCCGAAGACGATGTCTGGCCGGCCGACGGCTACCGCGGCGAATACATCCGCGACGTCGCGCGCGCCTACCTGGCCGGCGAGACGATCGACGCCGACGACCGGCACGTAACCGGCGCCACCGACCCCGAAGACCTCGACGCGATCCGCGACTTCGCCGTGGCCTACCTGCGTCGCGAGCAGGACCTCGACCTCAAGGCGTTCGACGTGCGCTTCGACGTCTACTACCTCGAATCCAACCTCTACACCGAAGGCAAGGTCGAGGAGACGGTGCAGGCGCTGATCGCCAGCGGCCACACCTACGAACAGGACGGCGCGCTGTGGCTGAAGACCACCGACTTCGGCGACGACAAGGACCGCGTGATGCGCAAGCGCGAGGGCGGCTACACCTACTTCGTCCCCGACGTCGCCTACCACGTCGACAAGTGGCAGCGCGGCTTCCGGCGCGTGATCAACGAACAGGGCGCCGACCACCACAGCACCGTCACGCGCGTGCGCGCCGGCTTGCAGGCGCTGGAGCTGGGCATCCCGCAGGGTTGGCCCGAGTACGTGCTGCACCAGATGGTCACGGTGATGCGCGGCGGTGAAGAGGTGAAGATCTCCAAGCGCGCCGGCAGCTACGTGACGCTGCGCGAGCTGATCGACGAAGTCGGCCGCGACGCCACGCGCTTCTTCCTGACGGCGCGCAAACCCGACTCACAGCTGATCTTCGACATCGACCTGGCGCGCTCGCAGTCGCTCGACAACCCCGTGTATTACATCCAGTACGCGCACGCGCGCGTCTGCAGCGTGCTGCGCCAGGCCGAGGACAAGGGGCTTGCCTGGAATCCGGCCAACGGCCGCGCGAACCTGGGGCTGCTGCGCGAAGAGCACGAAGACCAGCTGATGGTGCTGCTGTCGCGCTACCCCGAGCTGCTCGCAGCCGCCGCGCAGAATCACGAGCCGCACCTGCTGGCGGCCTATCTGCGCGACCTCGCCCAGGGCTTGCACACCTATTACAATGCACACCAGTTCCTGGTCGACGACGCCGACCTGCGCGACGCGCGCCTGTGCCTGATCGTCGCGGTGCGCCAGGCGACCGCCAACGGCCTGGGGCTGCTCGGCGTGTCGGCACCGGAGACCATGTGACGTGGCTGTGCGCCGCGACTACAAGCCGGCCGATCCACGCCAGCAGCGCAAAAAGAACCAGCAGAGCCGCATCCGCATCCTCGGCTGGACCGTGGTCGGCATGACGCTCGGCGGCACCATCGCCAGCGGCATCGCTTGGTTCAAGGGCCGCGAGCCGACACCGGTCGCGGCGCTCGCACCGCAGGCCGCAGCGCCGATGGCGAAGCCAGCGACGCAAGATGCGCGCGCGGTGCGCCAGCCGCCCGCAGCACCGCTCGAGCCGCCGCCGAAGCCGAAGTTCGACTTCTACAGCGTGCTCAAGGAGCGCCAGGTCACGATCTCGCCCGACGAGATCAGGCGGCGCGACCAGCGCATCTTCGACCAGCCGCCGGCGGCGCAGCGCCAGCAGAGCCAGGCGCAGAGCCGTGCCGCCCAGCCCGGCGCGGCACCGCAGGCGAAGCACGGTTACCTGGTACAGGCCGGCGCCTTCCCGAACCCGACGCAAGCCGAACGCATCCGCGCCAGCATGGGGCTGCTCGGCATCGGCGCCCGCGTCGAACAGGGCACCCTGCCCGACGGCACCACCGTCTACCGCGTCCGCACCGGCCCGTTCAACGACCCGACCCAGGCGCAGGCGGTGCGCCAGCGCCTGCAAGACGCCAACATCCCGGCGATCTCGATCAAGGTGGATTGACCGTGATGGGTGAGGAGCAAAAGACCGGGCAGGCGAGCCTCTCTGACCCTCAACCGGCGAAGAACAGCCCCGCCATCACCAGCCCGGTCAGCACGATGCCGCGGCGCAAGACCACGGGGCGGATCCTGCGCGCGCCGCGTGCGCCGAGGTAGCCGCCCGCGGTCGCCGCGAGCATCATCGCCAGCGCCTCGGGCCACGACACCGCGCCGCCCCAGGCGTACAGCGCCACCGCGATCACGGTCAGCACCGCCGACACCAGGTTCTTCAGACCGTTGGCAGCATGCAGGTCGGCCATGCCGAGCAACCCGAACAGTGCCAGCAGCATGATCCCCAGTCCGCCGTTGAAATAGCCGCCGTACACTGCGACCGCGAACACGCCGAGCGCGGTCGCCAGCCTCCCGGCCGCGTGCGCCGCGTGCCCGCGCACCGCGGCGAGCAGCCGCGGGCCGAAGGCGAAGGCCGCGGTCGCGACCAGCATCAGCCACGGCACGATGGCGCGGAAGGTATGGTTCGGCGTCACCAGCAGGGCCGCCGCCCCCAGCGCGCCGCCGGCGAGACTGACCAGCGTGATCCCCCGCAGCGACAGCCCCTGCGGCGCACGCATGGCTTCGCGGAAGCCCCAGGCGCTCGACATGTAACCCGGCAGCAGCGCCACGGTGCCGGTGGCGTTGGCCACCACCGGCGGCAGCCCGGCGAACACCAGTGCCGGCAGCGTCAGGAAGCTGCCGCCGCCGGCGACGGCGTTCAGCGCGCCGGCGACGAAGGCGGCCGCGAGCAGCAGCAGCACGGTAAACAGCGGTTCGGCGAACATCGATGGTCCTTTTTGTCTGCGGTGATGGCGGCGTACCGTCGTGAGCGGCGGGATCACTCCGCGTCGGGGAACTCCCGCCGCTTCAGCCGAAACAGCGCTGAGTGGTCTTCGTCGCCGAAGCCCTCGGCCACCAGCTGGCGGTACTGCGGCAGCAGCGCCTCGACCATCGGCAGCCGTCCGCCGGCGGCGCGCGCCATCGCGGCACAGATCTCGAGGTCCTTGACCAGCAGCGTGGTCTTGAAGCCGATCCGATACTGCCCACGCACCAGCGTCGGGCCGCGCTGGTCGAGGAACCAGTTGCCGGCAGCACCGGCGCCGACCGCCGCGATCACCTTGTTCAGGTCCAGCCCCAGCGCCTGACCGAAGGCCAGCGCCTCGGTCACCGCCTGGCCGATGCCCGCGGCCATGATCTGGTTGACCGCCTTGGTGCCCTGCCCGGCGCCGACCGACCCCATGTGCACGATGCGCGCGGCGATCGCCGCCAGTGCCGGACGCGCGCGTTCGAGCGCCGCGGCGTCGCCGCCGGCCATCACCGAAAGCCGGCCGCGCGTCGCACCCTCCACCCCGCCCGATACCGGCGTGTCGAGGAAGGCGGCCCCCTTGTCCGCTAGCCGCCGCGCCGCTTCGCGCGCGGTGTCGACCGCCACGGTCGAGGTGTCGCATACCACCAGGCCCGGATGCACGCCGGGCAGCATCGCATCGACCACCGCGAGCAGGTCGGCATCGGCCGCGACCGAGATGATCAGCACGTCGCAGCCGCGCGCGAGCGTCGCGGGATCGGCGGCGACCGTGGCGCCGGTTTCGGCCGCCAGCCGCTCGGCTTTCGCGGCGGTGCGGTTCCAGACGGCAGCGAGCAGCCCCGCCTTGCCCAGGTTCTGCGCGATCGGCCACCCCATCGCGCCGAGTCCGATGACTCCGGTCTTCATGCCTCTTCTCCCTCGCCTGCGCCCGAGCCCGGCAGCCTATCGCCTGGCGCGCGAACCGCCAACCGGTGCGGACGGGTGCCGTCGCGCTTCGGGTATACTGCGCCGCCTCGGTCGCCCACCCCCGGCGAGCGCCGCCGACTCGCAGGAGATCACGCCGATGACGCTCGACAGCACCTGGTTTTCCGATGTGTTCGCCCCGGCCCCGTCGGCCTTTTCGCTGAAGGTGACGACCAAGCTGTTCGAGGAACAGAGCCCGTTCCAGAAGGTGGAGGTATACGAAACCGAGGGCTGGGGCCGGATGATGGCGATCGACGGCATCATCATGCTGACCGAGCGCGAGAACTTCATCTACCATGAGATGCTCGCGCACCCGGCGCTGTTCACGCATCCGGCGCCGAAGCGCGTACTGATCATCGGCGGCGGCGACTGCGGCACGCTGCGCGAAGTGCTGAAGCACCCCGGCGTCGAGCGCGTGGTGCAGTGCGATATCGACGCGGCGGTGACCCGCGCCGCAGTGAAATTCTTCCCGGTGCTGACCGAATCCAACGCCGACCCGCGCGCCGAACTGATCTTCCGGGACGGCGTGCAGTACGTGAAGGATGCGCCGACCGGCTACTGGGACGTGATCATCGTCGACTCGACCGATCCCTTCGGCCCCTCGACCGGGCTGTTCTCCGAACCCTTCCTGCGCGACGCGCTGCGCGCGCTGGCCGACGACGGGCTGTACCTGCAGCAGTCCGAGTCGCCGATCTACCAGCTCGAGAGCTGCATCGTGCCGATGCACCGCAATCTGAAGGCCGCCGGCTTCACCGAGGCGACCGAGCTGCACTTTCCGCAGCCGGTGTACCAGTCGGGCTGGTGGTCGGCGGCCTTCGCCGCGAAGCGCGCCGGCGCGCTGATCGCCTTCGATGCCGCGCGCGCCGAAGGCAAGCCCTTCGCGACCGACTACTACAACGCCGAGGTCCACCGCGCCGCGCTGGCACAGCCCGAGTTCGTCAGGCGCGCGCTGGCGACGGTGTGGGGCTGACGATCGCTCACGTGGCCGGCAGCCCCTCGTACAGCTCGCCGAGCCGCAGCGCACCGATGCCGCAGGGCAGCTCGAGCAGCGCGTCGTCGCCAGCGACGCGTTGCGGCCCGGAACCGGTGTCGCGGCGGTAGCGCGTCGTCCGCGGCGCATCCTGCGCGAGGATCAGGTAGGCGCCCAGCGAGGGCAGCGCGCGGTATTCGTGCACCTTTTCGCGCGTGTCGACGCGCTCGGTCGACTCCGACAGCACCTCGACCACCAGGCACGGCCGCTCGCGCCAGTGCGAAGCGGTGTCGGCCGGATCGCAGCAGAGCATCAGATCCGGGTAGTAGAACGCGGTGTCCTCGCCGCTGCGAACCCGCAGCTTCATGTCGCTGACGAACAGCTGGCAGCCCTCGCACCGCGCCCTGGGATGCAACAGGGCGACGAGGTTGGTGGCGATCAGGTTGTGCCGGACACTCGCGCCGGTCATCGCATAGACGCGGCCGCCGACGTACTCGTGGCGGATTTCGGACGCCGCCTCGCGCGCAGGTAGTCCTCGACCGACAACGGCGGCAGCGGCTCGGGCTGGGGGAACTGCAAGGCGTACATCGGGCACCTCCGCACGGCCATGCCCCCATGCCAGCGGAATCGCGCGGCACCGAGATGGTGCCGGGCGGCTAGAGCGCCCACGGCGCTGCACGCTGCGCCAGCAGGATGCGCTTGAACTCGTCGGGGTCCTTGATGAAGGTCAGCTCGCCGGCGGTCGGGAAGAGCTGGTCGACCAGCCGCGACAGCCAGAAGCGCAGCGCGCCGGCGCGCAGCATCGTGCTCCACTCGGCGCGCTCGAGCGCGGTGAACGGCCGCACCGCGAGATAAGCCTCGAGCAGCGGCTCGGCGCGCGCCGGGTCGAGGCTGCCATCGGGGCGCGAGCACCAATCGTTGACCGTCACCGCGACGTCGTAGGCGTAGGCGTCGCTGCACGCATAGTAGAAGTCGATCAGCCCGCCGAGCGCATCGCCGTCGAACAGCGCGTTGTCGCGGAACAGGTCGGCGTGCACCACGCCCTGCGGCAGCGCCGCGCGCGGATTGGCGGCCTGGTACGCGAGCTCGTCTTCGAGCAGCGCAGCATCGGCGGGGTCCATGCGCGGCAGCACGCGCGCCGCCGCCTGCGCCCACCAGTCCGGGCCACGGTCGTTGGGCCGCTCGAGCGGGAAGTCGGCGCCGGCCAGGTGCAGCCGCGCCAGCGCCGTGCCGATCGCGCGGCACTGCTGCTGCGTCGGCACGCCGTCGATGCCGCACCCGGCAAGCTTGTGCACCAGCGCCGCCGGCTTGCCATTCAGCGCGCGCATGTAGCGCCCGCCGTGGTCCGGCAGCGGGTGTGCGCTCGGCACGCCGCGCTCGGCCAGGTACGCCATCAGCTCGAGGTAGTACGGCACGTCGTCGAAGCCGATCAGTTCGAACAGTGTCAGCACGTACTCGCCGCGCGTGGTGGTGACGAAGTAGTTGGTATTGGAGATGCCCTCGCTGATGCCGCGATGGGACACGAGCTCGCCGAGCGCGTATTCGCGCAGGAAGGCTTCGAGTTGCGGGCGGTCGACGGTGGTGTAGACGGACATGCGCTGCGTCTTGGGTTCCGGGACTGCGAAGGCCCCGCCGGGAGCCGGTCGGGGCCTGGATATCGGGGCTCGGCGGCGGCGCGGGCTCACCAGCGCAACAGGATCCAGCTCGGCACCGCGATGCCGGGGTCCATTTCGTTGCGCCGCGTCTCGAGGTCGCCGTCGCCGTCGCTGTCGATCAGGTAGTACGGCACGCCCTTGTCCGGCGTCACCTTGACCATGTACATCTTGCCGTTGACGCGGTACTCCGACACCGTGCCGCCGTCGCGGCGGATGATGGTGACCTCGGGCGCCAGCGCGTCCTGCTGCTGCTCGGTCTGGATGTCCTGCTGGATGGCTTGCTCGTCGGGCACCGGCTGCAGCTCCGGCGGCCTGGGGGCGTCCTGGGCGACGGCGAGCGCGGCGTTGCCGGCGAGCAGCAGAGCGGTGAGCATCGAACGCATGTGGCTGGGTCCTTGGCGAAGCGGTCGGATCTCAGAGGTGGAGCAGGACTTCCTGCTCCTCGGCGGAGGGCTCGAAACCCCGGCTCTCGTAGAAGTCGAAAATAGCATTCACGACCTCCTCGGGCTTGTCCAGCACCTGGAACAGCTCGAGGTCGGCTGCGTTGATCATGCCCTGCGCGACCAGCGTGTCGCGGAACCAGTCGATCAGCGGCTCCCAGAACGGCTTGTGCACCAGGATGATCGGGATGCGGCGCGTCTTGCCGGTCTGCACCAGCGTCAGGATCTCGGCCATCTCGTCGAGCGTGCCGAAGCCGCCCGGCAGCACCACGTAGGCCGAGGCGTACTTGACGAACATGACCTTGCGCGAAAAGAAGTGGCGGAAGGTCAGCGAAATGTTCTGGTAGGGGTTGCCGCTCTGCTCGTGCGGCAGCTGGATGTTCAGCCCGACGCTCGGCGAGTGGCCGGCATAGGCGCCCTTGTTGCCCGCCTCCATGATGCCCGGGCCGCCACCGGTGACCACCGAGAAGCCGGCGTCCGACAGCTGGCGCGCGATCGCCTCGGCGAGCTGGTAATGCGGGTGCTCGGGCCGGGTGCGCGCCGAGCCGAAGATGCTGACCGAGGGCTTGATCCGCGCCAGGCGCTCGAAGCCTTCGACGAACTCGGCGATGATCTGGAAGATCTTCCACGACTCGCGCGTCAGCTGGCTGTCGTTCAGTGGCCGCAGGCCGGGGTGGGAGCGCTTGCTTTCGTCGGACATGGGTGGCTGCTACCTTGTTTTCCACTTCGCTCCGGCGGGCCTGCCTCCGGGGCCGCCCAGTGTACGCAAAAAACGGACTTCTCAAAGCCAATGACCGCCTCCCTGCTCCTCGTCGACGGCTCGGGCTACCTGTACCGCGCCTACCACGCGCTGCCGCCGCTCGCCACCGCGCGGGGCGAACCCACCGGCGCGATGCGCGGCGTGGTGGCGATGCTGCGCAACCTGCTGGCGCGGCTGAACCCCACCCACGCCGCGGTGGTGTTCGACGCCAGCGGCCCGACCTTCCGCGACGCGCTCTACGCCGAGTACAAGGCGCACCGCCCGCCGATGCCCGACGATCTGCGCGCGCAGATCGAGCCGCTGCACGCGATGGTGCGCGCGATGGGGCTGAAGCTGTTGTGCGAGCCGGGGGTCGAAGCCGACGACGTCATCGGCACGCTGGCGCGCACAGCCGCCGGCCGCGGGCTGGAGGTGGTGATCGCCACCGGCGACAAGGACATGGCGCAGCTGGTCGACGATCGCATCCGGCTTCTCGACACGATGAAGCGCGGCGGCGAGGAGAGCCGCTACGACCGCGAAGGCGTGGTCGCCAAGTTCGGCGTGCCGCCCGAGCGCATCGTCGACTGGCTCGCGCTGATGGGCGATGCCGTCGACAACATCCCCGGGCTGCCCGGCGTCGGCCCCAAGACCGCCGCCAAGTGGCTGCTCGAGCACGGCTCGCTCGAGGCGCTGGTCGCCGCGGCCGGCACCGTCAAGGGCAAGGCCGGCGAGACGCTGCGTGCGCACCTGGCCCAGCTGCCGCTGGCGTGCGAGCTGGCGACGATCCGCTGCGACGTCGACCTCGGTCTGGACTTCGACGAGCTCGCCTACCACGGCCCCGACGCCGCGCAACTGCTCGAACTGTACCGCCACTACGAGTTCAACACCTGGCTGCGCGAGCTCGAGTCCGCCGTCGCACCCGCCATCACGCCGGCACCGGCGTCCGGGGGCGAGCGCGTCGACGCCGCCGACACTGCCGCCAACGATCCCGATTCGGGACGCGACTACGAACTCGTCACCACCCAGCCCGCCTTCGACGCCTGGCTGGACGCGCTGCGCACCGCCGAACTGATCGCCGTCGACACCGAGACCACCAGCCTCGACTACATGCAAGCCGAGATCGTCGGCCTCTCGTTCGCGGTCGAGCCGCACCGCGCCGCCTACGTGCCGCTGGCGCACGACTACCCCGGGGCACCCGACCAGCTCGATCGCGACGCGGTGCTGGCCGCACTGAAGCCGCTGCTCGAGGACCCCGCCAGACCCAAGCTCGGCCAGCACGCCAAGTACGACATCAACGTGCTCGCCAACCACGGCATCGCGCTGCGCGGCGTCGCCCACGACACCATGCTCGAGAGCTACGTGCTCGACTCGACCGCGACGCGCCACGACATGGATTCGCTCGCCGCCAAGTACCTGGGCGAAACCACGGTCAAGTACGAGCAGGTGGCAGGCCGGGGCGCCAAGCAGATCCCGTTCAGCCAGGTCTCGATCGAAACCGCCTGCGACTACGCGGCCGAGGACGCCGACGTCACGCTGCGCCTGCACCGGGCGCTGTGGCCGCAGCTCGAAGCCGTGCCCGAACTGGCCAGGCTGTACCGCGAGATCGAGGTCCCGCTGATCCCGGTGCTGTCGCGGATCGAGCGCAACGGCGTGTTGATCGACACCGCCAGGCTGCGCGAGCAGAGCACCGCCTTCGCCAAGCGCCTGATCGAGCTGGAAAAAGAGGCGCACGCGGCGGCTGGACAACCCTTCAACCTCGGCTCGCCCAAGCAGCTGCAGGCGATCCTGTTCGAGCAGCTCGGCCTGCCGGTGAAGAAGAAGACCCCGACCGGCCAGCCCTCGACCGACGA
>JBDHRG010000060.1:0-19245 GCA_039807445.1 Candidatus Competibacteraceae bacterium
CTGTCCATCGGCGGCTTGCGCCACCGGCGCTTCGCCGGCCGGCTCGGCCGCCGGGGCTTCGGCGGCGGGCGGCGCCGCGGTGTCGGTGGTCGACGCGGCGACGTCGGCCGGCCCGGTGGCGGGCGCTTCCGCCATGGCCGGCACGGCTTCGGCAACCAGCGCCGCGGTGACGACGGTGGCACTCACCGCGGCGCCGGCCGGTGCTTCGGCGGTCTCGACGCTCTCGGCATTGGCCAGCGTGCCGCTGGGACGGCGCGGGCGGCCGCTGCGGATGTAGCGGCCTGCGGGCAGCAGACGGGGTTGCGGGCGGTGCGGCTTCTTCGCCTCGTGCGGCTCGGCGACCGTTTCGACGGTGCGCTCCGCGGCTTCCTCGGCGGCCGGCTCGACCGTCCCGGTCGGTTCGAAGTCCTCGGCGTCGATGGCTTCGACGCCGTGCTCGGCGGCCGAATCGCCGGCGGCGTCACGCTCGCCGCGGCGGCGGCGGCCACCGCGGCGGCGGCGGCGGCGCGCTTCCTCGGTTGCGGTTTCGGGGGCGTTCGGATCGACCATCACCGGTTCGCGCGGCGGCTCGGCTTCGATCGCCTCGATCACCGGGTGCGGCTCGGCCGCTTGCTGGGCGGCGGGTACCGCTGGCGCGGCGACCGGGGTGCTCGGCGCTGCGGCCGGCACCTTGTCGGCGGCGGCTTCGTCGCGCGGTTCGGCTTCAGGCCGTCGGCGCTCGCTGCGCTCGCGGTGACGGCGATTGCGGTCGCGGCGCAGTTCGCCCGGGCGCTCGCCCTGGGCGCGACGCGGTGCCGGCACCACGGCTTCGAGCCGTTCGCCGCCCTCGGCACCGGGCAGGCCGAACAGGTTGCGCCACAGCCAGCGCAGGAAGCCGGGCTCTTCCTCGGCGTGCGTCTCGGCGGCGGCGGCGGGTGCGGCGCGCGGCGCCGGCGCCGGGGTACTCGGCGTCACCGACTTGACCGCGGCTTCCTCCGCCGGATGCGCCGCGGTCGGCGGCGACGGCTTGACGCTGCCGTCGGCGTCTTCGTGGCGCACCACCAGGTGGTAGCTCGGGCCCGCGCCCCTGCCGGTAGCGGCCTCGTCGGCGCGGATGCGCTCGATCTCGAAGTGCGGGGTCTCGAGCGTGTCGTTCGGAACCAGCACCGCGCGCACGTTCAGCCGCTCCTCGATCGACTGGATCGCGGCGCGCTTCTCGTTCAGCAGGAAGGTGGCGACCTTGACCGGCAACTGGGCGACGACCTTGCCGGTGCGGTCCTTCATCGCTTCTTCTTCGATCAGCCGCAGCACCGACAGCGCCAGCGATTCGACCCCGCGGATCGTGCCCTGGCCGTTGCAGCGCGGGCACAGCACGTGCGTCGCCTCGTCGAGCGAGGGCCGCAGGCGCTGGCGTGACATCTCGAGCAGGCCGAAGCGCGAGATGCGCCCGACCTGGACGCGCGCGCGGTCCATCTTCAGCGCTTCGCGCAGCCGGTTCTCGACTTCGCGCTGGTTGCGCGGGATGGTCATGTCGATGAAGTCGATCACGATCAGCCCGCCGAGGTCGCGCAGGCGCAGCTGGCGGGCGATCTCTTCGGCCGCCTCGAGGTTGGTGTTGAACGCGGTTTCCTCGATGTCGGCGCCCTTGGTGGCGCGCGCCGAGTTGATGTCGATCGACACCAGCGCCTCGGTGTAGTCGATCACGATCGCACCGCCCGAGGGCAGGCTGACTTCGCGCAGGTAGGCGGTCTCGATCTGCGACTCGATCTGGAAGCGGGTGAACAGCGGGATCGGGTCCTGGTAGGGCTTGAGCTTGCCCAGGCTGCCCGGCATCACCTGCTGCATGAACTCGCGGGCCTGGTCGTGCACCTGCAGGTTGTCGACCAGGATCTCGCCGATGTCGGCGCGCAAGAGGTCGCGCAGCGCACGGATGATGATGTTGCTTTCCTGGTAGATCAGGAACGGCGCCTTCTTGTGCTTCGACGCCTCTTCGATCGCTCCCCACAGGTTCAGCAGGTAGTCGAGGTCCCACTGCAGCTCTTCGGTCGAGCGGCCGACGCCGGCGGTGCGCACGATCAGCCCCATGCCGTCGGGCACGTTCAGCGCCGCCATCGCTTCGCGGATCTCCTGGCGATCATCGCCCTCGATCCGGCGCGACACGCCGCCGGCGCGCGGGTTGTTCGGCATCAGCACCAGATAGCGCCCGGCCAGCGAGATGAAGGTGGTCAGCGCCGCGCCCTTGTTGCCGCGCTCTTCCTTCTCGATCTGGACGACGATTTCCTGGCCTTCCCGCAGCGCTTCCTTGATCGTCGGGCGCTTGCCCTCGGCCAGCGACTCGGGCTGGAAGTAGCTGCGGGCGATTTCCTTGAACGGCAGGAAGCCGTGGCGCTCGGCGCCGTAGTCGACGAACGCCGCTTCGAGCGAAGGCTCGACGCGGGTGATGCGGCCCTTGTAGACGTTGGACTTCTTCAGCTCGCGGGACGGGGTTTCGATGTCGAGGTCGTAGAGCTTCTGGCCGTCGACCAGCGCCACGCGCAACTCTTCCTGCTGAGTCGCGTTGATCAGCATTCTCTTCATGGGCAATCCGTACTCCGGCGCTCGACCGGGCCCGACAGGTTGTCGCCAGCTTCAGGCGCTCGGGGCAGGGATTGCGGGGCGGAGGTCCACGGGGAACCTTCGATCGACGCCCGTGCTCGACGCTGCGCCTTACGGGGCTGTGGGGCGTGGGAGCGCTACTTTGGCATCGCTCGCGGGTGCACAGGGTCGAGCGATGGAAGACCCTTTTGGATACCCGCCGCGCAAGCTTCTCGCGGGCGTGTACCGAAAATTTCTGTACCGTTTCGCAACGGCAGCGTTTCGAACGATCAGGCCCGTCAATCCGGCCGTCCGGGCGACAACGGGCGGTAATATAACAGCCGTGCGGGGCGCCTTCAATTGCGGGGCCGAGCTGGTAAACTGCGCGCCATGACGCGATCCGACCCCCCCGCGGTGCGCTTCGTCGAGGTTTCCACCGACCACGACGGCCAGCGCATCGACAACTTCCTGCTGCGCACCCTCAAGGGCGTCCCCAAGAGCCTGGTCTACCGCATCCTGCGCAAGGGCGAGGTGCGCGTGAACAAGGGGCGCGCGAAGCCCGAGCACCGGCTCGCGGCCGGCGACGTGGTGCGCATCCCGCCGCTGCGGATGGCCGAGGCCGACGAGGCGCCAATGGTGCCGCCGGTGCTGGCCGAGCGGCTGCGTGCCGCGGTGCTGTTCGAGGACCGCGACGCGCTGGTGCTCGACAAGCCGGCGGGGCTCGCGGTGCACGCCGGCAGCGGCATCGCCTGTGGCGCGATCGAGGCGCTGCGCGCGCTGCGCGGCGCGGGCTACCTCGAGCTCGCCCACCGGCTCGACCGCGAGACCAGCGGCTGCCTGGCGCTCGCCAAGACCGCCGAGGCCCTGCGCGCGATGCACGCGGCGCTGGGCTCGCGCCGCAGCGAAAAGCGCTACCTGGCGCTGGTGCGCGGACGCTTCCCGCCGCACGAGCTGACGGTCGAGGCGCCGCTGGCGAAGAACCAGCTCAGGGGCGGGGAGCGCATGGTCGAGGTGTCCGACGTGGGCAAGCCCGCCTCGAGCCGCTTTCGCCTGGTCGAGGCTTACCGCGACGCTTCGCTGGTCGAGGTGTGGATCGACACCGGGCGCACGCACCAGATCCGCGTGCACGCGGCGCACATCGGCCATCCCCTGGCCGGCGACGACAAGTACGGCGACGAGGGCTTCAACCGCGTGCTGGCCGGGTTCGGGCTCAGGCGCCTATTCCTGCACGCGCAATACCTGAGCCTGCCGCTCGGCGGGGAGCGCGAGCTCGCGGTCAGTGCGCCGCTGCCAGAGGAGCTGACGCGGGTGCTCGATGCGCTGGAGGGCGCGGCGCGATGAGCGGCGGTTTCGACCTCGTCGTGTTCGACTGGGACGGCACGCTGATGGATTCCGAGGCGCGCATCGTCGGCGCGCTGCGCGCTGCGGTGCGCGACACCGGCTTGCCGGCGCGCGAAGACCGCGAGCTGCGCGACATCATCGGTCTGGGGTTGATCGAGGCGTGCGCGGCGCTCTACCCCGAGCACGGCTACGACGACTACCACCGTCTCGCCAGCGCGTACAAGGACCGCTTCTTCAGCGCGGCGGCGCGGCCGGCGCAGCTGTTCGACGGCGCGGTGGCCACGCTCGAACGCCTCGCCGCCGCGGGCTACCTGCTCGCGGTCGCGACCGGCAAGAGTCGCTCGGGGCTGGACCAGGCGCTGCGCGAAACCGGGCTGGCGCGGCTGATCGACGCCAGCCGCTGCGCCGACGAAGCCGGCTCCAAGCCGCATCCGCGGATGCTGCTCGAGCTGCTCGACGAGCTCGGCGTCGCGGCGCCGCGCGCGGTGATGGTCGGCGACACCGAGTACGATCTGGCGATGGCGCGCGCCGCCGGCACGCGCGCGGTCGCGGTCAGCTACGGCGTGCACGCCCCCGAGCGCCTGCTCGCCTTCGGGCCGCTCGCGTGTCTGGATGCGATCGCCGAGCTGCCGGCGCTGCTCGAAGCCCACAGGGGGCCTGGTGATGGAACACGGACCTGAACGCGAAGCCGAGCGCGCGCGCTGGGAAGGCTCGCGCGCCGCCGCGCCGCCGCGCGAGCCGCTCGAGCGCCTCGTCGGGCTGGCCGAGCAGCTGCTCGCCGAGCGCCGGCGCGCGCGGCGCTGGAGCCTGCTGTTCAAGCTGGCGCTGCTGGCGATCGTCGCCGCGGCGCTGTGGCTGCCACGCGCCGGCTGGCAGCCCGAGGCGGGCGAGCGCCACGCCGCGCTGGTCAGCGTCGAGGGCGTGATCGCGCCGGGCATCGATGCCGGCGGCACGCGCGTGCTCGAGGGACTCAAGCGCGCGCTCGCCGACAAGCGCACCGCCGGCGTGATCCTCGACATCAACAGCCCGGGCGGCAGCCCGGTGCAGGCCGCCCAGATCTACGCCGAGGTGCTGCGGCTGCGCGCGGCGCACCCGAAGGTGCCCATCTACGCGGTGATCAGCGACATCGGCGCCTCGGGCGGCTACTACATCGCCGCCGCCGCGCAGGCGATCTATGCCGATCGCGCCAGCCTGGTCGGCTCGATCGGCGTGCGCACCGACAGCTTCGGCTTCCAGGACGCGATCGGCAAGCTCGGCATCGAGCGCCGGCTGTACACCGCCGGTGGCCACAAGGGGATGCTCGACCCGTTCCAGCCCTCGCGGCCCGACGACGTCGCGCACCTGCAAACCATGCTCGACACGATCCACCGCCAGTTCATCGCCGCGGTCAAGGCCGGGCGCGGCGAGCGCCTGAAGAACGATCCGGTGCTGTTCAGCGGCCTGGTCTGGACCGGCGAGCAGGCGCTCGCGCTCGGGCTGATCGATGGCTACGGCAGCGCGCGCAGCGTCGCGCGCGAGCAAGTCGGCGTCGACAAGCTGGTCGACTTCACGCCGCGCGAGCGCGTGATCGACAAGCTGTTCGAGCGCGTCGAGGCGAGCCTGGCCGGAGCGCTGACGCGCGCGCTGGGGCTGGAGCTGCCGCTGCGCTAGCCCCGGTGCCCGCGGCTGTTTCGCTACGCGGGGCGCGCCTGGCGCGCCCTACGGTTTTTCTGGACCCAAGGAGTCCCTGGTGAACGACGCCGAACCCTCGTTCTTCCATCGCTTCTTCCTCGCCTTCAGCGCCTTCGGCCGCACGCTGGCGAGCGGCGAGTTCGCCGCCGGCGTGCACCGGCTGCGGCGCGGCGGTGCGGTGACTGTACCGGCGACTATTGTCGCGGTGCCGGCCGAGCCGCCGAAGTCCGCGCCGCTGTCCGAAGTGCTGAAGACGGCGAGCCCCGACGCCGCGCTGCAGCTGCTCGGCCTGTTGCAGCAGGAGGGCCGGCTGATCGACTTCCTGCAGGAAGACGTCGCCGGCTATTCCGATGCCGAGATCGGCGCCGCCGCGCGCGTCGTGCACGAGGGCTGCCGCAAGACGCTGCGCGCGCACCTCGCGCTCGAACCGGTGCGCGCCGAAGCCGAGGGCAGCCGCCTGACGGTGGCGGCTGGCTTCGACGCGCAGGCGCTGCGCCTGATCGGCAACGTCGTCGGCCAGCCGCCGTTCGCCGGCACGCTGGTGCACCGCGGCTGGCGCGTCGCCGAGGTGCGGCTGCCGAAGCTGGCCGAAGGCCACGATGCGCGTGTGATCCAGCCGGCGGAGGTGGAGCTGTGAATGCCGCGAATGCCCGTTACGCCGTAGGTATCGATCTGGGCACCACGCACTGCGTGATGGCCTCGGTCGAGCTCGACCGGGTCGATGGCGAGACCGTGCTGCTCGAGCTCGAGCCGGTGCCGCAACTGGTCGGCCCCGGTGCGGTCGAGGCGCGCACGCTGCTGCCCTCGTTTCTGTACCTGCCGCACCCCGACGAGCTGGCTGCGGTCGACACGGTCTTGCCCTGGAGCGCCGAGCCCACCTGCGTCGCCGGCGAGCTGGCGCGCAGCCTCGGCGCCAAGACGCCGCTGCGCCTGGTCGCGAGCGCCAAGAGCTGGCTGTGCCACCCCGGCGTCGATCGCCGCGCCGCGATCCTGCCGGTCGACGCGCCCGAGGAGGTCGCGCGCCTCTCGCCGCTGGAAGCCTCGACGCGCTACCTCGAGCACTTGCGCCAAGCCTGGGACCGCGCCCGCCCCGAGGCACCGTTGGCCGAGCAGCGGCTGACGCTGACGGTGCCGGCCTCGTTCGACCCCGCCGCGCGCGAGCTGACCGTCGAGGCGGCGCGTGCCGCGGGGCTGTCGAACCTGGTGCTGCTGGAAGAGCCGCAGGCGGCGCTGTACTCGTGGATCGAGACGAGCGCGGGCGGCTGGCGCAAGCAGGTCGGGGTCGGCGAGGTGATCCTGGTGATCGACCTCGGCGGCGGCACCGCCGACTTCTCGCTGATCGCCGTGACCGAGCAGGACGGCAATCTCGCGTTGCAGCGCATCGCGGTCGGCGAGCACATCCTGCTCGGCGGCGACAACATGGACCTGGCGCTCGCGCACGGGCTGCGCGCCAAGCTGGCCGCGCAGGGCACCAGCCTCGAGCCCTGGCAGGTCCAGGGGCTGGTGCACGGCTGCCGCGCGGCCAAGGAGCAGCTGCTCGCCGACGCGGCGCTGGAGGCGCTGCCGGTCGTGGTGCCGAGCCGCGGCTCGCGGCTGATCGGCGGCACGCTGCGCACCGAGCTGACGCGCGAGGAGGTGGCGCGCACGCTGGTCGACGGCTTCTTCCCGGTGGTCGACGCCGATGCCCGGCCCATCGCCCGCGCCCGCACCGGCCTGACCCGCGTGGGTCTGCCCTACGCGCAAGATGCCGCGGTGACGCGCCATCTGGCCGCCTTCCTCGGCCGCCAGCGCGACGCCGCCGCCGACTGCGGCATCACGCTGGCGGCCGGGGCGAGCTTCCTGCACCCGAGCGCGGTGCTGTTCAACGGTGGCGTGTTCAAGGCGCCGCTGCTGGCGGCGCGCGTGCTCGAGGTGCTGAATGCCTGGCTGGCGCAGGAAGGCGCGCCGGCCGCGCGCCGGCTCGAAGGCATCCACCTCGACCACGCCGTCGCGCGCGGCGCGGCCTACCTCGGCTGCGTGCGCGAAGGCCGCGGCGTGCGCATCCGCGGCGGCACGGCGCGCGCCTACTACGTCGGCGTCGAGAGCGCGATGCCGGCGGTGCCGGGGCTGGAGCCGCCGGTCGAGGCGCTGTGCGTCGCGCCTTTCGGCATGGAGGAGGGCAGCCGCGCCGAGCTGCCTGCGCACGAGCTCGGGCTGGTGGTCGGCGAGCCGGTGCACTTCCGCTTCTTCGGCTCGGCGACGCGGCGCGAAGACCGCGTCGGTACCGTGCTCGAGTTCTGGGCTGCGGACGAGCTCGACGAGCTGCCCGGCATCGAAGTGACGCTGCCGGCCGAGGGCCGCGCCGCGGGCGAGGTCGTGCCGGTGCGACTGCAGGCTTCGGTGACCGAAGTCGGCACGCTCGAGCTCGAGGCGGTGTCGCGCGACGGCGCCGAACGCTGGAAGGTCGAGTTCGACGTGCGCGCGAGCGACGCCGGCTGAGCAGGCTTTCACCGCAGGGGCGCTCCGGCTTCCGGGCGTCGGGGCGCAGTGCACGCTACCGGTAGACGAGAACCGGAATCTTCGAGTGCGTCAGTACCTTCTGCGTTTCGGAGCCGAGCAGCAGGCCACGGACGCCGCGGTGGCCGTGCGACGCCATTGCGACGCCATGAAGATGAGGTCGCAGCCCCTGTCCGTGGCGGCGGCGATGATCGCCTCGTAGGGATGATCGCTGGTCGTCGCCACCGAATCGCAGGCGATGCCGGCCTCGCCGGCCGCCCGCTCGCAGGGGCCGCGGATTTCCTGCGCCCTAAAGGCATCACCGACAGCCCGCTCGCCGATGTGCCGTGAAACGGGTTCTGTCGCGCGAGATCGGCTGATATCAGGGCGCGGGCTGTCCGAGGGGCCGGAGAAGCCGTTCCCGAGGACCCGATCGCTCTGGGCGGTCGGCCCCGGTTTTGCGAAATCGCGCGCTGCGGTGTAGCGTGGCCGGCTGGCCGGCGCGCCGTGCGCCGGGTCTCCCGATCCCAGCCCGAGAGCTTTTCCCATGTCCGACCTGCGTTTCATCGTCGAGTCCGGCGGCGCCCTGCGGGGCCGTCTGCGCGTGCCCGGCGACAAATCGATCTCGCACCGCTCGATCATGTTCGGCGCGCTGGCCGAAGGCGTCACCGAAGTCAGCGGTTTCCTCGAAGGCGAGGATTGCCTGGCGACGCTGAACGCCTTCCGCGCGATGGGGGTGGCGATCGAGGGGCCGGTCGCGGGCCGGGTGACGATCCACGGCGTCGGGCTGCACGGCCTGAAGGCTCCGGCGGGGCCGCTCGACATGGGCAATTCGGGCACCTCGATGCGGCTGATCAGCGGCATTCTCGCCGGGCAGGGCTTCGACACCGTGCTGATCGGCGACGCCTCGCTGTCGAAGCGGCCGATGAAGCGCGTCACCGCACCGCTCGCGGCGATGGGTGCGGTGATCGAGACCACCGCGGCGGGCACCGCACCGCTGCGGATCCGCGGCGGACGGAAACTGCACGGCATCGACTATCCGCTGCCGATGGCGAGCGCGCAGGTCAAATCGTGCCTGCTGCTGGCCGGGCTGTACGCCGAGGGCACGACGCGCGTCACCGAGCCGGCGCCCACCCGCGACCACACCGAGCGCATGCTCGAGGGGTTCGGCTATCCGCTGGTCCGCGAGGCGGGGGGGCGCAGCTTCGCGGTCGAGGGCGGGCATCGGCTCGAGGCAACCGCGATCGACGTGCCGGCGGACATCTCGTCGGCGGCGTTCTTCATGGTCGGCGCCAGCATCGCGCCGGGTTCGGACCTCACGCTCGAGCACGTCGGCATCAATCCGACCCGCACCGGCGTGATCGACATCCTCAGGCTGATGGGCGCCGACATCGAGCTGTCAGACCCGCGCATCGTCGGCGGCGAGCCGGTCGCCGACATCCGCGTGCGCCACGCGCCGCTCGCGGGCATCCGCATCCCCGAGGCGCTGGTGCCGCTGGCGATCGACGAGTTCCCGGCGCTGTTCGTCGCCGCCGCCTGCGCCCAAGGCGAAACCGTGTTGACCGGCGCCGAAGAATTGCGCGCCAAGGAGAGCGACCGCATCCAGGTGATGGCTGACGGGCTGGTGCAACTCGGCATAGCCGCCCGGCCGACGCCCGACGGCATCGTGATCCGCGGCGGTGTCTTCAGCGCCGGCGCCGAGATCGAGACGCACCATGACCACCGCATCGCGATGAGCTTCGCGATCGCCGCGCTGCGCGCCGCCGCGCCGGTCACGATCCGTGATGCCGGCTTCGTCCAGACCTCGTTCCCCGGCTTCGTCGAGCTGGCGTGCGGCGCCGGGCTGGGCATCCGCGCAGAACGGCAATGAGGGAGCGGGGATGAGGAATGGGGATGTTTCCCATTCCCCATCGCTCATTCCTCATTCCTGGAGCATCAGATGAGCGAAAGCAATCCGATCCCGGTGATCACCGTCGACGGCCCGAGCGGGGTCGGCAAGGGCACGCTGTGCCGGCGGCTGGCGCGCGCGCTGGGCTGGCACATGCTCGACTCGGGTTCGCTGTACCGGCTGACCGCGCTGGCGGCGCAGCGCCGGGGCGTGGCGCTCGACGACGCCGAGGCCGTCGCCGCGCTCGCCGCCGCGCTCGAGGCGCGCTTCGAGCCGGCCGAAGACGATATGCACGTGCTGCTCGAAGGCTGCGACGTCAGCCTGGCGCTGCGCACCGAAGCCTGCGGCAACGCCGCGTCGAAGGTCGCGGCGCTGCCCGCGGTGCGCGCGGCGCTGCTCGAGCGCCAGCACGCCTTCCGCGCGCCGCCCGGGCTGGTCGCCGACGGCCGCGACATGGGTACGGCGATCTTCCCCGACGCCGGGCTGAAGCTGTTCCTGAGCGCGAGCGCCACCGAGCGCGCCCGGCGGCGGCATAAGCAGTTGAGCGGCAAGGGCATCGGTGCTAATCTCGCGACGCTCGAACGGGAGATCGCGGAGCGCGACGCGCGCGACGCCGGACGCAAGGCTTCGCCGCTGGTCCCCGCGCCCGACGCGGTCCTGATCGACACCGACCGGCTCGACATCGAGGCGGTCTACCGCAAGGCGCTCGACCTGGTCCGCGACAAGCGGATCGCTTGAGGTCGGGCCGTTTCGTTTTTCCGATGGGCGTGGCATGGGGCCGCGCCTGCAAGCCATCAACCCGCGCACAGGATGTGGTGCGGATTTATCTCCGAGCGACAAGCAATGACCGAAAGCTTTGCTGAACTGTTTGAACAGAGCCTGGCCAACGCCCAGATGCAGCCCGGCGCCATCGTCATGGCCACCGTCGTCGAAGTGCGCGGCGACGTGGTCGTGGTCAATGCCGGCCTGAAATCCGAAGGCCTGATCCCTGTCGAGCAGTTCTACAACGACGACGGCGAACTCGAAGTCAAGGTCGGCGACCAGGTCGAGGTGGCGCTCGACGCGATCGAGGACGGCTTCGGCGAAACCCGCCTGTCCCGCGAGAAGGCCAAGCGCGCCCGCGTCTGGACCAAGCTGGAAGCGGCGTTCGAAGGCGACGAGATCGTCACCGGCATCATCAGCGGCAAGGTCAAGGGCGGCTTCACCGTTGACATCGGCGAGATCCGCGCGTTCCTGCCGGGCTCGCTGGTCGACGTGCGCCCGGTGCGCGACGCCGCCTACCTCGAGGGCAAGGAACTCGAGTTCAAGGTCATCAAGCTCGATCGCCGCCGCAACAACGTCGTGGTCTCGCGCCGCGCCGTGGTCGAGCAGGAGTACAGCGCCGAGCGCGAAGCGCTGCTCGAGAGCCTGCAGGAAGGCCAGATCGTCAAGGGCGTGGTCAAGAACCTCACCGACTACGGCGCCTTCCTCGACCTCGGCGGCATCGACGGCCTGTTGCACATCACCGACATGGCGTGGAAGCGCGTCAAGCACCCGTCGGAAGTCGTCAACGTCGGCGACGAGATCGACGTCAAGGTGCTGAAGTTCGACCGCGAGCGCAACCGCGTCAGCCTCGGCCTGAAGCAGCTCGGCGACGATCCGTGGGTCGCGCTGGCCCGCCGCTACCCGGTCGGCACCCGCATCTTCGGCAAGGTCACCAACATCGCCGACTACGGCTGCTTCGTCGAGATCGAGGACGGCGTCGAGGGTCTGGTCCACGTGTCCGAGATGGACTGGACCAACAAGAACGTCAACCCGAACAAGGTCGTGTCGATCGGCGACGAGACCGAGGTCATGGTCCTCGACATCGACGAGGATCGCCGCCGCATCTCGCTCGGCATGAAGCAGTGCGCGGCGAACCCGTGGGAAGAGTTCGGCACCAGCTACCAGAAGGGCGACCGCGTCGTCGGCAAGATCAAGTCGATCACCGACTTCGGCATCTTCATCGGCCTGGACGGTGGCATCGACGGTCTGGTGCACCTGTCGGACCTGTCGTGGAACGCGACCGGCGAAGAGGCGGTGCGCGATTACAAGAAGGGCCAGGAAGTCGAGGCCGTCGTGCTCGCCGTCGATCCCGAGCGCGAGCGCATCTCGCTCGGCATCAAGCAGCTCGAGCAGGACCCGGTTTCGAACTTCTCCGGCTCGCACCCGAAGGGCAGCATCGTCAAGGGGGTCGTGACCTCGGTCGATGCCCGCGGCGCGGTGCTCGACCTGGGCAACGGCGTGATCGGCACGCTGCGCGCCTCCGAGCTGTCGCGCGAGCGCGTCGACGACGCCCGCTCGGTGCTGAAGGAGGGCGACACGGTCGAAGCCAAGGTGGTCGGCACCGACCGCAAGAACCGCACGATCTCGCTGTCGGTCAAGGCCAAGGACATCGCCGAGGAAGCCGAGGTGCTGCAGGACTACGGCCGCGCCAAGGCCGGCTTCGGTACCACGCTGGGCGATCTGCTCAAGGAGCAACTGGGTCAGCGCGAAGACTGAGCGCCCGATTCCTGCCTTGAGTTGAGCAAGGCATCCGCCGGCGGCAACCCGTGACCCGGGTTGCCGCTCGTTTGTCTGCCAGGCGGACGCCGCCCTCATCCCAATCCGGTTGTCGGTGAGCTCTCCACAATGACCAAGTCCGAACTGATCGAAGCGCTGTCGCGCAAGCGCAGCCACCTCGGCCCCAAGGATGTCGAAGGAGCGGTCAAGACCATCCTCGAGCAGATGAGCCAGGCGCTGTCGAGCGGCGAGCGCATCGAAATCCGCGGTTTCGGCAGCTTTTCGCTGCATTTCCGCCCGCCGCGCGTCGGCCGCAACCCGAAGACCGGCGATGCGGTGATGCTGCCCGGCAAGTACGTACCGCACTTCAAGCCCGGCAAGGAGTTGCGCGAGCGCGTCAACGACTCGTCCGCCGCGACCGAGAACCGCGAGGCCGAACCGGCCTGAGGCGGTTCCGCCGTGGCGGAACCGCACCGCCGGGACCGGCCCGGCTTCCCGGTCGGAGCACTTCGTCCAAACATGCAAGGGGTTGAGCATGTCCAGCCTGATGAGGATCGTCGCTGTCCTGTTGTTCCTGCTGGTGCTGGTGACCGGCATCCAGTTCGCTGCGGTCAACGCGGCGCCGGTGGCCGTCAACTATTTCCTCGGCACCCTGTCGCTGCCGCTGTCGCTGGTCGTCGTCTGCGCGTTCGCCGCCGGCGTCGTCGTGACGCTCGCGGTCGGCGCGTTCACGGTGCTCGGCCTGCGCTGGCGCACGGCCGGCCTCAAGCGCGAAGTCGCCGCGCGCCAGCACGAGCTCGAGCGCCTGCGCCAGACGGCGCACAAGGCTTGAGCGAGGCATGCTCGAGCTGCTGTGGCTGCTGTTGCCGGTCGCTGCCGCCTCCGGGTGGTGGGCCGCGCGGCGCGAGCAGGAGCGCGAGCGTAGCCGTCGGGTCGACGACCGCCGTGCCGAGTACTTCCGCGGCCTGAACTACCTGCTCGACGAAAAGCCCGACCGCGCGATCGAAGTGTTCGGCCGGCTGGTCGAGGCCGACCCCGATACCGTCGAGGCCCAGCTGACGCTGGGCAGCCTGTTCCGCCGGCGCGGCGAAGTCGACCGCGCGATACACCTGCACGCCGACCTGCTGTCGCGTCCCGAGATCGGCGGTTCGGTGCGCGGTCGCGCACGGCTCGAACTGGCCGAGGATTACCTGAAAGCCGGGCTGTTCGACCGCGCCGAGACCCTGCTGCTCGAGCTGGTCGACGATGCCGAGCACCGCCCGGTGGCGCTGGTGCGGCTGCTGTCGATCTACGAGCAGGAGCGCGACTGGCGCAAGGCGATCGAGTATTGCGATCGGGTCGAGCAGGCCACCGGCGCGCCCAAGCGCCTGGCCGCTTCGCACTTCTGCTGCGAGCTGGCCGAGGAGGCGCTCGCCGCACGCGATGCGCCCGGGGCGCAGGCCTGGCTGGCGCGCGCGCTCGAGCTGCATCCGCAGTGCGCGCGTGCGGCGATGCTGCGCGCGCGGATCGCGGTCGAGGCGGGCGAGCACCGCACCGCGCTCGAGGATTATCAGCGCGTCGTGCGTCTGAGTCCGCACTACCTGCCCGAGATCGTCGCGCCACTGCGGGCGTGCTACCGCGCGCTCGGGCTCGACGCCGAGTGGCTCGCCTGCCTGCGCGAGCTCGCGCAGCGCGACCCTTCGGGCTGCGTCGTCGGGGCGCTTGCCGAAGCCCTGCGCGAGCAGCACGGTGCGGCGGCGGCGCTGGCCTTTCTCGAAACCGAAGTGCCGACCAACCCGTCGATGCAGGGCCTGCGTCGCCTGATCGACCTCAAGCTCGCCGTCGGCCAGCCGGTGCGCGCCGACGAGCTCGAGGCGCTGCACCGCATCGGCCAGCGGCTGCTCGAACGCAGCCCGCGCTACCGCTGCGACAACTGCGGTTTCGCCGCCAAGGCGCTGCACTGGCAGTGCCCCAGCTGCAAGGCATGGAGCGCGGTCAAGCCGGTGCCCGACCGCGTGCCGCGCACGGCGTGATCCGCCGCCCTTCCCCGCTTTCGGAGTCCCGCATGAACGACCTCGGCCCGCGCATCCTGGTTGCGCTCGACTACCCGACCGCGGCACCGGCGCTGGCGCTTGCCGAGCGGCTCGACCCGGCGCTGTGCCGGCTGAAGGTCGGCAAGGAGCTGTTCACCACCGACGGTCGCAGCCTGGTCGAAGCGCTGCAGATGCGCGACTTCGAAGTGTTCCTCGACCTCAAGTTCCACGACATCCCCAACACCGTGGCCGGCGCGGTGCGCGCCGCCGCCGATCTCGGCGTGTGGATGGTCAACGTCCACGCCTCGGGCGGCCGGCGCATGCTCGAGGCGGCGCGCGACGCGGCCGACCGGGCGGCGCACCGGCCGCTGTTGATCGCGGTGACGGTGCTGACCAGCCTCGAGCGCGCCGACCTGGCCGAGATCGGTCTCGACCTCGACCCGCAGGCGCAGGTGGCGCGGCTGGCGAAGCTGAGCTTCGATGCCGGCCTCGACGGCGTGGTGTGCTCGTCGCGCGAGGCGCCGATGCTGAAGACGGCGCACGGCCCCGGCTTCTGCCTGGTGACGCCCGGCATCCGCCCAGCAGGCGCAGTGGCCGACGACCAGCGCCGCGTGCTGACGCCGCGCGAAGCGATCGCCGCCGGTTCCGATTACCTGGTGATCGGCCGCCCGATCACCGCTGCCCCCGATCCGCGTGCCGCGCTCGAGGCGATCGTCGCGTCGCTGTGAGGCCGTCGCGGGCCGATCCCGTTCAGTGCCACCCGATCCGTCCCAGCCCCGGCAGCCCCAGCGCCGGTCCCGAGGGATCGATGCCGAGCGACAGCCCGAACAGGTTCAGCTCCAGCCCTTCGCGCGCAGCCAGCGTCAGGCCCGCCACGCCCCACAGCGACACTTGCCAGCCGGTGCCGCTCGGCGCCGGCAGCAGCCAGGCGCCGTCGACCGGGTAATCCTTGCCGATCGCCGTCGGCGGCAGCCGCAGCCCGAGTTCGGGGGTGGCTCGTCCGAGGTGGGCGATGAAGGTGTTGCTGTTCGGCCCCGGCCAGACCCGGTAGGTCGCCCGGTGCGGGTAGCCGCGTGCCGCGGCGAGCAGCTTGCCGATCGCCGCGGCGGCGGCTGCGCCGCGCAGCTCGGCGAGCCGCTGCGGCACTGCCCCGTACCAGTGGGCATCGGGGATGCCGGTGCGGACCTGCACCGTGTCGCCGCCGCTCCAGCCGATCACTTCCAGCCGCGTCCAGCCGCGTGCTCCGGCCGGCTTGAGCGCGATCCAGGTGTGCACGCCGAAGATCCCGCGCCAGCCGTAGGCGCGCGCGGCATAGGCCTGCACCACGGCTTCCGGGGTCGTCGCCGGGTCGGGGGCCTGGTGCGAGCTGTCGCTACGCGCTGCGTGCCAGGGCACGCGCTCGGCGAGCGCATGGCGCAGCGCCTGCGCCGCGAGCGGCAGCACGAAGGGCAGCAGGATCAGTGCGGACCAGCGCGGCAGCATCGTCGGGATTCCTGTTCAGAAGGCATCGAGCGGGACCTTCAGATAGCGTACGCCGTTCGCCTCGGCGGGCGGCAGGCGACCGGCGCACAGATTGACTTGCACCGCCGGCCACAGCAGCGCCGGGACCGACAGGCCGCGGTCGGCCGCTTTGCGGCAGGCGACGAAGGCGTCTTCGGCGGGTGCCGCGCGCAAGTCGACGTTGCCCGCGCGCTCGGCGGCGACCGTCGCCCAGGCGCTCGGGCCGCGCCCGGACGGCGGGTAATCGTGGCAGAAGTGCAGCCGCGTGTCCGCGGGCAGCGCCAGCAGCCGCTGCATCGAGCGGTACAGCGCGCGGGCATCGCCGCCGGGGAAGTCGCAGCGCGCGGTGCCGACGTCGGGCATGAACAGCGCGTCGCCGACGAACACCGCATCATCGACCCGGTAGCTGACGCAGGCCGGCGTGTGGCCCGGGGTGTGCAGCACCTCGATCGCCGCCTCGCCGAGCGCCAGACGCTCGCCGTCGGCGAGCAGGCGCCCGAACGGTGCCGTGCCCTCGTGCGCGAACAGCCGCTCGAACAGCCGCAACACCTCGACGACGCGTTCGCCGATCGCGATCGTCCCGCCGAGGCGTGCCTCGAACCACGCCGCCGCGCTCAAGTGATCGGCGTGGACGTGGGTTTCGAGCAGCCAGCGCGGCGCGAGCCCGCGCGCTGCGATGCGTGCGACGATCGCTTCGGCCTGCGCGGTCGAGAGACGCCCGGCGCGCGGGTCGTAGCCCAGCACCGGGTCGATGACCGCGCATTCGCCGGCGTCGCTGACCAGGTACGAGAAGGTCGAAGTGTCGGGGTCGAAGAAGGGTTCGATGTCGACGGCCATCGCCTGGCTCCGGCAGGGGGGTTCACACCGCAGTCTAGGCTGCGGTTCGGACCGCGCGGTTTGACACGGGCGCCGTGCTGCGTAAAATGCGCGGCGTTCCTTAGGGGAGTAGCCGCCCTCCGAATGCGAGAGGGGCGCGCGTCAACAGACTTGGGGCTGTACGGCCCCATGGCGCGTGCAGGCCCGGCGGGCTTGGCGAGACCTTTGGCAGCGCGCCTCCGGACCCGGGTCGGGCGGGGGGCTCGTGCCAATGGTTTCGGTGCCGCCCGACCCGGAGATGCCCCATGGAAGCTCTGTTCGTATCTACGCTGGTGGTCGCCGTCGCCGAGATCGGCGACAAGACCCAGCTGCTGGCGCTGGTCCTCGCCGCGCGCTTTCGCCGGCCCGTGCCGATCGTGCTCGGCATCCTCGCCGCGACCGTCGCCAACCACGCCGCCGCCGGCGTGCTCGGCGCCTGGCTGGGCACGCTGCTCGCGCCCGAAACCTTGCGCTGGGTACTGGGCGTCTCGTTCCTCGCTACCGCGGTCTGGGCGCTGATCCCCGACAAGCTCGACGCGGACGAGGCGCAGCCGCCTTCGGGCTACGGCGTGTTCGCCGCCACCCTGATCGCCTTCTTCCTGGCCGAGATCGGCGACAAGACCCAGATCGCCACCGTCGCGCTCGCCGCGCGCTTCGATGCGCTGGTGCCGGTCGTGGTCGGCACCACGCTCGGCATGCTGGCGGCGAACGTGCCGGCGGTGCTTGCCGGCACCGCGGCCGGCAAACGCTTCGATCTGCCGTGGATGCGTTTCGTCGCCGCCGGCCTGTTCACCGCGCTCGGCGTGCTGGCGCTCGCCGGCACCGGCCTCGACGGGCTGCTGGCGCAGGCGGGTTGATGAGGCCGCGGCAGTCTCGGCTCGCCGCTCGAGACGCGAAGCGTGAGACGTGAAGCGTGAGGTGGCGCTTCCTCACGTCTAACGCTTCACGATCGGAGCCTCACCCCTCGCCAATTCGCTACACTGCCCCCGCCAGACCGGACGGCGACGGGTCCCATGCATTCCGAATCGATTCTGTTCGCGATCTTCCTGATCTTCACCGGCGCCGCGGTGCTCGCGGCGCTGGCGCTGGCCGCGCGCCAGTCGCTGCTGATCGCCTACATCGCGCTCGGCGCGCTGTGCGGCCCGGCCGCGCTCGATCTGGTGCCCGAAGCCGGCGTGATTCAGCAGATCGGCCATGTCGGCATCATCTTCCTGCTCTACCTGCTCGGCCTGCACCTGCTGCCGCAAAAGCTGATGCACATGCTGCGCAAGGCGACCGCGGTGACGCTGGCGAGCTCGGCCTGCTTCGCGCTGATCGGCGCCGGCATCGCCGCCGCCTTCGGTTATGCGCTCGGCGAGGCGCTGGTGGTCGGCGCGGTGATGATGTTCTCGAGCACCATCATCGGCCTGAAGCTGCTGCCGACCACGACGCTGCACCAGCAGCACATGGGCGAGGTGATGATCGCGGTGCTGCTGCTGCAGGATATCCTCGCGATCGTGATCCTGCTGCTGTTGCAGGGCTCAGGCCAGGGCGTGATGGACTGGGCCGAGGCCGGGCGCAGGCTCGTGTCGCTGCCCCTGCTGATGGCGTTCGCGGTGGCGATGGAGCGCTGGGTACTGGTGAAGCTGATCGCGCGCTTCGACGTGATCCAGGAATACATCTTCCTGACTGCGGTGGGCTGGTGCCTGGGGCTCGCCCAGCTGGCGCACTTGGTCGGCCTGTCGTACGAGATCGGCGCCTTCATCGCCGGTGTGGCGCTCGCGGCCAGCCCGATCGCCGCCTTCATCGCCGAGAGCCTGAAGCCGCTGCGCGACTTCTTCGTGATCATGTTCTTCTTCTCGGTCGGCGCGAGCTTCGAACTCGGCAAGCTCGGCGCCGTGCTGCTGCCGGCGCTGGCGCTGGCCGGCGCGATGCTGTGGCTGAAGCCGCGCGTGTTCCGCTTCCTGCTGTTGCGCACCGGCGAAAAGCCGCGGCTCGCCTACGAGATCGGCATGCGCCTGGGTCAGGTCAGCGAGTTCTCGCTGCTGATCGCGGTGCTGGCGCTGAACTCGGGCGTGATCGGCCCGGACGCTTCGTACCTGATCCAGGCCGCGACGCTGTTCACCTTCGTGCTGTCTTCGTACATCGTGGTCAAGCGCTTCCCGACGCCGATCGCGGTCAGCGACCGCCTGCGGCGCGATTGAGGCAGGCTCCGTGTTGCCGCCCCCGCGCCGCCGCCTCGGCCGGCTGATCCTCGCCTCGATCGCCGGGGTTTCGCTGATCGTGCTCGCGGCGCTGGCGCTGATCGGCGTCGAGCAGGTGCGCGTCTATGCCCTGGTGCGCGAGGGCCACGAGCGCGGCACCGCGCTGATCCTCGAGTGCCACGAGGCGGCGCTGAACCTCGAGCGGCTGCGCTACGCCGGCGTCCGCGTCCTCGCGGCAGCCGATCCG
>JBDHRG010000312.1:0-3024 GCA_039807445.1 Candidatus Competibacteraceae bacterium
CACACCAGCGGCGACGCGCCCGTGAGGATCGCCACCCTGCCGGCGCTGCTCGCCGTGGTGCGCCGCCTCGACGGCCATCCGGTGGCGCTGCATCGGACCTGGCTCGCCAGGGACGGTAGCGGCAAGGCCACGCTGAGCGGTCCGGCCGGCGCAGCCCTGCCGGCGAAGAAACTGACCCCGCCCGTCACCCCCGGCGCGACCCGTGGCGCTGCGATCCGGCTCTACGGCGCGGCTGCGCGGCTGGCGGTCGGCGAAGGGTTGGAAACCTGTCTTGCCGTGCGCGTCGGCTGCCCGAGCCTGCCGGTGTGGTCCTGCGTGTCCGCTGGCGGGCTGGCCGCCCTCGAACTGCCGGCGGACGTGTGCGAGCTGATCGTTGCCGCTGATGCTGACTCGACCGGAGTCACTGCGGCGCGCTGGCTCGCCAAGCGGCTGCTGCGCCAGCGGCGCGGGGTGCTCGTGCGCCTGGCGCTGCCGCCCGGTGGCGCTGGGGACTGGAACGACGCTGTGAGGGCTACGCGATGACCGAATTCGACCCAACGACTGCGGCGCTGCTCGACGCGCCGGTCGTGACCGAGGAGTTCCTGGCCGAGGGCACCGCCGAGGCGCCCCAGCGCGCGCCCGCGCAGGCCGTCGAAGCCGCTCTTACTGCCACCCTGGCCGGCGACGCGGGGGCGCTGTTCGAGCCGCCGGCGCTCGCCGCGCTCGCCGCCTTGAGCCGCCCCGAGTGGGCGCGCGTTCGGGCGCGAATCAAGCGCGAGTGCAGGGACGTGCGCGTGACCGACCTCGACCGGGCGATCCGCGGCGACACCGACGATGACGACCAGTCCCCGGCGATCGTCGCCGTGCAACTCGCGCGCGAAGCCGGTGAACTGTTCTTCGATGCCGACCGCCGCGCCTACGCCAGCGTCGAGACGCGGGGCGTGCGCCAGACATGGCTGATCGACGGCGACGGCTTCCGCGACTGGCTGTCGGCCACCTACTACCGCGACACGGGCAAGGGGCTCGGCGACCAGGCGATGGCGACCGCGCTGAACACGCTGCGTGCCGTGGCGCTGCACGACGGCGAGGAGCGTCCGACCAGCATCCGCATCGGCGCCTGCGCGGCCGGCATCGCCATCGACTTGGGCGATGACACCTGGCGCGCGGTGCTGGTGTCGGCCGGCGGCTGGCGTCTCGTCGATCCCGAGGCGCTGCCCGTGCGGCTGTACCGCACGCAGGGTATGGCGGCGCTGCCCACGCCCGTGACCGGCGGCAACGTCGACTTTCTCTGGAAGCACGTTAACGTCCCCGAGGAAGCACGACCGCTGGTATTGGCGTGGAAGCTCGAGGCGCTGCGACCGAGCACGCCGTTTCCGGTGCTCGAGTTGTGCGGTACGCAGGGCTCGGCGAAGTCATCGACGCAGCGGCGGCTGCGGGCGCTGATCGACCCACACACGGTGCCGCTGCGCGGGCGGCCGAAGTCGGCCGAAGACGTGTTCATCGCCGCCGGCGCCGGCTGGCTGCTCAGCTACGAGAACATCAGCGGCTTGAGCCCCGACATGCAGGATGCGCTGTGCGTGGTGGCGACCGGCGGCGGCTTCGCCGCGCGCAAGCTCTACACCAACGCCGAGGAGTGCGTGATCAAGGCGCACCGGCCGGTGGTGCTGAACGGCATCAGCGCCAACGCCACCCGGCCCGATCTGATCGACCGGCTGATCCACGTCGCCATGCCCGAGATCACGGCACGGCTGACGGACGCCGAGATCGATGCCGCCTTCGAGCGTGATGCGCCAGCAATCTTCGGCGGGCTACTCGACCTGCTGTCGGCGACGCTCGCCAGGCTGCCGGCGGTCGCGATCGACCCGTCCCGGCGCCCGCGGATGGCCGACTTCGCGCTGCTCGGCGAGGCTATGCACCAAGCTCGTGGCCACGCGCCGGGCGAGTTCCTGCGCCTGTACGGCGAGAATCGCACCGAGAACATGACGCGCGCGCTCGACGCCTCGCCGCTGGCGCAGGCCGTCGCCGCACTGATCGAGGCCGGGCACGAGATCGTCAGCGAAACCGCCAAGCGCACCTACGACCGCCTCGAAGCGTTCCGCCCGGAGCGCTCCGAGACGCCCTGGCCGCAGAGCCCCAAGGGGATGATGGATCAACTGCGCCGCTACGCCCCGGCGCTGCGCGTGCTCGGCATCGAGTTCAGGGAGCACGGGCGCGGCAGGACTGGCTACACGCTGAGCATTCGCCGTGCGATCGCGACCTCTTTTTTTCCGGCACCCCAGAAAGAGCCAAACGAAGTTCACAACGTTCACAACGTTCACGAGCCCAGCAACGGCGCGGGTTCCGGGCGTGAACTTGGTGAGCACGAAGTTCACGCGATGTTCACCGGACGTTCACCGCGTGAACTTCGCGGGCCGGGGCGTGAACATCAGTGTGAACGTCAGGGCGACGACGTTCACGCCGCGAACCCGCGCCACGACTGCATCCGTGAACGTTGTGAACTTGGTGAACGTCAAATCGCGGTTTCCGGGGCGCCCGAAAAAAAGGGGTTCGCTCCGAGCGACGACGTTCACGCCGCGAACCCGCGCCACGACTGCATCCGTGAACGTTGTGAACTTGGTGAACGTCAAATCGCGGTTTCCGGGGCGCCCGAAAAAAAGGGGTTCGCTCCGAGCGGTGACGTTCACGCCGCCCACCCGGCCCAGCACGCCGACGACGACGTAGAGCTGTTCTGATGGGCGCCGCCGCGATCATCGCCGAGCTGCGGGGCCGCGGCTTCACCCTCGGCGCGGATGGGGCGCGGCTGACCGTTGCCCCGGCGTCCGGCCTGACCGACGCCGACCGCGCTGCGATCCGCGCCCACAAGGCCGAGCTGCTGGCGTGGCTTGCCGCGAACGAGGAAGCGCAGCCCGAGCCCACCATCCCGTGCCCCGACTGCGGGCGCGGGCACTTCTGGCTGGCACTGCATGTCTGGCGCTGCTCGGCCTGCTCGCCGATGCCCGAACGGTTCGAGGGTGCGACGCTGACCGTGACAGGCGGGCGGCCGAT
>JBDHRG010000313.1:0-2986 GCA_039807445.1 Candidatus Competibacteraceae bacterium
ATCCCACGCCGCCATCAGCTTGCGCGCGTGCTCGACGTCGCGCGCCGAGGGGGCGAAGGCGAGGTTGGCGGCTTCGACCTGCTTCGGGTGGATCAGCGTCTTGCCGTCGAAACCCAGGTCGCGACCCTGTTCGCAGGCGGCGCGCAAGCCGGCCTCGTCCTCGAGGTCGAGGTGCACGCCGTCGAGGATGTCGAGCCCCTCGGCGCGCGCGGCGTACACGCACAGCGACAGTGCGGCGACGAAGCCGACGCGCTCGGACGTGTGGCGCACGCGGGTTTCCTTGGCCAGATCCGAGGTCCCCATGACCATGCCCTTGAGCCGCTTCGAGGCGGCGGCGATCGCGGCGATGTTCAGGATGCAGCGCGGCGTCTCGGCCATGATCCACACGGCGAGGCTCTCGGGGGCACCGGCCTGGTCGAGCGCGGCCACCGCGGCGAGCACGTGCTCGGGCGCCTCGACCTTGGGGAACAGCACCGCATCCATCCCGAGCCTGGCGATCGCAGCGACGTCGTCGTGGCCCCACGGCGTGTCGAGGCTGTTGACGCGCACGATCACTTCGCGGTGGCCATAGCCGCCCTGGGTCAGTGCGGCGACGAGCTGCTCGCGCGCCAGCCCCTTGGCTTCGGGCGCGACCGAATCCTCGAGGTCGAGGATCAGGCCGTCGACCGGCAGGGTGCGCGCCTTATCCAGCGCACGGGCGTTCGAGCCCGGCATGTAGAGCACGGAACGGCGGGGGCGGATGGGCATGGCGTTCCTCCGGGTGAGGCGCGGAAAACGAAAACTTAAGCGTAGCGAGGCACGAGAGTCTTTACTCGTGCCTCGTACCCCACCCCGATCAGCGGCCGGCGACCTGCTCGGCCTTCTGCAGCAGGTTCTCGGCCATCTTGATCGAGGCGATGTCGACCATGCGACCGTCGAGCGTCACCGCGCCCTTGCCTTCCTTCGCCGCTTCGGCCATCGCCTCGAGGATGCGGCGAGCCTTGGCGACCTCGGCTTCGGAGGGCGAGAACACTTCGTTGGCGATCGCGATCTGCGAGGGGTGGATCGCCCACTTGCCCTCGTAGCCGAGCACGGCGACGCGGTTGCACGCGGCGCGGTAGCCGTCGGGATCGGAGAAGTCGCCGAACGGACCGTCGATCGGGCGCAAGCCGTAGGCACGGCAGGCGACGCCGACGCGTGCCTGGGCGTAGTGCCACATGTCGTTCCAGTGGAATTCGCGGCCCGCGTCGCCGTCCGCACCGGTCAGCACACCGTAGTCGGGGTTGACGCCGCCGATCACGGTGGTGCGGGCGCGGGTCGAGGCGGCGTAGTCGCCGAGGCCGAAGCTGATCGCTTCGAGGCGCTTCGAGCTCTGCGCGATCGCCTCGACATTGGCCATGCCGAGCGCGGTCTCGATCAGCACTTCGAAGCCGATCTTCTTCGCGCGGCCCTGGGCGAGCTCGATCTGCGTCACCAGCAGGTCGAGCGCGTAGACGTCGGCCGACACGCCGACCTTCGGGATCAGCAGCATGTCGAGGCGCGGGCAAGCCTCGACCACCTCGATCACGTCGCGGTACATGTAGTGCGTGTCGAGGCCGTTGATGCGCACCTGCAGGGTCTTGCTGCCCCAGTCCAGGTCGTTCAGCGCGGCGATGACGTTCCTGCGGGCAGCGTCCTTCTCGCTCGGCGCGACGGCATCCTCGAGGTCGAGGAACACCAGGTCGGCGGCGGAACTGGCTGCCTTTTCGATGAAACCAGGGTTGGAGCCGGGCACCGCCAGCATCGAGCGCTGCAGACGCGGGCGGGCCTGTTCGATGATGGTATGGCTCATTGACGATACGCCTCGGATCGTTCGGGAAGCACCAGTCCTTCCGAAACGGGAAAAGCCTTCCGCATCGCGGAATATGAAAATAATTCAATATCATTGTTACTCGAATCGACCTTGCCGAACAAGGTTCGAGTGATATTTTGGAAGTGATTTCCAAAATTTTTTTGGTGAAGCGCCATGCGCTTCGGAGCACGCCGATGACCGCACCCTCGACCCCGAAACCGCGTGCCCCGCGCCGCGGCCGTACCGCCACCGCCGGCCGCGACGGCGGCGCCGTCCAGTCGCTGAGCCGCGGGCTCGCGCTGCTCGAACGCCTGGCCGAAGCCGGCCGCGGCGTCGCGCTGACCGAGCTGGCACAACAGGTGGGGCTGGCCGCCTCGACCGCGCACCGGCTGCTGAACACGCTCGAGCAGGGCGGCTTCGTCACCCAGGAGCCCGAGCTCGGGCTGTGGCACATCGGCGTCAAGGCTTTCGCCGTCGGCAACGCCTACCTCGACAGCCGCGACGTGGTGGCGCAGGCACGCCCCTACCTGCGGCGGCTGATGGAGCAGGTCGGCGAGACGGTGAACCTGGCGATCGAGGACGAGGGCGAAGTGGTCTACCTCGCCCAGGTCGAGTGCCGCGAAATGATGCGCATGCTGGCGCGCCTCGGCAGCCGCGCGCCGATCCACGCCTCGGGCGCCGGCAAGGCGATGATGGCATGGATGGAGGAGAGCCGCGTCAACGCGTTCCTGCACCGCCACGGGCTGGCGCGGCTGACTCCCCACACGCTCGACACGCCGACGAAGCTGCACGCCGACCTCGACATCTGCCGCCGCCGCGGCTACGCCTACGACCTCGACGAGCACGCGATCGGGCTGCGCTGCGTCGCCAGCGCGATCTTCAACGAGCACGGCGAGCCGATCGCGGCGCTGTCGATCTCGGGCCCGCGCGCGCGCATCCCCGACGAGCGCCTGCCCGAGCTCGGTGCGCTGGCCGCCCGCACCGCCGCCGAAATCACCCGCGTGATCGGCGGTCGCGTGCCGAGCGCGACCATCGCGTGAGGGGTGAGGAGGGAAGAGTGAGGGGGAAAGACGCTCGGCAGTCCGTCACCCCTCACCAAACTCATTCAAGCAAGCGCCGCGTCGACCAGCTCGATCCAGTGCCTGACCGGCTTGTCGGTGCCGCCCTGCAGGTGCG
>JBDHRG010000314.1:0-2969 GCA_039807445.1 Candidatus Competibacteraceae bacterium
CGATCCGCTTGTCATTCCCACCTGGGGAGCATGTCTCCCCGGGTGGGGGGTGTGTTCCCGCATTCCATGGAGAACACACCGATGGCACGTCCTACCGCGCCTTCCCTGTGGCTGCCCGGCTTCGACCCGGACGGCCCCGCGCTTCCCGGCCTGCCCCCCGTGGCAAGGCCGACCTTTTCCTTTCCCATAGGCCGGCCCTCTTGCTCCGCCGATGAGGACGCTGCTCCGTCGGATCCAGGGACGAGCGAAGCGTCCCCGGCGCCCAACGCCCCCCGGGCAAGCTGGCGCGTCGTCGCCAGCGTAGCAACGGCATCGCATGTGGTCTGGCCCAGCCTGGGTCGTGCCGACCTCGATGATCTGGGCGGCGCCGTAGCGAAATTCGAAGCCAATCTGGCGGCGATCGACCAGTTGCGGCAGGTCGAAGCCGAGAACCGCCCAGCCAGCGCAGAGGAGCGTCAAGTACTGCTGCGCTACACCGGCTGGGGCGGCCTGCCTGCCAGCTTCAACCTCGAAACCGAGGATCTCGCCTGGGCCGGACGCGCCCGTCGCCTGCAGGCGATGATCGGTGCCGAGGACTACGAATCGGCGCGCGCCTCCGTCAACAACAGCCACTACACCGAGATCCACGTGATCGAGGCCATCTGGCAGGCGGTGGCACGCTTCGGCTTCACCGGCGGGCGCATTCTGGAGCCCGCCGCCGGCATCGGCCATTTCATCGGCGCCATGCCGCGGAATATGGCCGAGCGCACCAGCGTCACGGCCGTCGAGATCGACCGGGTTTCCGGCCGCATCCTCAAGGCGCTCTACGCGCCCGGCGGCGTGGACGTGCGGATTGCCCCTTTCGAGAAAACCCCGCTGCCCGACCACTGGTTCGACCTCGCGATCGGCAACGTCCCCTTCGGCAAGTACAAGGTCGCCGACGTGAGCAACCGGGCCTATGCCCGTTTCAGCATCCACAACTATTTCTTCGGCCGCGCCCTCGACCTGGTGCGCCCCGGCGGGCTGGTGTGCTTCATCACCAGCAGCCACACGATGGATGCCCAGTACGACGCGGTGCGCGAGTACATTGCTGCCCAAGCTCACCTGCTGGGAGCCATCCGGCTCCCCAAGGGCACCTTCGCCGGCATCGCCGCCACCGATGTGCAGACCGACGTCCTGTTCCTGCGCAAGCGGCAGCGGGCCGAGGCGGTCGAGGCGGACTGGCTGAAGCTGGGGGCGGTGCCTGATAGTCTCCGGCATCCTCAGTGCTACGAGCGCTACCTGCCGATCAACGCCTGGTATGCCGAGCGTCCGCAGTTCTGCATCGGCCGCATCCGTCGCGAGAGCAACGGCTACGAGGACGTGCCGGTGGCGGTATTCGAGGGTGACCTGGAAGCGGCGCTGCGCGAGCGCATCGCCTTGCTGCCGGCCGGCGTCTACCAGCCGGTCGTCCACCCGCCTACGCCATTGCGGGCGGTGGTCCCGGCCGAGGCCGGCGCCCGGCCCGGCAGCTATCGCCTCCACCAGGGGCGGGTGCATCGGGTCGAAGCCGGCGAGATGGTCGATGTCCATGACCAGCTCAACGCCACGCAGCGCGCCCGCATCACCGGGATGTGCGCCATTCGCGACCACGCCCGGGCGCTGCTCGACGCGCAGTTGGCGGATGCGGACGACGGCCGGCTGGGCCACCTGCGGACCTTGCTCAATGGGAGCTACGACCGCTACGTCGCGAAATACGGTTGCCTGTCCACCCGCGCCAACGCCCTCGCCTTCCGGCGCGATCCGGACTATCCGCTGCTGTTGTCGCTGGAGCATTACGACGAGGAGTCCGAGACGGCCCGCAAGGCGGCGCTGTTTTCGCGCCGCACGCTCACCCGGGTCGTCGAGCCGAGTACGGCGGGCGAACCGGCCGAAGCGCTGGCCGCGTCCGTCCAGTGGCGCGGCCGGGTCGATCCGGCCTATATGGCCGGGCTGCTGGCCGCCCCCGAGGCGGCGGTGCTAGCGGCCTTGGCCGAGGCGGGCCACATTTTCCTGGACCCCGCCGACGGGCACTGGAAGACCGCCGACGACTACCTGTCGGGCAACGTGAAAGCGAAGCTCAAGCAGGCGGTGCTGTCCGGCGAAGCCTACCGGCGCAACATCGCCGCGCTGGAACAGGTTCAGCCCGAAGACCTGGCGCCGGCGGCCATCGAGCCGCGTCTGGGCGCGGTGTGGATTCCGGCCCTCGAGGTCGAGGGGTTTATCCAGCAGGTCCTGGAACTCAAGGACTGCCAGGTAGGCTACTCGGCCGAAGCCGGCGCCTGGTCGGTGAAGTACGGCGAGTGGGAAGCGCGGCAGAACGTGAAGGTGACCCAGGAATTCGGCACCTCGCGCATGAACGCCATCGAACTCGTGCAGTGCGCGCTCAATGTGCAGGTGCCCACCGTGCGCGACCGCGATCCCCTGACCGACAAGTATTTCGTCAATCCCGACGAGACGCTGGCGGCGCGGGAGAAGCTGGGCCTGATCAAGGAGCGGTTCGCCGGCTGGGCCTTCGAAGATACCGAACGCCGCGAGAAGCTGTGCAGGATCTACAACGACCTGTTCAACGCCACGCGGCCCAGGCGCTTTGATGGCTCGCACCTGAAGCTGCCGGGCTTCTCCCGCTGCTTCGAGCTGCACCCGCACCAGCTGGATTCGGTGTGGCGCATCGTGCAGTCTGGCAACACCGGGCTCTTCCATGTGGTCGGCGCCGGCAAGACGGCGGTATGCGTCATCGCCGGCATGGAGTTGCGCCGGCTGGGTTTCGTCAACAAGCCCTGCCATGTGGTCCCCAACCACATGCTGGCCCAGTACACGGCGGAGTTCGTCCGACTCTACCCGAACGCCTCGGTGCTGATGGCGAGCAAGGAGGACCTGGAAGGCGACCGCCGACGCGAGCTGGTGTCGCGCATCGCCACGGGCGATTGGGACGCGGTGGTCATCACGCACTCGAGCTTCGAGCGCATCCG
>JBDHRG010000315.1:0-2954 GCA_039807445.1 Candidatus Competibacteraceae bacterium
ACGTCGACGCAGCCGAGGCGGATCGAGGCGTCGTCCTCGGCCTGCCCCGGCACCAGCACCACGCGCCGCCCGGCCGGAACCGCGGGCAAGCTCCCCCCCCGAAACGCGGCATTGTACTTGCTGACGCCCTGCTCGAGCAGCCGTTGTCGCAGGCCGAAAACTCGTGACCCAGAGCTTGTGCAGCCTTGGACGCCGAGGTGCAGTAACCGTGGAAGGGCAAGCGCGAGGCGCTTGCCCACCGGGTCAGCGGCTTGCCGACTACGGGTCACAGCGACGGCGCCCGGGCTACGAACCCAGTGGCGCGGAATCAGACTTCTCCAGCCGTCCGAGCCACAGGCGGAGCAAGGCCCGGTGTCCGTCCATGCGCGAAAACAACGCGGCAGCGATCGCTTCGTCGTAGGTGTGCGACGTGAGATTGCGGTCGTCGGTCATCGCCAGGGCCTGTCGGGCCTGCGGCTCGTCGAGCAGGCCGCTCTCGTGGCAGGCGCGGATGATCGGCTTCGGCGCTGCCAGTTCCACACCGTAGCGCGAGCGCAGCACCGCCTGCGCCGCCTTCCACACCGCCTCGAAAGTGTATTCGAAGCGCTGGATCGTCGCGTCGCGTACGATGCGCGAATACGGTTCAGTGGCGATCTCGAGCAGCGTGTCGAGGGCACGGCGTGCCACGCTCAGGCGTTCTTCAGTACGGTCCATGGCAGAGCCTCGGTGAGCACGCGCTCGCGGAATGTCGGGGATGCCGCCGCCAGATCGACGACGTCTACTCGAAACAGGATGGAACTGTCCTCCAGCGCTTCGCGCAACAGGGCCAGTCGGTCAGGCGGTAGCGGTGCAGCGGCCAGCAGCCCGACGTCGATATCCGAGCTCGCCCGGGCATCGCCACGCGCGCGGGAGCCGAACAGCAGCAGCTCGTACGTCAGCCCCGCGAGGGTGCGCCGGGCCAGGCGTTCGACCTCGTCCAGGTCGGCGCGCAGACCGGGGCTCATCGACGACAGCGCACGCCGGATACGTGCTCCGCAATCACCGTTACTGTATGGGAGTTCGCTGCTGCACATGTCAGGACCGTATCGCCGTCACCTCATGCACACGGCGCATGCGCCCGAAACGAGCCGATCGGTCCCTGCAGCAACAGCACATCAGCCATGCGTCAGCCCTCGCCACAGGTTCGCCAGCTTGCGCCGCTGCCGAACCCACCACGGCGCGCCGAAGCCCTGCGCCGCAGCCGTTTCCCTGTCCCGCACGATGGCGTCCACCACGGCTTCGGCCGTCGTGAACGCCCGCATGCGGTAGTCGTAATAGCGCGGGTAGCGCAGCAGCACCCCCGCGACCAGCTCGTCGAGCGTCAGCCGGCGGCTGCGCCGCACCAGCCGGTGCCGGTCCTCGGTCAGCCCCCAGCCGGCGTAGAACGGCAGGCCGTAGGCGACGACGCGCTTGCCGCGCATCAGCGCCTCGAAGCCGACCAGCGAGGTCAGCGTGTGCACTTCGTCGGCCAGCGCCAGGCAGTCGGCCAGCGGCGCGTCCGTCACCACCGCATCGCACAGCTCGGCCAGCGCCTGTGGCGGCACCCGTCCGGCGCGGTTGCCGCTCAGCACGTCGGGGTGCGGCTTGTAGATCAGGAAAGCCTCCGGCGCCGCGGCACGCACCGCGCGCAGCAGCGCTTCATTGGTGCGCACGTCGACGCAGCCGAGGCGGATCGAGGCGTCGTCCTCGGCCTGCCCCGGCACCAGCACCACGCGCCGCCCGGCCGGCGCCGCGGGCAAGTTCCCCCCCCGGAACGCGGCATTGTACTTGCTGACGCCCTGCTCGAGCAGCCGTTGTCGCAGCGCCGCCACACGGACGAGCTCCTGTGGCGAAAATACCGCATGTTGCAGGATCTGCTCCAGATCGCTCGGCTGGCGCGGGTCGAAGTAGATGCCGCGGCGGTCGACCACCAGCGACAGCGGCCGGATGAAGTCCGAGCCCAGTCCTACCGAGCGGATGAAGCCGTCCTCGACCCGCTCGAGCCGGATGCCGAGTGCGTTGGCGAGCGCCTGCAGCCCGGGCACCTCGCGCAGGCCCCACACCAGCATGCGGTCGCCGCGCCGGATGCCGAGCCGGCGCGCGTGGCGCACGCTGCCGACGAAGTGCACCGCGTTGCCCGGCGCCTTCAGGAACTCGCGCACGTAGCCGCGCTTCCACAGTGTGAAGCCGAAGCAGAACAGCCGCCCGCGGTTGGCATCGACGTACACACGCTGCAAGGCCAGGTGCTCGATCACGCGCTCGATCTCGCAGCGCCGGCCGGTCGCCGGGTCGACGTAGCGCGGGTAGAGGATGTAGGCGGCGGCGAAGATCTCGAGCACCGAACGCCGGCGCGTGCGCCGCGGACAGCGCACGCGGTCGTCGGTCGCGCCCCAGCCGGCATAGAACGGCATGCCGAAGCAGCTCACCGGCTTGCCGAGCATCAGCGCCTCGAAACCCATCTGCGAGGTCACGACGTAGACGTGGTCCACCTGGCGCAGCAGCGACAGCGGGCTCACGTCCTCGGCGATCCAGCGCACCCCCGGCCGCCCGCGCTCGGCCGACAGGCAGCTCGCCTTCTTGCCCGCGATCACGTCGGGGTGGGTCTTGACGTAGACATCGGCACCCGGGTGCTCGCGACAGGCCGCTTCGAGCATCTCGCCGAAGCTCGCCGCGCTCGCCAGCCCGTAGCGGATCGAATCGTCGTTCGCGGTCTGGTCGACCACCAGCACGCGCGTGCGGCCGTTGTCCGGCAGCAGCCCGGGCGGTGCGTCGGGGGCGTGGTTGTACTTGCTCAGGCCGTTATCGACGATCGAGCGCATCACCCGCTCGGCACGCGCCAGCAGCTCCGGGGCGAACGCCTCGCCGTTCAGCAGTTGCTCGAGCCGCGACGGCTGCGTCGCGTCGAAGTAGATGCCGACGTCATCGACCACCAGCGACAACGGCGCCGCCCCCTGCCG
>JBDHRG010000316.1:0-2939 GCA_039807445.1 Candidatus Competibacteraceae bacterium
GCCGGCCGGGGGCGGCGCGCGCCAGGGCTCGGCGCCTGCGGGCGGGGCCCCGATGCGGATCGCACCCGGCGCCAGTTCGGGCAGCGCGGCCAGGCCCGCGGCGCCCGAGGCTGCGTGCTCCGCCTGGGCGATCAGCCAGCCGAGGCCGCTGTCGTCGGCCTGACCGATGTCGCCCCAGACCAGCGAACAGCGGTACTGCGCGCGCGTCAGCGCGACGTAGAGCAGGCGCAGGTCCTCGGCCAGTGCCTCTTCGCGCCACAGCGCGCGGTCGGCCTCGTAGTCGGCCGAGCCGAGCTCGAGCACGGTGCGCCGGTCTTCGCGCGCGTGGAAGGCGTAGGGCGGCCGGTCCGCGGTACCACCCTTGCGCACGCCCCGCTTGCGCGCGTCCCACAGGAAGGGGCAGAACACCAGCGGGTACTGCAAGCCCTTGCTCTTGTGGATGGTGACGATCTGCACCAGCTCGGCCTCGCTCTCGAGCTTGAGCTGCGCCTGTTCGTCGGCGGGGTCGGGCGAGCGGCGGCGGTCGGCGAGCCACTTCAGCAGAGCCTCGGGGCCGAGGTGGCGGCCGCTGGCGCCCTGGTGCAGCAGCTCGCCGAGCTGGCGCAGGTTGGTCAGCCGCCGCTCGCCGTCGGCGTAGCCGAGCAGGCGCTCGGCGACACGTTCGCCGAGCTGCCATTCGCGCAACATCTGCACGAAGCCGTGCTCGCGCCAGCGCTGGGCGTAGGCCAGGAAGCGCTCGGCGAGCGTCTCCCAGCCGCGCTCGTCGTCGCCGAGGGCCACCAGCCGTGCGCCGTCGCCGCCCATCAGCGTCGTCGCCAGCGCCGCGCGCAGCGGGCCGACGCGCCCGGGCTCGACCAACGCCGCGAGCACGCGCTCGAGCTCCTCGGCTTCGGCGGACTCGAACACGTCGGCGTCGCCCTGCAGCACGCTGGGCACGCCGAGCGCGCGCAGCGCCGCCTGGATCCGCTCGGCCTGGCGGTGCTTGCGCACCAGCACGGCGACGTCGCTGCCGCGCAGCGCCCGCGCCTCGGCACCGTCGCCCAGCGTGGCGCGGCCCTCGGCGGCCAGGCGCAGCAGGCGCGCGATCTCGGCGGCGGTGGCTGCGGTCGCGAGCGCCGCGGCGTCGGCCTTGGACCAGGGCTTGCCGTCGGGGCGCGGCGGCAGCGCCCAGATGCGGAAGGGCTCGGCGGCATCGTCGGCGATCGCGAGCCGCGGATGGTCCTTCGGCGCCGGCTCGGCCGGCCGGAACGGGATGTCGTCGAACACGAAGGCGCGCTCGGCGGCGAACAGCGCGTTGACCGCCTCGACCACGCCCGGCACCGAGCGCCAGTTGCGCGCCAGCGTGTGCTGCGCGCCGGCCTGCGCCTTGGCTGCGAGGTAGGCGAACACGTCGGCGCCGCGGAAGCTGTAGATCGCCTGCTTGGGGTCGCCGACCAGGAAGGCCGGGCCCGCGCCCGCGTCCGCGTAGATGCGGCTGAAGATGCGGTACTGGACCGGATCGGTGTCCTGGAACTCGTCGATCAGCGCCGCCGGATAGCGTTCGCGCAGCGTGCCGGCGAGCCGCGCACCGCCCTCGACCGCGAGCGCGGCATCGAGCGCCCACAGCAGGTCGCCGAAGGTCTGCATGCGCCGGCGCGCCTTCTGCACCGCGAGCTCGTCGCGGCAGAACTCGAGCAGGCGCGGGCGCAGCGCCAGCAGCCAGGCGTCGAGCCGCCCGAGCAGCGCCGCATACGCCTCGAGCAGCGCGGCGATCGCGGCGAAGGCCGCGTGCCCGGGCGTGGCCTGACCCTTGTTGGTCTTGGCCGCGAGCGCCGCCGGGGTCAGCTTCTCGAGGCATACCGGCAGCTCCAGGCCGGCCTCGGCCGGGGCGAGGGCGAGGTCGATCGTGGCGAGCCAGTCGGGCAGGTTGGCCAGCTTGTAGCTGCTGCCGTTGAGCGCGGCCCTGGCGCCGCCCGCCCCCATCGCCCGCGCCAGCAGTTCCCCGATGCCGGCGCGGTCGCCGTGCCAGGCGGCGCGCAGCGTCGTCCAGGCCGCCCGATAGCCTGCCTCGGCCGCGACCAGCGCTTCGGGCGCCGGCGGCTCGGCGCCGCGCACGGTATCGAAGGGCTTGTCGATCAGCGGCTGCACCAGCGCGCGCAGCGCGTCGGGGCTGCGGCTCCAGCCCTGCGCCAGCGCGTGCTCGACCCGCAGCGTCGAGGCGCCGGCGAGCTCGCGGCGCCAGAAGTCGTCGACCGCGGCGGTCAAGAGTTCGCGCTCGTCGGCGACCAGCTCGGTGTCGAAGGCGGTGCCGGTGTCGAGCGCCGCCTCGCCGAGCACGCGCTGGCAGAAGCCGTGGATGGTGGAGATCGCCGCCTCGTCGAAGCCGCGCAGCGCCTCGGTCAGGCGGCGCACCGCCACGGCGCGGTCGAGCCGCGGCAGCAGCGCGGCGAGCAGCTCGTCGCCGGGCTCGGCGGCGCCGCGCTCGAGCGCGAACTTCGCCGACACCAGTCGCCGGCGCAGACGGTCGTGCAGCTCCTCGGTCGCGGCGCGGGTGAAGGTGACGACCAGGATGCGGTCGACGGTATACCCGGCCTCGACGACCAGGCGCAGGTACAGCCCGGTGATCGCGTGGGTCTTGCCGGTGCCGGCGCTGGCCTCGATCAGGTGCAGCCCGCGCAGCGCGGTCGCGGCGACGTCGAGCGGGGCGGGTGCTGGATTCATCAGTTTGCGCGGGAAACCTCGGCCTTCAGGCCGGGAAGGGATAGCGCGGCGCCCGCAGGGCGCCTTCCTGTTCCCGCTCTCCTTTCAGCGTTCGGCTTACACGAGACGCTATCGTCGTGTAGCGTGTTGGCATGGACGTGAAGCGCGCCTACCGATTCCGGCTCTACCCGACGCCCGAGCAAGCCGAGATGCTGGCCCGGACCTTCGGTTGCGCGCGCTTCGTCTACAACCGCCTGCTG
>JBDHRG010000061.1:0-18653 GCA_039807445.1 Candidatus Competibacteraceae bacterium
GTGGCGTAGATCCACCGCGCTTGCCGTGCCCCCCGACGGGCACGGCTCCGCCCTGCAGCGCGGTGGCCTCCTTTGTACACACGAGGGGAGCATGCTGTACTGAGCCACGTGGCGGTGGGAGTGCGTCGAGTGGTCGCTGCCGACCCGCTCCGCGACCTGGTGGGCATTCCGTCAGAGGAGGGTGGCATGGAAATCGTTCGGAACCAGACCATCGCCGAGCTCGAGCCCGGTGCCTCGGCCAGTCTGACGCGCACCCTCAGCCAGGCGGACGTGGAACTGTTCGCCTTCCTCGCGGGCGACCTCGACCCCAGCGCCCACGAGCCGGTCGTGGCCGCCCAAGGACTCGGCAGCAGCGCGCTGATCTCGGCGCTGATCGGGACCCGGCTGCCCGGTCCCGGCACCGTGATCCTCGGCCAGGATCTGCATTACCGTGGCTCGGTGGCGACCGGCGACAGCCTGACCGCGACCGTGACCGTCAGGGAGAAACACCTGGACGACCATCTCGTCGTCCTGGATTGCCGTTGCCAGGACGCGCACGGACGTGTGGTGGTCGCGGGCAGCGTGACGGTGGCGGCACCGATCGAGGTGCGTGAGGGCACCCGTGGTGGTTCGATCGAGGTCGCGCTGCGTCGCCGAGGCACCTTCGCGTGGCTGATGCAGGCCTGCGAAGGCTTGCCGCCGGTCGCTTGCGCCGTGGTGCACCCGTGTGACCGCAATTCGCTGCTCGGGGCGCTGGAGGCGGCGCGACAGGGGCTGATCGAGCCGGTGCTGATCGGCCCACAGGCGAGGGTTCGCGCGCTGGCCGCCGCCGAAGGGATCGATCTGGATGGCTGCCGGATCGTCGCCGTCGAGCACAGCCACGCCGCGGCGGAAGCGGCGGTCGCGCTGGCCCGGGCCGGCGAGGTCGAAGCGCTGATGAAGGGCAGCCTGCCCACCGACGAGCTGATCGATGCGGTCGCGTCCGTGACGACGGGCTTACGCAGCGGCCGCCGCATCAGCCACGTCTTCGTGATGGACGTGCCGGCCTATCCGCGGCCGCTGCTGATCACCGACACCGTCCTGAACATCGCCCCGGGTCTGGCCGACAAGCGCGACATCGTCCAGAATGCGATCGACTTGGCCCATGCGCTGCGGATCGAAGCGCCCAGGGTGGCGATCCTCTCGGTGGTGGAGACGGTGAACCCGAGGATCGCCTCGACCCTGGAGGCCGCGGCGCTCTGCAAGATGGCCGACCGCGGCCAGATCACCGGGGCCGTGCTGGATGGCCCGTTGGCCTTCGACGAGGCCATCAGCACCGAGGCCGCACACGCGCAGGATCTCGTCTCGCCGGTGGCCGGCCAGGCGGACATCCTGGTGGTTCCCAACCTGGAAGCGGGTGACATGCTCGCCAAGCAGCTCGCCCAACTGGCGGGCGCCGCCGGCGCCGGGGTCGCGCTGGGGGGGCGAGTGCCGATCGCGCTGAACGGTCGCACCGACAGCTTGCGCGCCCGCCTGGCCTCGGCGGCACTTCTGAGGCTGTGGGTGCATGCCCGGCGTACCGGCGGCGGAGCCTGATGAGCGGCTTCAGGCCCCCGCCACCCGCAGCACCTTGGCGCCGCGCACGCGACCCTGACGCAGCTCGATCAGCGCGCGGTTGGCGTCCTCGAGCCGATATTCGCGATACTCGGGGCGGATGCCGGCCTCGGCGGCAAGCCGGAGGAATTCCGCGACGTCGGCGCGGGTGACGTTGGCGACGCTCTTGATCTCCTTCTCCAGCCACAGGTGCCGCGGGTAGTCGAGCCCGAGCAGGACCTGCTGATCGGCGGTTTCCTTGCGGATCGCGTTGATCACCAGCCGCCCGCCCGGTGCGAGCAGCCGCAGCGATTCGACGATCGGCCGCCACGCGGGCGTGGTGTCGATCACCGCGGCCAGCGGCTCGGGTGGCGTCGCGTCGAAGTCGCCGGCCCAGGTCGCGCCGAGCTCGCGCGCGAAGGCGCGCTCGGCGGCGTCGCGGGCGAGCACGTGCACGCGCGCGCCCGGGTCGAGGTGGTGCAGCAGCCGCAGCACCAGATGCGCCGAGGCACCGAAGCCGGCCAAACCCAGTGCACCGCCCCTCGGCAGGCCGCTCAGGCGCAGCGAGCGGTAGCCGATCGCACCGGCGCACAGCAACGGCGCAGCTTCGGCGTCGGCGAAGACCGCGGGGATCGCGTGGGCGAAGGCTTCCGGCACGGTCAGGTACTCGGCATAGCCGCCCGGCGCGTCACGGCCGGTCGCGCGAAAGCCGGCGCACAGATTTTCTTCGCCACGCGCGCAATGCGCGCAGGCGCCGCACGCGGAGTGGATCCAGGCCACGCCGACGCGCGTGCCGGGGGCGAAGCGGCCCGCGCCCGCACCGAGCTCGGCCACCGTGCCGACCACCTGGTGGCCGAGCACCATCGGCAAGCGTGCCGGCGGGGTGCGGCCCTCGATCTCGTCGAGCTCGGTGTGACACACGGCGCAGACGTTCACACGCACCAGGATTTCGCCGGGCGCGGGGTCGGGCATCGGCAGCTCGGCGGCCTCCAGCGGCGGCCGCGCCGCGTCGACCGGGCCGAGCGCTTTCAGCAGCATCGCGTGCATGGCAGCCGCCCTCCTTCGAGAAACCAGTCTTCGGGTGTGTCGCCCCTGGGTTCAGGCCTCCACCAGCTCGACCAGCGATCCGCCGGTGTGCAGCCGCCGGATCGCCTCGGCGAACAGCGGCGCGACGTCGAGGACGTCCAGCTTCCGGTGCGCCAGCGCGGGGTCGAGCCGCAGCGGCGGCACGGCAGTGGTCACCACCAGCTTCTCCAGCGCCGGATCGCTCAGCACCCGATCGGCCCGCTCGGCGAACAGCCCGTGCGAGACGGCGGCGCAGATCCGCCGCGCCCCCTGCGCCCGGCATGCCTCGACGGCGCGGCCGAGCGTGGTGCCGCTGCTGACGAGGTCGTCGACGACGATCGCCGTGCGTCCCGACACCTCGCCGACCAGCGTCCCGCCGGAAACCACGCCGGCGCTGCGGTACTTGTCGATGAAGGCGCGCCCGACCGGCCGTCCGAGACGGCGTTCGAGCGCCTCGCGGAAGGCCTCGGCCCGCTTGATGCCGCCCTCGTCGGGAGAGACCACCGCGATGGCGTCGTCGCCGACCAGTGCAGCGAAGTGGGCCACGAACAGCGGCTTGGCCTCGAGGTGTTCGGTGCGGATGCGGAAGGCGTTCTGGTAGGCGGCCAGGTTGTGGACGTCGAGCGTCACGACCCGATCGGTTCCGACCGCTTCCAGCAGCGCGGCGAGGTAGCGCGTGGTCACGGGGTCGCGGGGCTTGGTCTTGCGATCCTTGCGCGCGTAGCACAGATAGGGGAGCACCGCGGTCACCCGGCTCGCGGCGGCGTCGCGCAGCGCGCCCAGGAAGAACAGCAGTCGCACCAGCTTGTCGTTGACGCTCTGCTGCGGCTCGCCGTAGAGCGAGCAGACGACATAGGCGTCGCGCCCGCGCACGCTGTCGAGCGGGCGCGACTTGTGCTCGCCGTCCTCGAAGCGCCGCTCCTCGTGCGCGGACGGGGCCACGCCGAGCGCGTCGGCGAGCCGCTGGGCGAAGCCGGCGTCACGGCCGGCATCGAGGGCGAACAGCTTGAGTTCCATGATGCCTCCGAAGCCGTGCAGGACCTCAGCCGAGCAGGCGCTGGAACCAGGCGAGCGCGAGCCGGGCGACCTCGTCGAGCCTGCCCGGCTCGTCGAACAGGTGCGTCGCGCCGGGGACGATCTCGAGGCGATGCTCGCAGCTCATCCGCGCCGCGGCGGTGCGGTTCATGCCGATCACCGCAGGGTCGAGGCCACCGACGATCAGCAGGGTCGGGGCGCGCACGCCGGGCAGGGCGTCCAGCGCCAGGTCGGGGCGGCCGCCGCGCGACACCACTGCCGCCACCCGCTCGGGCCGCTCGGCCGCCGCGTTCAGCGCCGCGGCGGCGCCGGTGCTGGCGCCGAACAGGCCGACCCGCAGCGTCCGCGTCTGCGGCAGCCCGTCCAGCCAGTCGATCGCGCCGATCAGGCGCCGGCTCAAGCGCTCGATGTCGAAGCGCAGTCGGCCGCTCAGCTGATCGATCGCGTGCTCTTCGGCGCTCAGCAGGTCGAGCAGCAGCGTGCCGAGCCCGCCGCGGTTCAGGCACTCGGCCACGTAGCGGTTGCGCGGGCTGAAGCGGCTGCTGCCGCTGCCGTGGGCGAACACGACGATGCCGACGGCGCTCGCGGGAAGCGCGAGGCTGGCGCCGAGGACCGCGTCCCCGGCCTGAACGCGCACCTCGGTGGCCGGCACCGGATCGCTCGGCGATGCGCCGCTCATGGCTGCGCCCAGGCCTGCGCCAGCAGATCCTTGACCTCTTGGTCGGAGAGCTGCGGAAACGCGCCGTACCAGCGGCCGATGGCGATGAAGGGTTCGGGGGTCTCGAGGCAGACCACCTCGTCGGCCTCTCCGCGCAGGACGTCGACGGTATCGGGTGGCGCCACCGGAACCGCGATCACGATCCGGGCCGGTTTGCGCTGGCGCAGCGCCGCGACCGCGGCGCGCATCGTGGCGCCGGTGGCCACGCCGTCGTCGACCAGGATCACGCATTTGCCCTCCACCGGCGGACTCGGACGCTCGCCGCGGTAGGTCCGTTCCCGGCGTTCGAGCTCCTGCGTTTCCCGTGCCGCGACCCGCTCGATGGTCGTGTCGCCGATCCGCAGCACGCCGATGACATCGGGGTTCAGGACGCGGGCCCCGCCGCTGGCGATGGCGCCCATCGCCAGCTCCGGCTGCTGCGGTGCGCCCAGCTTGCGCACCAGCATCAGGTCCAGCGGCGCCCCGAACGCCTCGGCCACCTCGAAGGCGACCGGGACGCCTCCGCGCGGCAGCGCCAGCACCAGGACGTCATCGCGACCGCGGTAGCGGCTCAGCGCCCGCGCGAGCGCGCGTCCGGCTTCGGTCCGATCGCTGATCGGCAACATCGTCTTCACCCCCCACCGTGGTGGCCCGGCCCGCTGCGTGCCGGCCCGGACGCCCCTGGAAACAAGCTTATCCGCTGCATCGTGCGCGGGTCGTGCAGGTTATCGGGGGCCGTCGGGCGGCGCCGTGCTTACGACGATACGAGCGGTTTCGGGGCGCGAAAGTGACGCGCGTCAATGGATTCGTCATTCGCCGCCCGCCGGGCGAGCCAGCGGCAAAGACATGCGCTACGTTCGGGGCACCGGCGTTGACACCGCCGAGCGCGACCGACCGAGGAGGGCCGCATGGGCTGGCCAGTGATCGACAAACCCCGAGGCGGGGGCGGGCCCGCCCCCAACCTCGCCGATTACGCCGAGACCTGCGCGAGCTTTTCCTGGGACGCCGAACACCGGGCGCTCGACGGCCTGCCGGGTGGCAGGGGGCTGAACATCGCCCATGAGGCGGTCGACCGCCATGCCGCCGGGCCGCGCCGCGACCATCGCGCGCTGCGCTGGCTGGGCGCGAACGGCGAGGTGCGCGATTTCAGCTACGGCGAGCTCGCCGCGCTCAGCAACCGCTTCGCCAACGTGCTGCAGGATTTGGGCGTGGGCAAGGGCGAGCGAGTGTTCGCGCTGAGCGGGCGGATCCCGGAGCTCTACATCGCCGCGCTCGGCACCTGGAAGGCCGGTGCGGTGTTCTGCCCGCTGTTCTCGGCCTTCGGCCCCGAGCCGATCCTGGCGCGCCTGGGCATCGGCGAAGCCCGGGTGCTGCTGACCACCGAGCCTCTGTACCGGCGCAAGATCGCGGGGCTGCGCGATCGCCTGCCCGCGCTGCGGCACGTGCTGCTGGTCGGCGAACCGGGCGCAGCCACCGAGGTGCCCGGCACGTGCGATTTCCGGGCCGCGATGGACGGCGCGGCGGAGCGCTTCACGATCGCGCCCACCGATCCCGAGGACTGGGCGCTGCTGCACTTCACCAGCGGCACCACCGGCAGGCCCAAGGGGGCGATCCACGTCCACGGCGCGGTGCTGGTCCACCATCTGACGGGCCGGTACGCGCTGGACCTGCATCCCGACGACGTGTTCTGGTGCACCGCCGATCCCGGCTGGGTCACCGGGACCTCGTACGGGATCATCGCGCCGCTGTGCAACGGCGCGAGCAGCATCGTCGACCAGGACGAGTTCGACGCCGGGCGCTGGTACCGCGTCCTCGAGGCGCAGCGCGTCAGCGTGTGGTACACCGCACCGACCGCGATCCGGATGCTGATGAAGGCCGGCGCCGAGCTGGCGCGCCGCCACGATCTGTCGCACCTGCGCTTCCTCGCCAGCGTCGGCGAACCGCTGAACCCCGAGGCGGTGGTGTGGGGGCTCGAGGCCTTCGGGCGCCCGTTCCACGACAACTGGTGGCAGACCGAGACCGGCGGGATCATGATCGCCAACTACGCGGCGATGCCGATCAGGCCCGGGTCGATGGGGCGTCCGCTGCCGGGGGTGGAGGCGGCCATCGTGCGCCGCGGCGAGGGCGGCCGCCTCGCGCCCGTCGCCGAGCCCGATGTCGACGGCGAGCTCGCGCTGCGTCCCGGCTGGCCGTCGATGTTCCGCGGCTACCTGCACGAGGACGAGCGCTACCACCGGTGCTTCGCCGAGGGCTGGTACCTGAGCGGCGACCTGGCACGGCGCGATGCCGACGGCTATTTCTGGTTCGTCGGCCGCGCCGACGACGTGATCAAGTCGGCCGGCCACCTGATCGGTCCCTTCGAGGTCGAGAGCGCGCTGATGGAGCACCCGGCCGTCGCCGAGGCCGGCGTGATCGGCGTTCCCGAGCCGGTGGCCGGCGAGGTGGTCAAGGCTTTCGTCGTGCTCAGGCCCGGCATCGCCGAGGACGAGGCGCTGCGCCGCGAGCTGCTGGCCTTCGCCCGCAGCCGCCTGGGGGCGGTGGCGCCGCGCGCGATCGACTTCCGCCAAGTCCTACCCAAGACCCGCAGCGGCAAGATCATGCGGCGGCTGCTCAGGGCGCGCGAGCTGGGCTTGCCCGAGGGCGACCTGTCGACGCTCGAGGAGGACGAACGGCGATGAACGGCGACCACGCCCGCCAGCTCTTGCGCGAGATGCTGCGCATCCGCCGTTTCGAGGAGAAGGCGGCCGAGCTGTACACGCAGGAGAAGATCCGTGGCTTCATGCACCTGTACATCGGCGAGGAGGCGGTGGCGGCGGGGACGCTGCAGGCGCTCGAACCCGACGATGCCGTGGTTTCGACCTACCGCGAGCACGGCCACGCGCTGGTCAGGGGCATCCCGGCGCGGGCGGTGATGGCGGAGATGTACGGCAGGCGAGAGGGGTGCAGCCGCGGGCGCGGCGGCTCGATGCACTTCTTCGACGCGGCGACGCGCTTCTACGGCGGCAACGCCATCGTCGGCGGCGGCCTGCCGCTGGCCGTGGGTCTGGCGCTGGCCGACAAGCTGCAGGGGCGCGCGCGCGTCAGCGCCTGCCTGTTCGGCGACGGCGCGGTGGCCGAAGGCGAGTTCCACGAATCGCTGAATCTGGCGGCGCTGTGGAAGCTGCCGGTGCTGTTCCTGTGCGAGAACAACTTCTACGCGATGGGCACGGCGCTGGCACGCGCCCAGTCCCAGCCCGATCTGCGCCTGAAGGCCGCCAGCTACGCGCTGAGCGCCGAGGCCGTCGACGGCATGGACGTGCTCGCCGTCGAGGAGGCCACGCGGCGGGCGGCGCAGGCGGTGCGCGCCGGCTCGGGGCCGTGGTTCCTCGAGTTCCGCACCTACCGCTTCAGCGCGCACTCGATGTTCGACGCGCAGCTCTACCGCGACAAGGCCGAGGTCGAGGCCTGGCGCCAGCGCGACCCGATCGCGCTGCTCGAGCGGCGCCTGCGCGACGATGGTGCGCTCGACGACGCGACGCGTGCGCGGATCGAGGCCGGAATCGAGGCCGAGATCGCCGAGGCCGTCGCCTTCGCCGAGGTGGGCAGCTGGGAGCCGGTCGAGGACCTGACGCGCTTCGTCTACAGCGAGGCTCCGGGCGCATGAGCGCGATCACCACCACCTACCGCGACGCGGTGCGCGAGGCGCTGCGCGAGGCGCTGCGCCGCGACGCGCGCGTGTTCCTGATGGGCGAGGACGTCGGCGCCTACGGCGGCTGCTTCGCGGTCAGCAAGGGGCTGCTCGCCGAGTTCGGCCCCGAGCGCATCCGCGACACGCCGCTGTCCGAGTCGGCCTTCGTCGGCGCGGGGATCGGCGCGGCGCTGGGCGGGATGCGCCCGATCGTCGAGATCATGACGGTCAACTTCAGCCTGCTCGCGCTCGACCAGATCCTGAACAACGCCGCGACCCTGCTGCACATGTCCGGCGGCCAGTTCAACGTGCCGCTGGTGATCCGCATGACCACCGGCGGCGGGCGCCAGCTCGCCGCGCAGCACTCGCACAGCCTCGAGGGCTGGTACGCGCACATCCCCGGCCTGCGGGTGCTGGCGCCGGCGACGCTCGAGGATGCGCGCGGCATGCTGTGGACCGCGCTCGAGGACCCCGATCCGGTACTGCTCTTCGAGCACGCGTTGCTGTACAACCAGGCGGGCGCGCTGCCGGCCGACGCCGGCGCGGTCGACATCGACCGGGCGCGGGTGCGTCGGCCGGGGCGCGACGTGAGCCTGATCACCTACGGCGGCAGCCTGCCCAAGACGCTCGAGGCAGCCGAGCGGCTCGCAGCCGAGGGCATCGAGGCCGAGGTGATCGACCTGCGCAGCCTGCGGCCGCTGGACACCGAAGTCGTCCTGACCTCGGTCGCTTCGACCCGCCGTGCGGTGATCGTCGACGAGGGCTGGAGGAGCGGCAGCCTCGCCGCCGAGATCAGCGCGCGGATCATGGAGGGCGCCTTCTACGAGCTCGACGCGCCGGTGGCGCGGGTGTGCAGCGCCGAGGTGCCGATGCCCTATGCCCGCCACCTCGAGCAGGCCGCGCTGCCGCAGCCGGACACCGTCGTCGCGGTCGCGCGTGCGCTGGTGCGCGGCGATGGCTGAGTTCCGGATGCCTTCGCTCGGCTCGGACATGGAGGCCGGCACGCTGGTGCAGTGGCTGGTCGCTCCCGGCGATGCGGTCAGGCGCGGCGACGTGGTCGCCGTCGTCGACACCTTCAAGGGAGCGATCGACGTCGAGATCTTCGAGACCGGCGTGGTCGAGGCGATCCTCGTCCCGGTCGGCGAGAAGGTGCCGGTGGGCACGCCGCTGGCGCGTCTGCGCGTCGAGGGCGAGGCCGGCGCCGCGCCCCCCCCGGCTGCGGAAACCATCTTCGTGCCGCCGATGCTCGCCCCGATGGCGGGCGGACGGCAGCGCGCGTCGCCGGCGGCGCGCCGGCGTGCCGCCGAGGTCGGCATCGACCTCGCCGCGCTGACCGGCAGCGGTCCGGACGGTGCCGTGACGCTGGCCGACGTCGAGCGTGCCGCCGCCGCCGTGCGCGCGGCCGCGCAGCCGATGGGAGCGACCGAGCGCCTGGCGGGCATGCGCCAAGCCATCGCCGCGGCGATGACGCGCGCGAAGCGCGAGATCCCGCACTACTACCTCGGCACCACCATCGACATGGGGCGCGCGCTCGAATGGCTGCGCGACGAGAACGCGCGGCGCGCGGTCCCCGAGCGCCTGCTCGCCGGCGTGCTGCCGCTGAAGGCCGTGGCGCTGGCGCTGCGCCAGGCGCCCGAGCTGAACGGCCACTGGCTCGACGGCGGCTTCCGCCCGGGCAGCGGCATCCACGTCGGCACCGCCATCGCGCTGCGCGGCGGCGGCCTGGTCGCCCCGGCGCTGCACGAGGCCGACGCCGCGACGCTCGATCGCCTGATGGCCGAGCTGCGTGCGCTGGTGCAGCGCGCCCGCGCGGGGTCGCTGCGCAGCTCGGAGCTCGCCGATGCGACGATCACCGTCACCAGCCTCGGCGAGCAGGGGGTCGACACGGTGTTCGGCGTCATCCATCCGCCGCAGGTGGCGCTGGTCGGCTTCGGCCGCATCGCCGAGCGGCCGTGGGCGGCCGCCGGGCGCATCGTCGCCCGGCCGCTGCTGCACGCGACGCTGTCGGCCGACCACCGCGCCAGCGACGGCCACCGCGGTGCCCGCTTCCTGGCGCTCGTCGAGAGCCTGCTGCAGGAGCCCGAAAGGCTATGAACGACATGCAGATCCACGCCACGGTGCTGCAGGTGCTGCGGGAGGTGGCGCCCGATGCCGATGTCGAGCGCCTCGATCCCGGCAGGCGCCTGCGCGACCAGCTCGACTATTTCGACTCGATGGACTGCCTCGACTTCGTCGAGGGGCTGCACGAGGCCTTCGCCATCGACATCTCCGAGCTCGACTACCCGCGCCTCGCGACCCTGGCGGGCTGTATCGACTACCTGAAGGCCAGGCTCGACCGACGCTGAGGTCCGGCGGGAGCGGGCGCTTGCGCGGGCCACGCGGAGGAGGTGCGACGCATGGCAGAAATCTTCGGCTTCGACGCCTTTTCACCGAAGGAGATCGCCGACCGGGTCGACGGCATCGGCGTCGCCAAGGCGCGGCTGCCGCTGCTGCCGATGGCGATGCTCGGCGTGCTGGCGGGAGCGTTCATCGGGCTGGGCGCGATGTGCTACGTGCTGGTGCTCAGCGACGCGAGCCTCGGCTTCGCCGCCGCCCGGCTGCTCGGCGGGCTGAGCTTTTCGCTGGGGCTGCTGCTGGTGGTGGTCGCCGGCGCCGAACTGTTCACCGGCAACAACCTGCTGGCGATGGCCTGGGCCGACGGCAGGATCGGCACGCGCGAGCTGCTGCGCAACTGGGGCGTGGTCTGCGCCGCGAACTTCGTCGGCGCGGTGGGGCTGGCGCTGCTGGTCTACCTGTCGCAGCACCCGCGGATGAACGGCGGGGCGGTCGCGCTCGAGTACGTCAGGATCGCGGCGGCCAAGGGCGCGCTGCCGTTCGGCGAAGCCTTCTTCAAGGGCGTGCTGTGCAACGTGCTGGTGTGCATGGCGGTGTGGATGGCGCTGGCCGGGCGCAGCGTGGTCGACAAGGCGGTGGCGATCGTGTTCCCGATCACGGCCTTCGTCGCCGCCGGTTTCGAGCACAGCATCGCCAACATGTACCTGATCCCGCTCGGCCTGCTGCTGCGCGAGGGCAGCGGCGCCGTGGGCGCGAGCCTGGGCTGGGCGGCGCTGTTCACCAACCTGGTGCCGGTGATCCTCGGCAACCTGGTCGGCGGCAGCGTGCTGGTGGCGCTGGTCTACCACCTGATCTACCGGCGCGGCATGCGCGCCACCCAATGAGCCGCGCGGAGGCGCTCAGCCGTCGAGCAATCGAAGTCCCACAGCACGATAAAGCGGAAACTTGCCGTCCAGGCTTGCCAGCTCGATGTCTTCGATCAGCGCGGTGGCGATCAGCATCCGGTCGATCGGATCGCGGTGGTGCTGCGGCAGCTCCGCCGCCGCGACCGCGATCTCAGGCGTTACCCCGAGGCAGCGGGTGCCACTCTCACGCAGGGCGAACACCAGCCAGTCGCGGACGGGGCGATCGAGCGCGACACGACCTGCCTTGACCAGCATCGCCACCTCCCAGCACGACATCACCGACACAGCCAACCCGTCGGTCGCCTCCAGACGCTGGAGCAGGGTGGGCGGTATGCGTTCGCCGGTACCCTTGAGCCATCGCAGCCAGATGTGGGTGTCGAGCAGGATCACCGCAGCGCGTCCCAGTCCTCTTCCGGCACGGCCGGTTCGATCAAGTCATCGTGGATCTCGATCGAACCGGCCAGGCTGGGCGGCGGCATCCGCTGCCGCACCGATGGGGCCTCGTCGAGCACCAGGAAGATCGCCTCGATGCGCGCGTTCGGCGGCAGCTTGGGCAGGATCTTCAGATTTCCGTCGGCATCCGTTTCCACGATGCAGCGCTCCGCGAGCATGGCCGGCACCTCAAACCATAGCTTATTACAAGTAAGAGACAATTTTGTGCTCTTGAACTAGGCTTCTCGAAGCGATCGGCCTTATTGAAGATTACAAGCAAGAGCTTGCGAGTGATCACATCCGGTCGCTTCCGGGGGGAACCCCGGCCTCATTCACCATCCTCGGACGCTCCGATGCGTTTTCCTCGGGGCATCGCAACAAAGCCTCAGGTTTTGATCCGATCGTCTGGAAGCATGGAAGCTGATCGAAAAACGGAAGACCCCGAATGGATCACCCACCGTCTCCAGCCTCTACCTCCGTCCCTACCGCCGAAGCGGACTTGCCACGACAAGCTTGCCATTCCGCCACGCGCGACGGTGTGCCCATACCGTGTCTCTGCAGAACGATCCGCATCCCGGAGGGGGAGATCGTCGATCTGTACGTCTGACCCGCTGCCGCCTACCACAGCGCTCCACAACCAGAGGTGACAACCATGACCGAGCATCACCAACTCCTGAGCTTCGAAACCCTGCGTGCCGCCGTGACCGGTCACGCGGCCGCCTTCCGCCTGCGGCTGCGTCTGGAGCCGGCCGGCGGTCCAGGCACCAAGGTGTTCCCGCCGACGCACGAGGGCGGGCAGTACGCCTGGGAGACGCGGCGCATCGATGGCCGGGAAGTCTCGACGGTGCTGCTGAACTCGGTGCAGAGCGAAGCCAACCACATGGAGCTCGCCCTGCTCGAAGCCTGCCGTGCGGGGCGCCTGGCGCTGCCGATGCTCGAGACGGATTTCTCGATGTTCCCGGACATAGGCTCGGTGACCACGTTCGAGGCGCCGCACCGCATCGCCGACGCCATCTTCCGCGACAGCACGCTCGACGGGGTCGAGTTCCGGAAGACGCCGCTCGGTCAAGCCTTCGCCGAAGCAACCATCCGCAACGCCAATGCACTACTGCGTGCTTGCCCGAACGCGCTGGTGTTCGGCGTCTGGGACTCCACCGGCAGCGCCGGCGGGCTCGGCAACAAGTTCCAGCGCGCCGTGGTGGCCGAGATCGCCGGTATCGACGCGGTGCCGGGCGTGCTGGCGGCATCGCGCATCGACCCGTTGGGCATCAAGCGCGTCGACATCTACCGCACGGCCGACGGTGACTGGACCACCGAGAAGCCAAGCGATCCCAAGGCTGCAGCAGTCAAGCCTTCGGAAATCAACCACTCCAACATCCCGCCGAGCTTCGCAGTTGCCGAGAAGGATGGCCTCAGCGCCAAGCGCGGCGATGCGATACGCGGCGGTGTCACCCTCGATCACGCCGAGCTGACCGTAGTGGTGTCGCTGCCGGCGCTGCGCAAGCTCTGCTTCCCGAAAAACGGTAAGCGGGGACCGGAGCGCGATGCGGCAGCGCGCACGCTGCTCGCCGCGCTGGCCTTGACCGGTGTGGCGTTGCGCGTCGCGCAGGGCTTCGCGCTGCGCTCGCGCTGCGACCTCGTGCCGACGGCGCGGCCGGTGTACGAGTGCATCGGCGCCTATGGTGACGCGACACCGTTCGCGCTCGATGCCGAGCAGGCGCTCGCGATCCTCGAGCAGGCGGTGCAGGCGGCGCGTGCGGCCGGGCTGGAGTGGCCGACCGAGCCGGTGCGCTTGCAGCCGCTGCCCAAGCTCGTCGAACTGGTCCGCAAGAGCCGCGCGGCCGCCCACGTCGAGGAGTGAGCGTCATGCTCGCGCTCGAAGTGGAATACCTGATGGGGCGGGTGCTCGCGACCGACCGCGGCGACCGTGCGCGCGTCGAATGGCCGCCGCACCCGGGGCGGCTGTTCTCGGCGCTGGTCGCGGCGCTGCACGAGGGCGACCTCGATGAAGCCGGGCGTGCCGAGGGACGCGCGGCGCTCGAATGGCTCGAGACGCTGGCCCCGCCCAGCCTGCATGTCGATCCGCCGGGCGCTGACGGTGTCGGGCGCGCGGCGCTGCCGTGCTGGGTGCCGATCAACGATCCCGACCACCGCAAGCCGGAGGGCGGCTTCATCGCCGAGGGGCTGCGAGTCCCGCGCAAGCGGGCCGAACGCTACTTCCCGGCGCTGACGCCGAACGATGCACGCGTCTGGTTCATCTGGCCCACAGCCGAAGCCGATGATGCTCGCCGTGCGGCGCTGGCGGGGTTGGCCGAGCGGGTGGGTTATCTGGGTCACTCGGCGTCGCCGGTGCGGGTCTGTGTGCGTGACGCAGACATTCCCGAACCCAACCTGGTGCCGGACGAAGCCGGCGCGCAGGGCCTGCGCGTACCGGGTCCCGGACGATTGGCGCGGCTCGAGGAAACGCACGCCGCGAGTGTGCGTCTCGGTCGCCGCCTCGAGCCGCCGACCGGCCGGGTCGCACGCTACGGCCTTGCCTCCGAAGTGCCGGCCGAGGCGCCGGCAGAGGGCCTGTATCGCATCGTCACGATCCTGCGTCCGGTGAGCGGTCCCGGGTTGCCGACCGAGGCGGCGCTGAAGCTGGTGCTCGCGGTGCGTGGCACGGTACTCGCCACGGCGGCCGACCCACGCCGCCCGTTCATCAGCGGTCATGAGGCCGACGGCACGCCGACGCACGCGCCGCACCTGGCCTTGGCCGCTTTGCCCGACTGCGACCACAGGCATGCCGACGGCCACCTGATGGGGCTGGCCGTGCTGACGCCACGCACGGCCAGTGCCGATGACATCGACGCGCTCGAGGAGGCGCTCGCAGCGCTGCCGGAGCGGGTGATCCGTCTCGGCGCGCTGGGCGAGTGGCGGCTCGACTTCGCCGATGCTGCGCAGCAGACGCGGCTGCCTGCCGCCTTGCGCGCCGGGACGTGGACGCGCCCGGCATGCGAGTGGGTATCGGCCACACCCGTGGTGTTCGGACATCGGCCCAGGCCCGGCAACCCGGCCAAGGACGCCACTGCGGTGCTGGCGCGGACGTGCGCCGACGTCGGCCTGCCGGCGCCCGAAGTGGTCGCGGTCGGCCCGTTTGCGCAGTGTCGCGGCATACCGCCCGCCAGCGCCTTCCGCGGCGAGCACAAGCTGTTCCGCGATGCCAGCGGGCCGCGCTTCGTCGCCCACGTGGGCCTGCGCTTCGCAGTGCCGGTGCGCGGCCCGGTCGTGCTCGGTGCGGGGCGCTTCTTCGGCATGGGACTGTTCCGGCCGCTGAACTCGCGGCGAGGCGCGACGGGGGGCGAGCCGTGAACATCGACGATTTCGATCGCTACTTCGCGGCGGTGCACCGTTGTCGGCCGTTCCCGTGGCAGCGCCGGCTCGTCCGGCAAGTGTGCGAATCGGGCACCTGGCCTGAGGTCATCGATCTGCCCACCGCCGCCGGCAAGACGGCCGCGCTCGACGTGGCGCTGTTCCATCTAGCGCTCGAAGCGGACCGCCCGCCGGCCGAGCGGCGGGCGCGGCGGCGCATCGCGCTGGTCGTCGACCGACGGCTGGTGGTCGACGACGCCTTCCGGCGCGCCGAGCGCATCTGCGCGGCCTTGCTGGCACCGTCGGAGCCGGTGCTCGCCGACATGGCCGAGCGGCTGCGCGTGATCGCCGACGGCGGCGATCCGGTGGCGCTGGTACGCCTGCGCGGCGGCATCCCGCGCGAAGACTTCTGGACGCGCGACCCGCGGGTGCCGACCTTCATCCTGAGCACCGTCGACCAACTCGGCTCGCGCCTGCTGTTCCGCGGCTACGGCGTCAGCGAGTTCGCGCAGCCGATCCATGCCGGCCTGCTCGCCGAAGACGTCCTGCTGCTGCTCGACGAGGCGCACCTGTCGCGACCCTTCCTCGGCACGCTAGGGCGCGTGGTGCGTTATCTCGGGCACGATTGGCGCGAAACCGCGCCCTTGCGGCCTCTTGCCGCGGTGGCGATGACAGCGACGCCGGGCGACCCGCACCCGGTATTCGGGCTCGACGCCGCTGATCGGGAAGCCTTGAGCGATCGGCTCACGGCGCCGAAGCCGGCGCGGCTGGTCGAAGTCGACGGTCGGGTCGCGTTCGCCGAGCGTTGCGTCGAAGAAGCGAAAGCGCTGCACGATGCGCTCGCGACGCCGGAGCGTCCGCCGGTGATCGGCGTCGTGGTCAACCGCGTCGCCAGCGCGCGCGCCGTGTTCGAGTTCTTGTCCGAAGACGACGACAGCGACGCCGTGCTGCTGATCGGCCGCGGCCGACCGCTCGACCAGGAGGCATTGCGAGATGCGTGGCTGCCGCGCATGCGTGCCGGCCGCCAAGTGACCGACAATCCGCGGCCACTGTTCGTGGTCGCGACGCAGACGATCGAGGTGGGTGCGGACCTCGACTTCGACGGCCTCGTCAGCGAGTCGGCGCCGCTCGATGCGCTACGCCAGCGCTTCGGCCGGCTGGACCGACTGGGCCGATTCCGGCGCGCGTGCGCCGTGCTTGTGCACGACAAGGCGGCGAGCGGCGACGATCCCGTCTACGGCGCGGCGCTCGCGGCGGCCTGGAAATGGCTGTGGCAGAACGCCGAGCGGCAGGGTCGTGGCAAGGCCGGGACACGCAGCATCGATTTCGGTGTCGCGGCACTGGCGGAGCGGCTGCCGACGGATACGGCCGAGCTCGCGGCGCTGAATGCACCCGCCGCGGACGCGCCGACGCTGCTGCCGGCGTACGTCGACTTGCTCGCACAGACCAGCCCGAAGCCAGCGCTCGAGCCGGATGTCGAGCTGTTCCTGCACGGTCCGCGCGGAGCCGAGGCGGAGGTCCAACTGGTATGGCGCGCCGACCTGCCGAAACACCCGACGCGCAAAGACCAGGCGGTTTGCATCGAGACCGTCGCCGCACTGCCGCCGGCGTCGCAGGAAGCGGTCGGCTTGCCGCTTTCGGTCGTGCGGCGCTGGCTGCGCGATCAGCCGGCGATGCCCCTGAGTGACCTCGACTTCGATCCCCGGTCGGATGGGGAGCCTGCCGCCGGGCATTCGCGTCTGGCACTGCGCTGGCGCGGCCTCGACGGCAGTGCCCTTGTCGGGCCTGACGAGATCCGCCCCGGCGATACCCTGGTGGTGCCTGCGGCTTACGGCGGGTTGGACCGCTACGGCTGGAGCCCGGGACGGCATGCCGCCGTCGAGGACATCGCCGAAGCGGTGGCCCGCAAGGTGCGCGGGCTTCCGGTACTGCGTCTGCATCCGGACTGTCTCGCCGCCGTGATCGGTGATCAAGCCGACGAGCTGATAGCTGCCGAAGTACGTGAATTGCTCGACCACTTCGCCACCGAGGGTACCGATGCCATCGTGTCGGAAGCGCTGGCAATGCTGGCGGCGTGGCCAGGATTTCCGCCGGAGTTCATCGCCACGGTCGCGGAGCTGCAGGCCGGCCGTGTGCGTGCCGTGCCTTACGGACGGCGCGCGGGCAACGACGATGCGTCCGGCGAAACCATCGGCGGCTTGCTGCTGCGACCCGAACGCGGCGCGCGTGGCTTCACCGATGAAGGTGACGAATCGGTGCTCACGGTGCCGATCGGCCTCGAGCCGCACTGCGCCGGCGTCGGCGAGCTGGCCGAACGCATGGCCAGGGCCGTGGGCCTCGGAGAAGCCCTGGCCATCGACCTGGGACATGCCGGGCGATTGCACGACCTCGGCAAGGCCGATCCTCGCTTCCAGGTCTGGCTGTACGGCGGCGATCGTTTCGAGCGGCGGCGTAGGGGCTTGCTGCTGGCCAAGTCGGGCATGGACCGCGGCGATCGCGCTGCCGTCGAGGCGGCACGAAAGCGCGCCGGATATCCGAAAGGCCAGCGCCACGAATGCGCGTCGGTGCAATTGTTGCGCGCGCATCCCGAGCTGCTCGAAGGCGCGCGCGATCCCGAGCTGGTCGAGTACCTGGTCGGTGCGCATCACGGCCGCGGACGGCCGTGGATGCCGGTCGTGGCCGACGAGGGCTGCCCCGAGACGCGCTTCGAGCTGTTCGGGCATCGTCTGCGCCTCGCCGGCAGCCACGGACTCGAGCGACTGGACGCCGGCTGGGCCGAGCTGTTCTGGCGCCTGTGCCGCCGCTACGGCTGGTGGGGACTCGCGTACCTCGAAGCCCTGCTGCGGCTCGCCGACCAGCGCCGCTCCGAAGAGGAGGCCCGCCAATGAGCGGATATCACGACCTCGTGCTCACCGGCTTGCTCGGCAGCCGGCCGATCGGCGCGCTCGCCGCCTTCGGCCTCTTGCGTCTGTGCGGGCGCATTCCGGAGCTACGCGACGCCACGCTGCGCTGGTCGATGCGCGACGACTGGACAGCCGTGCTCGGCCTGCCGCAGGCGTTAGATCCCGAGGCGCTCGTCGTCCGGCTCGTCGAGCACCACGCCGCGACGGCTTGGCCGCACCTGGACTGGTCGCCCGACGGTGGCTTGCGGGTGCCGCGGGAAGTCTTTGCGCAGCAGCTGGTCGAGGCGCTCGTCTCGGCCGACGTTGCCGAGCGGGAGCGCTGCGACTTCCTGGCCGCGCTCGGTTCGGATGCCATCGCCGACGACAAGGGCCGCCTGACGCCGACGCGGATGCACATGACCTCCGGGCAGCAGACGTTTCTCGGCGGGCTGATCGGCGTAGCCGAATCGCTGGTACCGGACGGCAAGCCGCGCGGTCGGCGTACGCCGGCCGCGATCCAGGCGGCGTTCCAGGAAGCGCTGTTCGGGCCGTGGACGTATCCGGACCTCGAGCACTCGCTCGGCTGGGATGCCGACGCCGAGCGTATGCACGCCTTGCGGGCGATCGCGCCAACGTCCGATACCACCAACAAGAGCGTTCGCGCCGCCATCTGGCTCGCTCACCACGCGCTGCCGCTCTTGCCCACCGTCCCCGTCGGGCAGCGGCTGAAGACC
>JBDHRG010000317.1:0-2922 GCA_039807445.1 Candidatus Competibacteraceae bacterium
GCGGCCGGCGAGCCGGGGCGCTTCCTCGACCACTTCTCGCCGGCGCTGCTCGAGCGCGGGCTGTACCACGCCGACGGCCGGATCCGCGACGAAGTGTTCGAAACCGGCTCGTTCCTGCAGAGCCGCATGTACCGGGCGGGGGTCAGCTGCTCGAACTGCCACGATGCCCACACGCTGGAGCTGCGCGCACCGGGCAACGCGGTCTGCCTGCAGTGCCACGCGGCGCCGAAGTTCGACACCGTCGAGCACTTCCGTCACCTGCCCGGCGGCGCCGGTGCGCAGTGCGTCGCCTGCCACATGCCGCAGACCTTCTACATGGTGGTCGACGGCCGCCGCGACCACGGCTTGCGCGTGCCGCGCCCCGATCTGGCCGACCAAACCGGCTCGCCCAGCGCCTGCATGCAGTGCCACGCCGACCGGGGCGAGCGCTGGGCGGCCGACGCCATCGCCGGCTGGTTCGGCGACGAGCGCCGGCAAGAGCCGCACTTCGGCGAGGCGCTGCACGCCGCCTGGAACGGCCGACCCGAGGCGCGCCGGCTGGTGCTCGACTTCCTCGGCCGCCCGGAGACGCCGTCGATCGCACGCGCCAGCCTGCTCGGCCAACTGCCGGTGGCCGCCGACCCCGGCGTGCTCGAGGCGCTGCGCCAGGGTGCGGCCGATGCCGACCCGCTGGTGCGCGCCGCCGCCTTGCGCCAGCTCGACGGCTGGCCGCTGCGCGAACGCGTACGCCTGACCGCTGCCGGACTCGCCGACCCGGTGCGCGCGGTGCGCATCGAGGCCGCGCGCACGCTGGCCGACGCTCCCGCCGAGGCGCTGAGCCCGGCGCAGCGCCAAGCGCTCGAGCAGGGGCTGGCCGAGCTCGAGACGGCCGAGCTCGCCACCGCCGAGCGCCCCGAGTCGCACCTGAACCTGGCGCTGCTCGCGCAGCGCCGCGGCCAAGCCGAGCGCGCCGAGGCCGAACTGCGCACCGCGTTGCGGCTCGACCCCGGCTTCGCGCCGGCCTACGTCAACCTCGCCGACCTGCACCGTGAGACCGGCCGCGAAGCCGAAGCCGAGCAGGCGCTGCTGGAGGCGCTCGAACGCGCGCCTGGCACCGCCGAGTCGCGCCACGCGCTGGGGCTGCTGCGCGTGCGCCAGAACCGCCCGGACGAGGCGCTGGCGCTGCTGGCCGAAGCCGCCCGGCTCGCGCCCGAGCAGGTGCGCTACGCCTATGTCCACGGTGTGGCGCTGCACTCGTACGGCAAGCCCGAGGAGGCGCTGGCGGTGCTGCGCGCCGCCGCCGAGCGCCGGCCCAACGACGCCGAGCTGCTGACGGCGCTCGCGACCATCAGCCGCGACCTCGGCCGCCGCGACGAGGCGCGGCGCTACGCCGAGCAGTGGCTCGCCGCCGCGCCCGACGACCTCGACGCGCAGCGCCTGCTGGAGTCGCTGCGCTGATGCGCCGCCAGGGCAGCAAGCCGCGCTCGCCCGCGCCGGAAGGTCCTGCGATCGCTTCGGCTGCCTGACAGGTCGATCGTGGTCGGAGACCAATTTCTTTCCACGGCCGCTGATTTTGCCCGCCCGGGCTGCTTGACTGAGTGTCGGTCGATCAGACGCGTCGGTCCGGACAGGTCGCCGGCCGGCACGACAACACCGGGGTCAACTTTTTGGCCGTCAACCTGCGCTGGCGCTCGGTCCACGGGAACCCACCCCCTCCGTTGAATCCGGCGCAGACTGCGCCCTACCAGGAGAGCCGATCATGCACGCTGCCACCCTGCTTCGTTGGTCCAGCCGCAGTGCCGCTCTGGTGTCCGCGCTGGCCCTCGCCGCCTGCGCGACGCCGTCGAACATCGACGCCGCCAGGAGTGTGCTCAACGCCCCGGTCAATTGCGCCACGGCGCGCGCCGACATCGCGACGCTGCAGCAGGGCCGGGCGAGCACCGAGGAAGAGGCGATGGCGGGCCTGCAGTCGGTCGCGCCGATGACGGCGATCGAAGGGGCAGCCACCGGCACGTACGGCCAGACCGAGAAAATGGCCACCGGACAGTACAACCAGGCGATCGATGCCAAGATCGCCGAGATCCAAGCGACGTGCAGGCTCTGACAGGCTGGCACCGTGAGGAGACCCCCATGACGACGAGACTTCGACCCCCCTTGGTTCAAGGGCCGTGAATCTGGTCCAGACGCATGCGGAGTCTGACCGCGACCGCTGCCGAGGCACGAACGTCACCACCCGACGCCGCGCGGGCCGCCGACACCGGGACCGCCAACGCCCGCCCCCGGTCGGACGCCTGCGCCGCGGGCGCCTGCGCCGATGCCGTGGAAGCCCGCTCCGACTCCGCCCCCGGGCCCGAACCAGTCGATGAACAGGCTGGTCGCGCCGCCGCTCGCGGGCACCTTTCCGTCGAGCAGCTTGTAGGTGTACACGAGGTCCGCCCCGTCCACGACCGGCTTCATGATCGTAACCACCGCGAGCGTCTGTTCTGACTGCCCCGGCTCGTAGACGGAAAGAGTCGCGTTCGGCGGATCTGCGCCGAAATTGTCCCGGCCCTCCTTCCACGTCTTGAGATAGTCGGCCATCTTGAGATGCCCGGCGATGCGCTGCGGCCGGTCCGAGAAATACAGCGTCTGCTGGTTTACCTTCACCAGCCGGAAGGTGTTCTTGGCTGGATCCACCTTCAGATCCTCCGCGCTCTGCACGAACATGAGCTGGGGCCCGTCGGAGGTACCGGTCGACGTGGTGCTGCATGCCGCGACCGACAGTGCGGCCGCCGCCGCCAGCAGCAACGCCGTGCGAACGCGGTTCGGCCTTTCCTCGATTTCGCTGAGGTGTTTCATCAGTGTGCGCGGGAAACCTCGGCCTTCGGGCCGGGGAGGGATAGCGCGCGACGCCCAGCGTCGCCCCGGTCCCGCTCTCCTTGTTCGGTTGGCGCTACGATCGAA
>JBDHRG010000062.1:0-18600 GCA_039807445.1 Candidatus Competibacteraceae bacterium
GTCGGCGGCTAGCGCCCAAAATAATGCGCGGCATCATCCTCCGGCTCTGCGAACAGGGCTATCAACCGCTCGGCAGGCTCGTCCGCTTGCTGGACCGTAACCCGGTAGCCCTGCGTACCCGCTTCCTGGCGCCGATGGTCGAGGAGGGGCGACTCGAGCTCCGTTTCCCGGAGCCGGGCAAGCGTAACCGTCCCGATCAGGCTTATCGGACGGTCGCAGATCGGGAGGGAAGACAGACGGGTAACGATGAAGGCGGTGGCGTCTGAGCATCTGCGTACTGCCCATGCTGGCGAACTTGGTTGCCCCAAACCGCCCCGCTTTCGGTTAACCTAGCCCGCTTGCGCCCCGCCCCGGCGGATGCGCGTATCGGGGACAACCACCGCGAGCGCCGACCAGATGACTTCGCCAGCCATCCTTCCCGCTGCATTGCGCGCCAGCCTGCCCGTGGCCTTCGGCTACGTGCCGCTCGGCATGGCTTTCGGCCTGCTGCTGGTCGACAGCGGCCAGCCGGGGTGGCTGGCGACGCTGATGGGGCTGATCGTGTTCGCCGGCTCGGCGCAGTTCCTCGCGGTGGGCTTGCTCGCGGCCGGCACCGGCCTGGTCGAAGTGTTCGTCACCACGCTGCTGCTGAACAGCCGCCACCTGTTCTACGGCTTCTCGATGCTGGGACGCTTCAGCGAGGTGCGCGGCTGGCGCAGGCTGTACCTGATCTTCGGCCTGACCGACGAGACCTATTCGCTGCTCACGTCGACGCGCCCGCCCGAGGGCGCCTCGCGCAGCGGCTACTACCTGGCGCTGACTGCGCTGAACCAGGGCTGGTGGGTGCTCGGCTGCACCGCCGGCGCGCTGTTGGGCAGCGCGGTGACGCTCGACACGCGCGGCATGGACTTCGCGTTGACCGCGCTGTTCGTCGTGCTGGCGATCGAGCAGTGGCGGGCGGTGCGCGAGGTCTACCCCTTCGTCGCCGCGGTGGGGGCCGGTGCGGTCGCGCTGGCCTTCGCCGGCGACCGGAACTTCCTGCTGGCCGCGCTGGCCCTGACGCTGCTCGCGCTGTTCGCGCGCTACGCCGCGGAGAAAAAGACGTGGACACCCTCTACCTGAGCGGTTTCGTCGCCGTGATGGCCGTGGCGACCTTCTGCACGCGCGCGGCTCCGTTCTGGCTGCTCGGCGGGCGTGCCGACCACCCGCTGCTCGCCTGGCTGGGGCGGATGCTGCCGCCGGCGGTGATGACGCTGCTGGTGCTCTACTGCCTGAAGGGCACCGCTTTCGCGGCCCCGCCGCACGGCGCGAACGAGTTGCTCGCGGTGGCGCTGGTGGTGGCGCTGCACCTGTGGCGGCGCAACGCGCTCGCCAGCATCGGTGCCGGCACCGCGCTGTACATGATCCTGCTGCAGACCGGGGCCCTGGCCGCCCTGCCGGGGTGATCGCATGGCGTTCACGCTCGACCAGCTCGAGGACTGGTTTTCCGCGGCGATCATGGATCGCGCCCGCGGCTACCAGCGCGACGGCCGCGTGCACGACTTGCACGCCACCGCCGACGGCACGCGCGTGATCGCGCGCGTCGACGGCAGCGCGCGCGAGCCCTACGACGTTCACGTCGAAATCGCCCGCGACCGCCGTGGCGGCCTGTTCTTCGAGAATTCGTGCACCTGCCCGATGGACGGCGACTGCAAGCACGTCGCCGCGGCGCTGCTCGAAGTGCTCGAGCGCGGCTGGGGCGGCGGCAGGGGCGCGCGCTCGTTCGCGGCCGGCGAATGGCTGCAGCGGCTCGCCGCCGCGCGCCTGCCCGAGCTCGGTCCGGCCGACGAGCCCGGGCTGACCGAGCAGTTGCTGTACCTGCTCCAGCCGATGCCCTACGTCGCCGACGCGGTCGAGATACGCACCGTGGTCGCGCGTGCGCTGAAGAAAGGCGGCTACGGCAAGGCGCGGCGCTACGATCCGGTCAATGCGCTCGCCCACGGGCCGGCACGCTTCCTCGACGCCGCCGACCGCGCGATCCTGCGCGAGATCGCGCTCGGCGAGCGCGGCCGACTGGCGGGCGAAGCCGGCGCGGCGCTGCTCGAGCGCATCGTCGCGACCGGACGCGCGCACTGGCAGCACGAGGTCGCGCCAGCGCTGGCGCGCACCGAAGCCCGCCGCGCGGCGCCCGAGTGGCAGGTCGACGAGCAGGGCCGCGCGCGGCTGGCGTGGCGCACCGAACCCGAAGCGTCGGTGCTGCTGCCGCTGGCACCGCCGTGGTATCTCGACCCCGAAACCGGCGCCTGCGGTCCGCTCGAAACCGGGCTCGAGCCGCGCCTGGCCGGCGCACTCGCCGGCGCCCCGGTGCTCGAGCCCGAAGAGCTTCCCGAGGTCTGGGACTGGCTCGGCCGCGAGCTCGGCGAGGCGCGGCTGCCGGCGCCGCCACAGCTCGCGGTCGACACCGAGCTCGGCTATCGCCCGACGCCGGTGATCGCGCTGTACAGCCAGGCGCTGGCGGCGGCACCGGCGCGCAGCGGCCGCGTCGAGCCGCCGCGCTGGATCGACGGCATCCGCATCGCCTTCGCCTACGGCGCCGAGCGCATCGCTTGGCACGCGCAAGAGCCGCGGCTGGTCAGCGAGCGCTTACATGACCGCGTGCGCCGCCTGCCGCGCAACCGCGCTGCCGAAACCGAAGCCCTCGACCGCCTCGAGCACGCCGGCGCGGTGCCGCTGACCACGCGCGAGCCGGGGCCGCTGCCGCGCGCCAACCAGCACGACTTCGGCCTGTGGCGCGCCGACGACTGGATCGGCTTCGTGCTCGAGACCCTGCCCCGATTGCGCGAGCAGGGCTGGTGCATCGAGTTCCAGGACGGTTTCCGCTACCGCCTGGCGCAATCCGAGGACTGGTACGCCGAGCTCGACGACGCCAGCGGCACCGACTGGTTCGGGCTGGCGCTCGGCGTCGAGGTCGACGGCAAGCCGGTCAACCTCTTGCCGTGCCTGGTCGAGCTGATCGCCAGGCTGTCGGCCGGCTCGGTCGGCGACTGGCTCGCCGGGCTCGAGGCGCAGCGCTGGGTGATGGTGCCGCTGCCCGACGGCCGGCTGCTGCCGCTGCCGGCGGCGCGGCTGCGCGCGATCCTGGCCGTGCTGGTCGAGCTCTACGACGGCGAGGCGCTGAACCTGCGCGGCGCGCTGCCGCTGGCGCGCTCGCAGGTCGCGCGGCTGGCCGAGCTCGAGGCGGCGCTCGGCCGGGTGCAATGGCGCGGCGGCGAGCGGCTGCGCGCGCTGGCCGAGCGCCTGCGCGCCGGGCCACAGCCGTGCGCGGTGCCCGAGAGCTTCAACGCTCGGCTGCGCCCCTACCAGCAACAGGGTTTCGAGTGGCTGCAGTTCCTGCGCGAAGCCGGGCTCAATGGCGTGCTCGCCGACGACATGGGGCTCGGCAAGACGGTGCAGACGCTGGCGCACCTGCTGGCCGAAAAGGCCGCCGGGCGGCTCGACAGACCCTGCCTGATCGTCGCACCGACCAGCCTGATGCTGAACTGGCGCGAAGAGGCGGCACGCTTCGCCCCTGCGCTTCGCGTGCTGACGCTGCGCGGCCCCGATCGCGCCGTGCGCTTCGGCGACATCGCCGCGCACGACCTGGTGCTGACCACCTACGCGCTGCTGCCACGCGACCGCGAAGTGCTGGGGAGCCACGCGTACCACCTCTTGATCCTCGACGAGGCGCAGGCGATCAAGAACCCGACCGCGCAAGCCGGGATCGTCGCCCGCCAGCTGAAGGCGCGCCACCGGCTGTGCCTGACCGGCACGCCGATGGAAAACCACCTCGGCGAGCTGTGGTCGCTGTTCGACTTCCTCAACCCGGGGCTGCTCGGCGAGGCGCGCCAGTTCCAGCGCCTGTTCCGCAAACCGATCGAGCAGGGTGCCGACCCCGAGACCCGCGCGCGGCTGGCACGCCGCGTCGCGCCGTTCCTGTTACGCCGTACCAAGGAGCAGGTCGCGACCGACCTGCCCGAGAAGACCGAGATCGTCCGCACCATCGACCTGGCCGGGCCGCAGCGCGACCTGTACGAGGCGATCCGCCTGGCGATGCAGGAAAAGGTGCGCGCCGAGATCGCCGCCAAGGGCCTGGCGCGCAGCCACATCGTGATCCTCGAGGCGCTGCTGAAGCTCAGACAGGTGTGCTGCGACCCGCGGCTGGTCAAGCTCGACAGTGCGCGCCAGGCGCGCGCCTCGGCCAAGCTCGAGCTGCTGATGGAGATGCTGTCCGAGCTGATCGAGGAAGGCCGTCGCGTGCTGCTGTTCTCGCAGTTCACCGCCATGCTGGCGCTGATCGAGAAGGAGCTCGACAAGGCGAAGCTGCCCTACGTCAAGTTGACCGGCCAGACCGAGGACCGCGACACCCCGGTGCGCCGCTTCCAGGCCGGCCAGGTGCCGCTGTTCCTGATCAGCCTCAAGGCCGGTGGCACCGGGCTCAACCTGACCGCCGCCGACACCGTGATCCACTACGACCCCTGGTGGAACCCGGCCGCCGAGGACCAGGCTACCGACCGCGCCCACCGCCTCGGTCAGGACAAGCCGGTGTTCGTCTACAAGCTCTACACCGAAGGCACGGTCGAGGAAAAGATCCGCGCGCTGCAGGTGCGCAAGCGCGCGCTGGTCGAGGGCGTGCTCGGCGAGGGCTCGGCCACCACCCCGGCCTGGACCGACGCCGACCTCGACGAGCTGTTCGCGCCGCTGGGGTGAGGCCCTGGCCGGCCTCCTTCTGGTAGGCGCCCGGATCATGTTCGTCCGGGGCGAACCGGCTGACGAGCTGCGGCTTGCCGCCGCGCAGAAAGCCGTGGAATGCCATCACCGCGGCGCGGTGAGCATCGGGAAAATGGAATGATCCGGACGGTTCGATAGCGTTTTTAGAACGAGGAGGGGATCGCGGTGCTGCACCGCACGCTGTACACGATCCTGGCGGCCCTGAGCCTGGCGCTCGGCGTGCTCGGCGCCTTCCTGCCGCTGCTGCCGACCGTGCCCTTCGTGCTGCTGGCGGCGTGGCTGGCGGCGAAAGGCTCGCCGCGCCTGCACGCCTGGCTGCACGCGCACCCGCGCTTCGGCCCACTGCTGCGTGCCTGGGACGCCGAGCGCGCGATCCCGCCGGAGGCGAAGAAGCTCGCGTTCGCGGCGATGGCAGCCTCGGCGCTGGCGATGGCGCTGCTCGTGCGCCCGGTCTGGCTGCTGGGGCTGGCGCTGGCGGTGCTCGGCGGCGCGGCGGTCTATGTCGCTTCGCGGCCGGTGCCGGGCGGCGGCGCTCAGCCGGGCGGGGCCGCCGCGACGGGGGTTTCGCGCAGGGCGCGGTAGAAGCTCGGCTGCGGCGCCTGCCGCGGGTCGGCGTAGCGCTCGGCGAAGTGGCGGAAAGCATCATTGAAGAAGGCGACGAAGCGGTCGGCGTGCTTGGCGGTGCCGATCGGGTACTGGCGCATGCGCCAGCGGTTGGCGGAGCTGTCGTTGAGGTAGAGGCCACCGGCGTTATAGGCGCACGCGACCTTCGGCGGGTCGAGCCGCGTCTTCGCCGCCTGCCGACGGATGTAGGCGGTGCCGGCGCGGATCGAGTTCTCGGGCCTCAGCAGCCAGGCACGGTCGATGTCGTCCTTGTCGAGCGCGTCGCGCGCGGTCGAGATCAGCGTCTGCATCAGCCCCGGCGAGATGCGGTGCGGGGTGCGTTCGTCACTGACGTAGCCGGGTTCCTCGCGGCAGGCATCGGCCTTGCCCGAGGACTCGGTGCAGATCGTCGCGACGATCAGCTCCACCGGCACACCGAACTCCTGCGCCGCGGCGACGATGGCGTTGCCATAGTCGCGCCAGATGCGCTCGACGGTTTCGGGCTCGCCCGAGGTACCGCGCGGCGCTTGACCGTCGATCGCGATGCCCTCGGGGGTCAGCGCCCAGCGGCAGCCGCCCTCGGCGAAGCCGTGCGACTGTCGCAGTTCGGCGAAAGCGCCGTCGTCGGGCGGCGCCTCGGCGGCGGGGGCAGCACTGCCCTGCAGGCGGGCGTAGGTGCGCGGACCGACGATGCCGTCGACGACCAGTCCCGAGGCGGACTGGAAGCGACGAACCGCCTGGTCGGTGCGTGGACCGAACATCCCGTCCGGGATACCGTCGCCGTAATGGCCGAGGCGCTTGAGCGCCAGTTGCAGATCGAGCACGTCCTGTCCGCGCAGCATCGGCGTGCGTAGTTCCAGTTTGCGGGTGAACGGCATGGCGGGGGCCCCCTTCAGGCGCAGCCGAGCGCCGAGCGCGTGCCCGCGACGTCGATCGCGAGCTGACGCAGCGGCCCGGCGAAGGCGGGGTCGCCGCTGCCCGTGTCCAGCCCGGCGGCGAGGCGCGCCAGCGTCCGGCAGCGTGTCTCTTTCGGCAGCTCGCGCGACATCTGCACCTCGGCGAGGCCGGCATTGGCCGCGTAATAGCGCGCGCCGACGCTGCCCGGAACGCGCGCGGCGAAGCGTTCGGCGCAGCTGCCGAGCCGGGTGTTGGCAGCACGCGCCTCAGCGCCGCGTTCGCTGTCGCGCAGCTGGCGCAGCGCTTCGCAGGCATTGGCGTACCAGCGGGCGCGCTCACCGCCCGGCGGCGGTTCGCTCAGGCTCAGCCCGGTTTCGAGCTCGTCGGCGGCGCAGCGCCAGCGGCTGGCGTCGCCGGTTTCGGCCAGGTGCAGACAGGCGTCACCCTTGAGCAGATGGCGCTGGCCACAGGCGGCACCTTCGCTGCAGTCGAGCGATTGATCGGCGAGCGTGCGGGCATCGCCACGGCTGGCGGCTTGCTTGTCGTGCTCGAGCTCGCTCACCGTGCCGCAGGCGACGAGCGCGAGCGCCACGAGTGCGGTCGGAAACGGGTTGCGCAGGTTCATTTCGACGCCTCCTCCAGTGTCTGCTGCAGCATGTCAGCGACCGGCAGGCCGGCATTCTGCAAGCCTTCGACGACGAGCACCGCCTGGTCGAGATCGGTGCGCGCACGCTCGTCGGCGCCGATCTGATCGAGCGCACCGACGAGCTTGCCGTAGCTCCCCGCGGGTGCGAGCAGCGCCGGGGCCTGGCCCTGGATGCGCGCCTCGAGCTGACGGTCGAGCGCGACGCGGCGCGCCTGCTCGAGCGCGTCGTCGAAGGCTGCGGGGGTTTCGAAGCCGGCGCCATAGCGCTCGCGCAGCGTGTCGGCATCGACCTCGGCGGACAGCAGGTCGCGCGCGAATTGCGCCAGGAACTCGCGATCGTTGTCGGCGAGCCTGGCTTCGAAGGCCTGGCGCAGCGCCGGTACGTTCTCGATCATCGAGTAGCCGGTGTTGGAGTCGACTTCGGGGAAAGCGAAGATCACGGGGCTGATCGGCAGGTCGAGCACGCGTGCCTTCCATTTCTGGTAGCTGTCGCCGGCGAGCTTGAGGCCGATGCCGAGCACGCTGCCGAGCAGCGCGACCGGCGCGGCGCCGGGGATCGCGCGCGCCAGCAGCGGCGCGACCGACTGCGCCGCGCGACCGATCACTTCCTTGAGCGGATCGGCCTGCTCGGCGCCGGCGAACAGTTCCTGCGCCTTCGCCAAGGCGCCGGCAGGGTCGTTCGCGGTCAGCGCCCTGACCGCCGCGATGCCCTGCTCGAGCTTCCGGCTGGCGCCGCGCAGCGTCTGCCCCTGCTCGCCGGGCAGCAGGTCGATCACCACGCCGGCCGCGCGCAATACCGCTTGGGTCTTGTCGAGCAGCCTGGTGGCGTCATTGGTCTGCGCCACCTGCGTCGCCTGGTCGAGCTGCTGGCGTATTTCCTTGACCTGGACCGCAGCTTGCGGTGCGGCAGCCGCCACCGCGGCTTGCACCGCCGACTCGTTGCCACGGCTGCCGAAGTAGAAGCCGATCACGCTGCCGAGGATACCGGTCAACATCTCGGGCACCTTGAGCTGCTCGCTGCCGGTGAGCAAGGGGAGCAGGACCAGCAGCAGTGAAACGAGCACGATCAAAAGGCCCATGGTGCCGCGGATCGTGCCTTCGGGCAGGCCGGCCGGGCTGCGCTGGAACAGTTCGAGCTGCTGCCCGGTCTGGCAGGCGTCGAGAAAGCGCCTCTGCGTCAGCCACAGGAAGGCGAGGAAGGCGATCACCACCAGCAGCATGACGGCGACGACCGAGTACACTGCGGCGTCGCGGTTGCCGTCGGCAGCGAGCGGGCTGAGGCCGGGGGTGGCGGCGAGCAGGCAGAAGAGACTGGCGCGGCGGGAAAGGGTGGGGTTGCGCACGGCCGTTTCCTCGCTGGAGCGGGAACCACATAGGCAGACAAGCTAGCAAACACACGGTGGAATTCCACGGACCGGCGCGCGGTGCTACCGTGCGCAACCTCAAGCCGCAGGCCAAGGAATACACTCGCTTCGAGGGGCACGGCTTTGGCCTGCGCGTGCGACCGGATGGCGCGCGCACTTGGGTGCTGGTCTACACGGCGCCCGACGGGCGCCGCCGCCGGGTGACGCTCGGCAGCTATCCGGACATGACGCTTGCCGAAGCCAGGGGAGCCGCCGAAGACGCGCGCGACACGCTGCGCGCCGGCGGCGATCCCATCGACGAGCGCCAGGCCGAACGCGACCGCGTGCAGGCCGAGGCCACCGAGCGCCGCCGCGCGCCGACGCTGACCCAAGCCTTCGACGACTATCTGCGTCTGGCGGTGCGCCCGCGTCTGCGCCGCCCGCAGGCCGTCGAGCGCGACGTCGGCGCCTACATCCTGCCGGAGCTCGGCCACCTGAAGGTGCGTGACTTGCGCCGCCGCGACGTGGCGGCGGTGCTCGACGAGATCCGCAGCCGCGGCGCACTGCACCAGGCCGAGATGGTGCGCGCGCGCCTCGCGACCTTCTTGAACTGGTGCGCCGAGCGCGAGCTGATCGAGGCGAGCCCCATCGCCGGCATGAAGCCGCAGACCCGCAGCACGCCGCGCGACCGCGCACTGTCGGATGACGAGATCGTCACCCTGTGGGGATGGCTGGACGGCGGCGCCGTATCCGACAACGTGCGCGATGCGCTGCGCCTGATCCTGCTGACCGGCCAGCGCCCCGGCGAAGTGCTGGGGCTGCGCTGGTCCGTGCGCTGGTGCAGGGCGACGCGCCGTCGAACGTGGTGCCGCTGCGAGGCTGAATTTCTGCACGGGCGCCAGTTGCCCCACCTACAAAACCCCCTCCGTAGTCGTGCCGATCCGTCTGTGGTGCGCCGGCGCTGTCCGCTCGCTTCTGGTACATGGTACTGAACAGCGGTACCATTTCCACCATGAATAGCCGTCACCGCAAGACGCTCGAAGCCGTGTTCGCCCGTCCCGTGCCGGCTTCGTTGGTGTGGGCGGATATCGAGGCGCTATTGATCGCACTCGGCTGCGAGCTGATCGAGGGGCGCGGCTCGCGCGTCGCATTCAAGCGCGACGGTCTGCGCGCCGACTTCCACCGCCCGCACCCTGGCAAGGAAGCCAAGCCGTACCAAGTACGCGACGCACGCGAGTTTCTGGAGGCCCTGGGAGTTCGACCATGATCCCGATGACCCACAAGGGCTACGCCGCCCGTATCGAGTACAGCGACGAGGATGGTTGTTTCGTCGGCCGCGTCGCCGGCATCCGCGACATCATCGGCTTCCACGGCTCGTCGGTCGACGAGCTGCGCGCCGCGTTCCGGGAAGCCGTCGACTTCTACTTGGAGAGCTGCGCGGAGCGCGGCGAGACGCCCGACAAGCCGTTCTCCGGGCGCTTCAACGTGCGCGTGCCGCCGCCGCTGCACCGGGCCGCGGCGCTCGCTGCCGCACGCGAGGGCGTGAGCCTCAACGTGTTCGTCGAACGGGCCATAGAGCAGGCGGCGGGCGATGTGCAGCCCTGAGTGTGCCGTCTGAGCCGCAGCAGCCACCAGGGACACCAGCCAAGGCCGAGCACAGGCACTGATCGGCATCACGCCGCGGCGCTGCGCATCTTGGGCGTCCGGCGGGTGTCGCAGCCCCCCCGAGCCCGGCGCTACTGCGATTCCCCTGCCGGCGCCCGTCGCCGCCGCCCTATTCTGCTCCAGCAAGCCGGCCGCCCTGGCGCTGCCTACAATCGCAGCCGACTACGCTTGACTCCGCCCCACCGTCCGTAATAGTCCGGGGGCATCCGGGGCTAACCGGCCAAAAAATGTTACCCAAATTGTTACCCAATGCCTGAATTGATCTGGTTATCTTGATTCAAATCATTGATTTTTAAGTAAACGTGCAGCGTAAGATCATCCACATCGACATGGATGCCTTCTACGCGGCGGTCGAACAGCGCGACGACCCGAAGCTGCGCGGCAAGCCGGTGATCGTCGGCGGCGACCCCAGGAGCCGCGGCGTGGTCGCGACCGCGAGCTACGAGGCGCGCCGATACGGCGTGCACTCGGCGATGCCGGCGTCGCAGGCGTACCGGCTGTGCCCGCACGGGGTGTTCGTGCGCCCGCGCTTCGAGGTCTACCGCGAAGCCTCGCGCCGGATCCAGGCGGTGCTGCACCGCTACACCGCGCTGGTCGAACCGCTGTCGCTCGACGAGGCCTATCTCGACGTCAGCGGCTCGGACCTGTTCCGGGGTTCGGCGACGCGGATCGCCCGCGACATCAAGCGCGCGATCCTGACGGAAACCGGGCTGATCGCCTCGGCCGGGGTGTCGTACAACAAGTTCCTCGCCAAACTCGCCTCGGACCTCGACAAGCCCGACGGGTTGACGGTGATCCTGCCCGAACGCGGCCCCGACTTCGTCGCCGCGCTGCCGATCGGGCGTTTCCACGGCATCGGCAAGGCCACCGAGCGCCGCATGCACGCGCTCGGCATCCGCACCGGTGCCGATCTGCGCGGCTGGTCGCGCGAGGCGCTGATCGAAACCTTCGGCAAGGCCGGCGCCTGGTACCACCGGCTCGCGCGCGGCGAAGACGAGCGCCCGGTCGAGCCCCATCGCAGCCGCAAGTCGCTCGGCGCCGAAACCACCTTCGCGCAGGATCTCGACGATTTCGCCGAGATGTTGCGCGAACTCGAGTCGCTCGCGCGGGAGCTCGCCGAAGACCTGGTGCGCCGGCGCCTCGCCGGGCGCACGCTGACGCTCAAGGTCAAGTACGCCGACTTCGAGCAGGTGACGCGCAGCCAGAGCTTCGCCCGGCCGATCGCGAGCTACGCCGAGCTGCAGCCGCACCTGGCCGCGCTGCTGGCGCGTACCGAGGCCGGTCCGCGCCCGGTGCGCCTGCTCGGTGTCACCGTCTCGGGCTTCGACGAGGCCGAGCGCGCAGCGGTCCAGCTGGCGCTGTTCTGATCGCGGAGGATGACCAGCGCCGTGCGAGGCGACAGGACAGGTGCGAGGAAAGACCACATCCTCGCCGTGCCTCGTGCCTCATCGCCCGTCCCTCGCCCTCGTGCTCGGCAGCGGGGTCGAACAGGGTCGGGAGGTCGTTCACACCACTCGCGGGAAGCTCATGCCAGGCTCTAGACTGGCTCTGCCTTTCCCCCGCTCCCGCGAGGTCCGCGGCATGTCCGGCACCAGCGCTGCAGCACTCGGCGATGCCGTCGCGATCGGCGCTTCGCTCGACCCCGATCCCGAGCGCGCCGTCGCCGAGCTCGCGACGCGGATCGCGCGTCCCGACGCGGCGCTGACACTGGTGTTCAGCGCCGGCTTCTACGCGCTCGACGCGCTGGCCGCGGCGCTGCGCCGCCATCTGCCGGCGGCGACGCTCGGCTGTACCTCGGCCGGGGTGATCTCGCCCGAGGGCTACCCCGCCAGCGGCGTCAGCGGTGTCAGCGTGTCGCGCGCGGCGCTGAGCGCGGTCGGCGAACGCCTGGGCGCGCTGCGCGACTTCCGCATCGTCGACGGCCAGGCCGTGGTCGGACGGCTGCGCCGGCGGCTCGAGGCCCAGGTCGGCCCGGTCGCGCCCGACAACAGCTTCGCACTGCTGCTGATCGACGGGCTGTGCGGCGTCGAGGAGCGCGTGGTCAGCAGCCTCAACGCCTGCCTCGGCGGGCTCGGGCTGGTCGGCGGCTCGGCCGGCGACAACCTGGCGTTCGAGCGCAGCTTCATCTTCGAGGCCGGCGCCTTCCACACCGACAGCGCGATCCTGGTGCTGGTGCATTCGCGGCTGCCGTTCCGGCTGTTCGCGACGCACCACTTCATCGGCACCGGCCAGCGCGTGGTGGTGACGCGTGCCGAACCGGCGCGGCGGCGGGTGATGGAGATCGACGGCCGGCCGGCGGCCGAAGCCTACGCGCAGCTGGTCGGGCTGCCGGTCGAGGCGCTGGCCCCCGAGGTGTTTTCGGCGCACCCGCTGGTGGTGAAGATCGGCGCCTCGTACCACGTGCGCGCGCTCGTCTGCGCCCGCCCCGACCGCTCGCTCGACTTCGCCTGTGCGATCGACGAGGGCGTGGTGCTACGGCTGGCGTACCGCGGCGACCTGCTCGAGAGTCTCGACAGCACCTTCACCGAGCTCGAGAGCTTCGTCGGCCCGCCGGTGCTGACGCTCGGCTTCAACTGCGCCTTCCGCCACCTGGAGATGGAGCGTGCCGGCCAGACCGAGGCCGTGTCGGCGCTGCTGCGCCGCCGGCGCGTGGTCGGCTTCAGCACCTTCGGCGAGCAGTTCAACGCGATGCACCTGAACCAGACCTTCACCGGCGTGACCTTCGGTAGGCCGACGTGACCGGGCCCGATCCCCGCATCGCCGTGCTCGAGGCCGAGATCGCGCGGCTGAACCGGATCAACGCGGCGCTGATGGACCGCGTCGAGCGCGAGATGGCGACGCAGCGCTCGGACTACTCGCTGTTCGAGACCGCGGCGATGCTCGAGGACGTGGTGCGCAGCCGCACCGCCGAGCTGGTCGACGTCAACCGCCGGCTGCGCGACGAGATCGCGCACCGCCGCCGCGTCGAGGCGGCGCTGCAGCAGGCCAAGCGCGAAGCCGACCGCGCCAACGACAACAAGACCAAGTTCCTCGCCGCGGTCAGCCACGATCTGGTGCAGCCGCTGAACGCCGCGCGGCTGATGCTCGAAGTGCTCAAGCAGCGCGTCGCCGACGCGGCGGTGGCGCACATCGAAGCCTCGCTGCGGACGATGGAGAGCCTGCTCAACAGCCTGATCGACATCGCCAAGCTCGAGGCCGGCGTGATCGAGGTGCGCCGCCGCCACTTCCGCCTCGACGGGCTGCTCGTCCGCCTCGCCGACGAGTACCGGCTGCGCGCGCAGCCGAAGGGCTTGCGGCTGCGCTGCGTGCCGTGCAGCGCGGTCGCGCACACCGACCCCGACCTGCTCGAGCGCATCCTGCGCAACCTGCTCAGCAACGCCGTGCGTCACACGCGCGCCGGCAGCGTGCTGCTCGGCGTGCGCCGCCGCGGCGCCGGGCTGGCGATCGAGGTCTGGGACACTGGCCCCGGCATCCCGGCCGACCAGCTCGACGAAGTGTTCCGCGAATTCAGGCAGATGCCCGACGCGCACCGACAGGACGAGAAAGGCCTGGGGCTGGGGCTGGCGATCGTCGAACGCATCGCGCGCATGCTCGGCGCGCCGGTCACGTTGCGCTCGCGCCCCGGCCACGGCTCGGTGTTCGCGGTCACGGTAGCGCGCGGCGAGGCGCGCTGGCTGACCGGCGAGGCGCAGCCGGGCGCGCTCGGCGCCGGGCTCGAGCCCTTGCGCGGCTGCCGGATCGCGGTGCTCGAGAACGACCGCGCCTCGCTCGAGGGCCTGCGCGCGCTGCTCGAGAGCTGGCAGTGCCGGGTGGCGGCGGCGGCATCGCTGGCCGAGCTCGAGGCGTGCCTCGCCGAGCCCCCCGCCGCGGTGATCGCCGACTACCACCTCGACGACGACGAAACCGGGCTGCAGGCGGCGGCACACGTGGCCGGGCGCTGCCCGGTGCTGATCGTCACCAGCAACCGCGCCCCCGAGCTGGCGGCGCAGATCCGTGCCCAGGGGGCGCGCCTGCTGTACAAGCCGCTCGCGCCGGCCAGGCTGCGGGCGCTGCTGAGCCATATGGTGCGGCGGGACAGAACGGGGTGAAGCAGGCGCGGCGTGGACGGCACTACTCCTTCGGCGCCAGCCCCAGGCGCCTGGCGGCGAGCACCGCCTCGACGCGGCTGTGCACCTTCAGCGCGCGCAGGATCGCGCTGACGTGCGCCTTGACCGTCCACTCGCTGATGTCGAGCTCGTAGGCGATCAGCTTGTTCGAGTGCCCCTGCAGCAGGCGCTCGAACACCGCGATCTGGCGCGGGGTCAAGCCGTGCAGCGTCCCGCCCGCCTCGGCCGGTGCGGCTGCCGCGCCGGCCGGTGCGAACACGCCGCCGTCGAGCACGCAGCGGATCGCCGCGAGGATCTGCTCGCGCGGCAGCGCCTTGGGGATGAAGCCCGCGGCGCCGCAGGCGAGCGCGTTGCGCACCGTCTCGCCGTCGTCGAGCTGCGACACGATCACGGTCGGCGTGGCCGGCGCCAGCGCGCGCAGCTTCAGCAGCGCCGACAAGCCCTCGGCGCCGGGGATGTACAGGTCGAGCAGGATCAGGTCGAAGTCGGTGCGCTCGACCAGCGCCAGCCCCTCGTCGAGGCTGCCGGCACCGCGGAAGTCGAGCGGGTCGAACAGCGCCTCCAGCACGCTGCGCAGCGCCTCGCGCACCAGCGGGTGGTCATCGATCACCAGGACCTTGCCGTCGGGGTAGGGCTCGCTCATCTCGACGCTCCGCGATGGAGGAACGCACCCGCAGCACTATACCCCCGGTCCGTTCTTCCGCCATCGCAGCCGCACGTTTCGTCCACCGAAGCAGGGCTTCGCGGCGCAGTGGCGATCTCCTTCGCGCCGGCTCAGGCCGCGCGCACGGTCGCGACGAAGGTGTCGACCTCGGTGCCGAGCCCGGCCGCCTGGCGCGTCGCCACGCCGGTGTCGGTCGCCGCCTGCGCCACGCGCCCGATGTTGGCCGACACCTCCCCGGTACCGGCAGCCGCCTGGTGGACGTTGCGCGCGATCTCCTGCGTCGCCGCGCCCTGCTCTTCGACCGCCGCCGCGATCACCGTGGCGATGGTGTCGATCTCGGCGATCACCGCGCCGATGCCCGCGATCGCGCGCACCGCCTCGTGCGTCGCGCCCTGCATCGCCGCGATCTGGGCGGTGATCGACCCGGTCGCCTCGGCCGTCTGCGCCGCCAGGCTCTTCACCTCCGAGGCCACCACCGCGAAGCCCTTGCCCGCCTCGCTGGCGCGCGCCGCCTCGATGGTGGCGTTCAGCGCCAGCAGCTTGGTCTGTCCGGCGATGCGGTGGATCAGTCCCAGCACCTGTTCGATCTCCCCGGCCGCACCGCTGAGCCCCTGCATCACGGCGCGCGCGCGCTCGGCTTCGGCCACCGCCTGGCCGGCCACTGTGGTCGACTGCGCCACCTGCGCGGCGATCCCGGCCACCGCGGCCGACAGTTGCTCGGCCGCCGCCGCCACCGTGTGCACGTTCGCCGCCGCGCGCTGCGCGGCCTGCGACACCCGCTCCGAGCGTAGCTGACGTAGGCGCGGACGAGTTCGGGGCGATCCTGCAGCGCCAGGCAGCGCGCGGCCTGCACCTGCTCGAGCGCGTCGAGGTCGGTGAAGGTGCGCTTGGCGAGCGCCGCGTGGGTCAGCGGCCAGAGCCGCTCGGCCGGTTGCAGCTCGGGGCTGTACGGCGGCAGCGGCACCCGTTCCACCCCCTCGGGCACCACCAGCCGCGGGCTGGGGTGCCAGCCGGCCCGATCAGCTACCGGCAGCACGCGCTTCTCGGGCCCCGCGCCGGTGTGCTCGGCAAACACCCGCAGCGCCGCCGCGAAGGCGGCGATCGACACCGTCGGCATCAGCAGCCACTCGCAGCTGCTTAAGGAGGTTTGGTATGACGCTGCACCGGAACTCGATCGACATACTATCTATTGTCGGTATGAAGGAGGCCCCCATGATCAAGACCCTGAGAGCGATCGGAGCGCGGACGGCTCTTCTCGCCAGCATCGCGGCACTGTCGGCGCCCGGCGCCTACGCCCGCGACCGCGAGCTACGCGATCGGCTCGACCTACGCCGCGCTGCCGGCCGGCTCGATGGCGGTGACGAAGAACGGTACGACCTACTGTCTGAGCGGCAACACCTGGTTCCAGCCGGCCTACGGCGCCAACGGCGTGCACTACACGGTGGTGGCAACGCCATGACGGTCCGCTCGGCCGTGCCGCCCGGCTTTCGGTGGTTCCCGGGTTGGCGCTCGGCGGCCGCCCTGCTGCTGGCGGCCGTGCCGATGCTCGCGCCGGCGCAGGGCGGCGTCGATCCCGAGGCCGACCGGCTGCTGAAGGCGTCGCTGGCCCAGGTCGGGCAGTTCCAGGCGTTCGGCCTCAGTGCCCGCACCTCGCTCGACGTGGTGCTGAAGTCGGGGCAGAAGATCCAGCTCGGCACGACCCTCGATGCCGTGGTGCAGCGCCCCAACCGCCTGCGCGTGCGGCGCGGCATCGGTGCCGACGAGGTGCGCATGTACTACGACGGCCGCTCACTGACGCTGTGGAGCCCGGCGCGCCAGGAGTATGTCGCGCTGCCCGCACCCGACACGCTGGACAAGGCCATCGACTTCGCGCGCGAGAAGCTGGGCATCGTGGCGCCGGCCGGCGACTTGATGGCTGCCGATGCCTACCCGCTGATGATGGACGGCGTGACCAGCGGCTTCGTCGTCGGCACCAGCGTGGTCGAAGGCGTGCGCTGCCACCACCTGGCCTTCCGCGCACCGGATGTCGACTGGCAGATCTGGATCGAGCAAGGCGCCCGGCCGCTGCCGCGCAAGCTGGTCATCACGACGCGCGACCAGCCGAGCGAGCCGCAGTTCGAGCTGGTCATCACCCAGTGGAACCTGCAGCCGAAGATCGGGCCAGGGACCTTCAAGTTCGTCGCCCCGCAGGGGGCGCAGAAGGTCGAGCTGCCGTCGCCCGAAGCGGCCACGCCCGGCAAGTGACGCTGCACCGGAACTCGATCGGCATACCATCCATTGTCGGCATGAAGGAGGCCCCCATGATCAAGACCCTGAGAGCGATCGGAGCGCGGACGGTTCTTCTCGCCAGCATCGCGGCACTGTCGGCGCCCGGCGCCTACGCCCGCGACCGCGGCTTCAACCAGCCTGGTGCGATGGGAGGGACCGCCGGCATCGGCGCGCCGGGTGTCGGCGTGCGCGACCCTGGCATCAACCAGCCGGGCGCGATCGGCAACCGCGGCGTGGCCGGCCCGGGCGTCGGCGCCCCGGGTGTTGGTGTCTGGGATCCCGGCTTCAACCAGCCCGGCGTGGTCGGCAACGTCGGCGGCGTCGCAAGGCAGACGATGCGCCGCTATTGAAGCGGGGTCGCCGATGCAGATGCGTGTCGACCTGCGCTCGCAAGGTTCTCGTCCTCGCGCTGGCCTAGCTCACACCTGGCCCCACAGAGGGAGTCCTTCATGCGCCTCGATCCGCCCCGCGGACCGACTGGGACAAGCAGGAGTCGCCGCCCGGTTTCGTCGCCCAGTTGCTGCAGGCCTCGGCGGCACGCCTGCGAAGTGACAGCGGCATGCATGGGCCGACCGAGCGGCGACGTGTGCGGGCGCAGTGGCAGAGCCGGATGAACGCGTGGATCCGGCCGCTCGGTGCGCTCGTCGCGGCGATGCTCACGGGCGCCGGCCCGGCCGCGCACGCGCAGGACATCGAGCCGCGCGCCTACTCCAACGCGCCGATCGGCGTGAACTTCCTGATCGCGGGCTACGCCTACACGCGCGGCGGGGTCGCCTTCGACCCGGCGCTGCCGGCGAAGAACCCGCAGCTCGAGACCTCCAACGCGGCGCTCGCCTATGCGCGCGTGCTCGACTTCTGGGGCAGTTCGGGAACGGTCAGCGCGATCGTGCCCTACACGTGGCTGTCCGGCCAGGCCGAACTGTTCGGCCAGACGAAGGAGCGCGTGGTCGACGGGGTCGCGGATGCGCGCTTTCGCGTCTCGGTCAACCTCTACGGGGCGCCGGCACTGTCGCTGAAGGAGTTCGCCGCCTATCGCCAGGACCTGATCGTCGGCGCCAGCCTGAGCATGTCGGCGCCCAGCGGCCAGTACGACCCGACCAAGCTCGTGAACATCGGCACGAACCGCTACTCGTTCACCGCGGAGATCGGCGCGTCGAAGGCGATCGGCGCGTGGACGCTCGAACTCGCCGGCGGCGCGACCTTCTACACCGATAACGACGACTACTTCAACGGCAACACCCGCTCGCAGGCGCCGCTGTACACGGCGCACGCACACGCGATCTACAACTTTCCAAGGGGCATCTGGGCCTCGCTCGACGCGACCTGGCTCGGCGGCGGCCGCACCACGGTAAATGGCGTGCACAACAGCGACCCGCAGCAGAACTGGCGCGTCGGCGGCACGCTGACGATCCCGGTGGACGCCGCCAATTCCATACGGCTGTACGCCAGCAGCGGCGTGTCCTCGCGCACCGGCAACGACTACGACCTCGTCGGCCTGGCCTGGCAGGTGCGCTGGGGCGCCGGGCTGTGACGGACAGGAACCATCGGATGACGATGCGGCGACCCGCGATGTGCCTTGCGGCCCTCTTGCTGGCCGCGCTCGGCGCGCCCGCCCAGGATCCGGCGCATCCGCTCAAGCCGCCCGACCGGTCGAGCCCGCGCGCCGCGCTGCAGTCCTTCCTC
>JBDHRG010000318.1:0-2880 GCA_039807445.1 Candidatus Competibacteraceae bacterium
ACGGCAGCCCGGCGATGGACGCCCTGATCTCCAGGCTCGGCGACCACGCCTTCGTCGCGGTCGGCAGCTCGCTGAAATTCTGCCTCGTCGCCGAGGGCCGCGCCGACCTCTATCCGCGCCTGGGCCCGACCTCGGAGTGGGACACCGCCGCGGCGCAGTGCGTGGTCGAGCAGGCCGGCGGGCGCGTCGTCACCGCCACTGGCGCGCCGCTCGCCTACAACACCAAGGAATCGCTGCTGAACCCGCACTTCCTCGCCTACGGCGACGGCGGTCGCGACTGGCTGGCGTATCTCGATCCCGCTGCCTGAGCGGCGGGGCTGGCGCGTTGAGCAGCAGATCGTCACAGGCCGGCGCGCGGCCCGGTCTCGGTCAGTCGCCCGCCAGGCGGTAGCCGATGCCTGGCTCGGTGCGCAGCCAGCGCGGCTGCACCGGGTCGGGTTCGAGCTTGTGGCGCAGCTGGTGCACGCACACGCGCACCGACTCGGCGCTGCCCTCGCCGTCCCAGACCTCGCGCAGCAGCTGGCGATGCGTGACCACCCGCCCGGCGTGGCGCGCCAGCGCCGCGAGCAGGCGGTACTGCAGCGGGGTCAGGTGGATCTCTTCGGCCTCGCGCCAGACCCGACCCTGGGCCAGGTCGATCCGCAGCCCCCCGGCTTCGAACACCGCGGCGTGCGGCGCCGGGCCGCGCTCGAGGTGGCGCAGCGCGCCGCGGATGCGCGCGGCCAGCTCGGCGACGCCGAAGGGTTTGCCGAGGTAGTCGTCGGCGCCGGCGTCGAGCCCGCGCACCTTGTCGTCTTCCTGGCCGCGTGCCGACAGCACGATCAGGTTCGAGAGCTCGAAGTACGGCTGCATCGCCTTGCACAGCAGACCCGCCGCGGCGACCCAGGCCACGGCACGGGCCCGAGCGGCGACGCCGCCGATGCGGGGGAGGGCTGCAGCGAGAGTGCCGGTTCGTCGTCGGTGGCGATCGCGTGCACCTCGATCCCGCCGCTGCGCCGCAGCAGCTCGTCGACCAGGCTGTGATGCAGCCGCGCGCGCCAGCCCCGGTGCGAGGGCTTGCCGACGACGATGCGCGTGACGTTGCGCGCGCGCGCATAGCTCAACAGCTCCTCGGCGACCGAGGCGCCAGACAGCGTCAGCGGTTCCGCGCCGAGCTGCTCGGCCAGGTGCAGGCTGGCGTTGACGCGGGCGCGCGCCTCGGCCGGCAGCCGCGCGTGCGCCGGGGTCTCGACGTAGGCCACGGTCCACTCGGCCTTCAGGTGGGCGGCGACCCGCCGCGCGGCGCGGATCACGTTGCCCGCGCCGAAGGGGCCGATGCACACCAGCACGCGCTCGGCGGTCGGCCACGGCGCCTGCACCGCCTGGCCCTCGCGGAAGGTCTGAACGCGGGCGTTGACCTGCTCGGCAGTGGCGCGCAGCGCCAGCTCGCGCAGCGCGGTCAGGTTGGACTCCTTGAAGAAGTGCTCGAGCGCGCGTCCGGCTTGCTCGGGCAGGTAGACCTTGCCCTCGCGCATCCGCACCAGCAGCTCTTCGGGCGGCAGGTCGACCAGCTCGACCGCCTCGGCGTTCTCGAGCACCGCGTCGGGCACCGTCTCGCGCACCAGCACACCGGTGACGCGCGCGACGATGTCGTTGAGGCTCTCGAGGTGCTGGACGTTCAAGGTGGTGTAGACGTCGATGCCACGGTCGAGCAGCTCCGTGACGTCCTGCCAGCGCTTGGCGTGGCGGCAGCCCTCGGCGTTGGTGTGCGCGAGCTCGTCGACCAGGATCAGCGCGGGCTTGCGCGCGAGCGCCGCGTCGAGATCGAACTCGGCGAGCCGCTGGCCACGATACTCGATGCTGCGCCGCGGTAGCTGCTCGATCCGGTCGAGCAGCGCCTGCGTCTCCTTGCGGCCATGCGTCTCGACGATGCCGGCGACCACGTCGACACCGGCTTCGCGCTGCGCGATCGCGGCCTCGAGCATCGCGTAAGTCTTGCCGACGCCGGGGGCGGCGCCGAGGAAGACCTTGAGGCGGCCGGGCGAAGCGCGGCGCTCTTGCTGCTTCGCCAGCGCGAGCAGCGCGTCGGGGTCGGGGCGGAGGGGTTCGAGCATGGGATTCGGGACGAGGTACGAGGTGCGAGGTGCGAGGTGCGTGCGGTCTTTACTCGTGCCTCGCAACTCGTTCCTCGTGCCTCAAGTGTCAGCGCAGCGCATCCAGCGCCCGGTTCAACGCCAGCACGTTGACGCGCGGCTCGCCGAGCACGCCGAAGGTCCGCGCCTCGGTGTGCGCCGCGACCAGCTCGCGTATCCCGGCCTCCGGCAGGCCGCGTGCACGGGCGACGCGCGCCACCTGGTAGCCGGCCGCCGCCGGGCTGATGTGCGGGTCGAGCCCGCTGCTCGAGGCGGTGACCAGGTCGATCGGGATCGGCGCGCCATTGCCCGGGTCGGCGGTGCGAAGCCGTTCGATGCGCGCCTTCACGGCCTCGGTCAGCGCCGGGTTGCTCGGCCCCAGGTTGGAGCCCGACGATGCCGCCGCATTGTAGGCGAACGGCGCGGTCGCCGAGGGTCGGCTCCAGAAGTACTGCGGCCCGGTGAACGCCTGGCCGATCAGCGCCGAGCCGCGCACCGTGCCGTCGGCGTCGCGGACGAGGCTTCCCTGAGCCTGGTGCGGGAAGAGCGCCTGCGCGAGCCCGGTGACGGCGAGCGGATAAACGATGCCCGTGATCGCGGTGAAGACGCCCAGCGCCAGCAGGGCGGGGCGGGTCTGGTTCAGCAGTTGTTTGAGCATGTCGATGTCTCCTGCCGCCAAGCTCCCTCCCCCGCAAGGGGGGAGGGGACGGCGTGGTTGTCGCGGTCACGCCAGTCCCAATGCCACCAGCATCAGGTCGATCGCCTTGAT
>JBDHRG010000063.1:0-18360 GCA_039807445.1 Candidatus Competibacteraceae bacterium
CCGGCTCAGAAGCGCCAGTTCGCATAGGCCGCCATGAAGAACGTGCCGCTGTCGTCGTAGCTGCCGACCAGGTCGCCGCGCACCGGGCCGCGCTTGTCGACGTCGAGCGTTCCGCCGTAGAGGTACTCGACGCCGAAGCCGTAGCGCAGGTCCTTGCTCGCGGCGTACTCGGCACCCGCGGCGAAGCGCCACGCCGACCCCGCGGGCAGCAGCGGCGAGACATCGTCCTCGTCCTGGAAACTGCTGTCGTAGGCGACGCCGAAGCTCAGCTGCCACGGCGTCGACAGCTTGTATTGCGCACCGAGCGCGATCTGCCAGGTGTCGTCGAAGTCGAGATCGGTGGTCAGCGAGCGCGGGTCGTTCGAGGCGACGCCGACCTCGACCTGGCCGAACTTCGACCACTGCTGCCAGCCGAGGCTGCCGAGCAGCGCCAGGCGCTCGTCGAGCTGGTGGTAGACGCTGGCGGTGACCGTCTGCGGCACCGTCACGCCGAGATCGATCTTGGCGTCGAGCAGCCCGCGCCGCGCGAGCAGCGCCTGCAGCCCGGGGCCGAGGCCGGAGAAGTCGGCGCGGGCCTCGAAGTCGAGATCGATCTCCGAAGTCCAGGCGAGGCCGAAGCGCGTCGCCGGGCTCAGCTCGTACAGCACGCCGAGGTTGGCGCCGAAGCCCCAGCGATTGTCGTCGAGCTCGAGCTTGCCGTCGGCCACATCGGGCAGCGCACCGAAGGGGCGGTTGTTGATCGCGACGCTGTCTTTCAGGATGCCGTACATCGCGACCAGGCCGGCACCGAACGACAGGTGCTCGTCGACGCGGTAGGCGACGCTCGGCTGCAGCGTGACGCCGAGCAGCGTGCCCTGGTCGACGATGTAGCGTCCGGCCCAGTCGTTGCGGTAATTGAGCGCCGCGCCGAAGTTGCCGTACAGGCCGACGCCGAGCTTGAGCCGGTCCGAGACGCTGTGGCTGTAGAAGCCGCTCGCCCCCGGGAACCAGCCGATCGGGTCGCCGCCGTCACCGCCGGACACGGTGTTGCCGGCGCCGCGGCTGAACTCCAGATTGCCGCGGATCAGCTGCAAGCCGGCGCCGATCTGGTCGCCGTCGAGGCGCACCATGCCGGCCGGGTTGTTGGCGACGGTGGCGGCATCCTGGGCGCGTGCCGCCCGCCCCGCCGAAGCCAGGCCGAGGTCGGCGCTGCCGATCTCGTACAGCATCAGCCCGCCGGCGTGGGCGGCGCCGGCCGCCAGCCCGAGGGTGCCGAACAACAGCCGCCGCCGGGTAGCCGGGCGGAACACGCAACGCTGCACCATGGCTTCTCCTCCCCTGTCCACGCCCCAATGCCGATTTCGGTGAATCGCCGAAGCAACACGTTCATATTAAAAAGATACAAAATTGCGATAACGATACTCGTCGAAGATAGACGCCACACGAAGGACCCGCTACGCCGACGGCCGCAGCGGGTCGAAAACAGGGGATGACGCCGCCGGATCGGAAGGCCGGCGCCGGGCTGTGCGATCATCACCCGATGATCACGATCGAACCCGATTTGCACTGGCACTTCGTGCGCGCCGACGGTGCGCGGCTCGAACCGCTGGCGCTGCCGCTGCTCGCGGCGCTGGCCGAGCGCGGCAAGCTGACCGAGGCCGCCGCGGCCTGCGGCTTTTCGTACCGCCACGCCTGGGCGCTGCTGCGCGACTGGGAAGCCTTCTTCGGCGCGCCGCTGGTGGCGATGGCGCGCGGGCGCGGCACCCGGCTCACCGCGCTCGGCGAGCGCCTGCTGTGGGTCGAGCGACGGCTGCGCGCGCGGCTCGGGCCGCAGCTCGACAGCCTCGCCTCCGAGCTCGAGGCCGAACTCGCCCAGGCGCTCAGCTCGGCGCGACCGCGGCTGCGCATCCATGCCAGCCACGGCTTCGCGATCGCGGCGCTGCGCGAGCTGCTCGCCGGCGACGGCGCGGTCGGCGTCGAGCTGCAATACCGCGGCAGCCTCGAAGCCCTGGCCTCGCTGGCGCACGGCGGCTGCGAGGTCGCCGGCTTCCACCTGCCGATCGGCGAGCTCGAGGCCGAAGTGCTCGGCCGCTACACGCCCTGGCTGCTGGCCGACGCCGGGCTGACGCTGATCCGCCTGGCGACGCGTACCCAGGGGCTGATGCTCGCGCCCGGCAACCCGCAGTCGATCGCCGGGCTCGCTGACCTGGCCCGCCCCGGCGTGCGCTTCGTCAACCGCCAGCCGAGCTCGGGCACACGGCTCCTGTTCGACCAGTTGCTCGAGCGCGCCGGCATCGAGCCCGGCCGCATCCGCGGCTACCGCGACGAAGAGTTCACCCACGCCGCGGTCGCGGCTTACGTCGCCAGCGGCATGGCCGACGCCGGCATCGGCGTCGAGACCGCCGCGCGCCAGCTCGGGCTGGACTTCGTGCCGCTCGCCACCGAGCGCTACTGGCTGGCGTGCCGGCGCGAAGCGCTCGAACGGCCGGCGCTGCACACGCTGCTCGAAACGCTGCGCAGCGCCGCCTTCGCCGCTGCGCTCGCGCGGCTGCCGGGCTACGACGGCCGCGGTGCCGGCGAGCTGGTCGAGCTCGCCGTCGCCTTCCCGGCGCTGGCCGGCTGAAGGCTTGCCGCGCCTCGCGACGGCAGGCTACAAAGGCCGACCGCTCGCCGAGCCCGAGGAGAGTCCGCATGCCCAGCCTGCCGATCCACCCCGCCACGCCGGTCGCCGACGCCGAGCTGGCCAGCTACCGCGCCTTCGCCGACGAGCTGATGCAGGCCGCGCGCGCCGCGATCGCACCGCACTTCCGCACGCGGCTCGCGGTCGACAACAAGGCCGGCGGCGGCGCCTACGACCCGGTCACCGAAGCCGACCGCGCCGCCGAGAGCGCGATCCGCGCGCTGATCCGCGCGCGCTACCCGGCGCACGGCATCTTCGGCGAAGAGCACGGCTTCGAGCCGGGCAGCGCGGGCTTGACCTGGGTGATCGACCCGATCGACGGCACACGCGCCTTCATCAGCGGCCTGCCGCTGTGGGGCGTGCTGGTGGCGCTGTACGACGGCGAAAAGCCGATTCTCGGCCTGATGGACCAGCCCTGGACCGGCGAGCGCTTCGCCGGCAGCCGCCTCGGCGCCGAACTGGTGACGCGCGACGGCGCGCGCGCGCCGCTGGCGACGCGGCCCTGCGAAGCGCTCGAACAGGCGGTGCTGTACTCGACCCACCCCGGGCTGTTCGCGGCCGGCGCCGAGAAGGACGCCTTCGACGCGATCGCCGCGCGCGCGCGGCTGACGCGCTTCGGCGGCGATTGCTACGCCTACTGCATGGTCGCGCACGGCCTGGTCGACCTGGTGATCGAAGCCGGGCTCGAGCCCTACGACGTCGCGGCGCTGATCCCGATCATCGAGGCGGCTGGCGGCGTGATCAGCGACTGGCGCGGCGGCCCGGCGTGCTTCGGCGGGCGCATCGTCGCCGCCGGCGACCCGCGGCTGCACACGCAGGCGCTGAGGATCCTGGCCCAGGCCTGAGGCACGCGGCGGATGTGATCTTTAGACTTGCGCCTCGCGCCTCGCGCCTTTGTTACGGAAGGATCCGGATCGGCGTGCCGGTGCGCACCGCGAGCCAGATCTCGTCCATCTCGGCGTTGTGCACCGCGATGCAGCCTTCGGTCCAGTCGAGGCTCTGCAGATAGGGCTTGGCCTTGCGCGGGTCGCTGGGCTGGCCGTGGATCATGATCGCGCCGCCCGGCCTGAGGCCGAGCGCTCTCGACTCCAGCCGATCGTCGACGCTCGGGTACGAGATGCTCAGGGCCTTGTAGAACTGGCTGTTCCCCTTGCGCCAGTTGATCACGTACTCGCCCTCGGGCGTGCGGCCGTCGCCCTCGGCGAGCTTGTCGCCGACCGGGTTGCGGCCGAGCGACACCTTGTAGCTGCGGAAGGGCTGGCCGTCCTTGATCAGGTAGAGCCGGCGCTCGCCCTTCTTGACCAGCACCAGGTCGGCCGCCTGCGGCGGCGCGGGGCCGGTGGCGACGGTTTCGATTCCGCTCGGCCCGGTAGACGAGCATGCGGCGAGCAGCAGCGCGAGCGGCAGGACTCGCAGGGAATGCCAAGGACGCAGAACAGACATCGCGGTACCGGTCTCGGGATCGCAGGGGTTGAAACGAAACGTGTGGCTGGCGCCTCGGCGCCGGCTTCTCCCATGCTCCGGCATCATTTTCGAATATCGGCCGGATCGACCCGGTAGCCTAGCACGCCCCTCCCCCGACGCCTATGGCCATCGGACGCGCTTCGCTATACTCGGCCGCTCGCCCCGAGGGAGCGCCGATGAACCCCCGCCTGTCGCGACTGCAGACCTACCCGTTCGAGAAGCTGAATCGGCTCAAGGCCGGGACGGTCGCGCCGGCGGCGCTGGAGCACATCCCGCTGTACATCGGCGAGCCGCAGCACCCGGCCCCCGCACTCGCGCTCGAGGCGCTGACCGGCAACCTGTCGACGCTGTCGGCGTATCCGGTCACCAGGGGCATCCCGGCGCTGCGCGAAGCGATCGCGCGCTGGGCCACGGTGCGCTTCGGTCTGCCCGCCGGCGCGCTCGACCCCGAGCGGCACGTGATCCCGGTCTCGGGCACGCGCGAGGCGCTGTTCGCCTTCGCCCAGGCGGTGGTCGACGCCTGCGCCAGCCAGCGCCCGCTGGTGCTGATGCCGAACCCCTTCTACCAGATCTACGAGGGCGCGGCGCTGCTCGCCGGCGCCGAGCCGCATTTCCTGAACTGCGCGCAGGAGACCGGCTTCCTGCCCGACTACGACGCGGTCCCCGACGCGGTCTGGGCGCGCTGCCAGCTGCTGTACCTGTGCTCGCCGGGCAACCCGACCGGCGCGGTGACACCGATCGAGACGCTGATCGGGCTGATCGCCAAGGCCGACGAGCACGGTTTCGTGATCGCTGCCGACGAGTGCTACTCGGAGATCTATTTCGACGAGGCCGCGCCGCCGGTCGGCCTGCTCGAAGCCTGCGCCCGCATCGGCCGCAGCGACTTCCGCCGCTGCGTGGTGTTCCACTCGCTGTCGAAGCGCTCGAACCTGCCGGGGCTGCGCTCGGGTTTCGTCGCCGGCGACGCCGACATCGTCGCCCAGTTCCTGCTGTACCGCACCTACCACGGCTGCGCGCTGCCGGGCTACGTGCAGGCGGCTTCGGTCGCGGCGTGGAACGACGAAGACCACGTGCGCGCCAACCGCGCGCAGTACCGCACCAAGTTCGACGCGGTGCTCGACATCCTGCGACCGGTGCTCGACGTGAGCCGTCCCGATGCGGCGTTCTACCTGTGGCCGCGCACGCCCCTGCCCGATACCGATTTCACCCGCCGGCTGTTCGAGGCGCAGAACGTCACCGTGCTCCCCGGAAGCTTCATGGCGCGCGGCACCGCGACCGGCAACCCCGGCGAGCGGCGCGTGCGCATCGCGCTGGTGGCGACGCTGGCCGAATGCGTCGAGGCGGCGCAGCGCCTGCGTGCGTTCGTCGAGAGCTTGTGAAGTGTGAGGAGAGAGGGGCAAAAGCGCCACCCCTCACCCCTCACCCCTCACCCCTCACCCCTCACCCCTCACCCCTCACCCTTTTCCAAGGAGAAACCGAAGATGGACAAGCTCCAGTCCCTGATCGAAAGCGCGTTCGAGAACCGCGCCGAGTTCTCGCCGGACAGCCACCCCGCCGAGGTCAGGGCGGCGGTCGCGGAAGCGCTGGCGCTGCTCGAGGCCGGCCAGGCGCGCGTCGCCGAAAAGCAGGGCGGCGACTGGGTGGTCAACCAGTGGCTGAAGAAGGCGGTGCTGCTGTCGTTTCGCCTGAACGACAACCGCGTGATGGGCGAAGGCCCGCTGCAGGCCTTCGACAAGGTCGACACCCGCTTCGGCCGCTTCGACGAAGCCGCCTTCCGCGCGGCCGGCGTGCGCGTGGTGCCGGGTGCGGTGGTGCGCGCCGGTGCCTACGTCGCCCCGGGTGCGGTGCTGATGCCGTCGTTCGTCAACATCGGCGCGCACGTCGGCGCCGGCACCATGGTCGACACCTGGGCGACGGTCGGTTCGTGCGCGCAGATCGGCAAGAACGTGCACCTGTCGGGCGGTGTCGGCATCGGCGGCGTGCTCGAACCGCTGCAGGCCGGCCCGACCATCATCGAAGACGACTGCTTCATCGGCGCGCGCTCGGAAGTGGTCGAGGGCGTGATCGTCGAGCAGGGCTCGGTGCTGTCGATGGGCGTGTACATCGGCCAGTCGACCAAGATCTACAACCGCCTGAGCGGCGAGGTCAGCTACGGCCGCGTCCCGGCCGGCTCGGTCGTGGTGCCGGGCTCGCTGCCCTCGTCGGACGGCAAGTACAGCCTGTACTGCGCGGTGATCATCAAGCAGGTCGACGCGAAGACCCGCGGCAAGGTCGGCATCAACGAGCTCTTGCGCGACTGATTCGACCCAAAGCCGCCGTGAGGCGATGCCCGTCCCCTCCCCTCTCGCGGAGGAGGGTTCAACTCGCTCAGCGCACGCCGATTTCGGGTTTTCGCCGGCATTTTCTGCGCTCCGCGCCTGCCAATCCGGCAGAGGCTGCGGTTTGCGCCTTGCTAGCATGGGCGGGCTCTGCAACCACTCAAGAATCGACATGAACAAGACCGTCGAGACGATCGAGCTGCTGTCCCCGGCTCCCGGCACCCGCCGCAGCCTGCGCGTGCACCGCTACGGAATACCGGGCGCCGCGCCCAAGGTCTACATCCAGGCCGCGCTGCACGCCGACGAGCACCCGGGACTTCTGGTCGCGCAGCACTTGATCGCGCTTCTCGACCGGGCGGCGGCCGACGGGCGCGTGCGCGGCGAGATCGTCGTCGTGCCGGTCGCCAACCCGATCGGGCTGAGCCAGCACCTGAACGGCCACCAGCCGGGGCGCTACGATTTCGAAACCGGCGGCAACTTCAACCGCGACTTCCCCGACCTCGCGCCCGAGCTGATCGAGCGCCTGCGCGGCCGCCTCGGCTCCGAACGCGCGGCCAACCGCGAGCGGGTCCGCACCGTGCTGCGCGAGCTCGCCACCGCGCTGGTGCCCGAGCGCGAAGCCGACGACCTCAAGATCCGGCTGCTCGGGCTGGCGATCGATGCCGACATCGTGCTCGACCTGCACTGCGACTTCGCTGCCCTGATGCACCTGTACGCTTCGCGCCACCACCGCGAGCTGGCCGAGGCGCTGGGGCGCGAGCTGGGTGCGGCGGTGCTGATGCTCGAGGAAGAGGCGGGCGGGCGCCCGTTCGACGAATCCTGCGCCGGCCCCTGGTGGAAGCTCGCTGCGGCGCTGGGCCCGGAGACGGCGCTGGATGCGGCGTGCTTCGCGGCCACCGTCGAGCTGCGCGGCCAGGCCGACGTCGACGATGCGCTCGCGGCCGACGATGCCGAGCGGCTGCTGCGCTTCCTGGCGCGCCAAGGCGCGCTGGCCGGCGAGCCCGAACCCGCCGGGCACGCAACGATGCTCACGGTGCCGCTGGAGGGCGTCGACGTGGTGCGTGCCCCCCGGGCCGGCATCGTCGCCTACCGCAAGCGCCTCGGCGACCGGGTCGAGCGCGGCGAGATCGTCGCCGAAATCGTCGACCTCGAGGCGGCCGATCCCGTCCACGGACGCACGCCGGTCGTCAGCCGGGCGAGCGGGCTGCTGTTCACCAGCGCCGACCGCAAGCTGGCGCGCCCGGGCCAGCAGCTCTGCAAGGTGGCCGGTCGCGAGCCGCTCGAGTACCGCAAGCCGGGCAAGCTGCTCGCGGACTGAGGAGGGAAGATCAGCGAATTCCAACAGTTGCGCGCGCATTGTGGCGAATCGAGGGGGGATGTCGCTGCGCTCATTCTCGGCAGACCTCCCTGTCTGCCTCCGAGGTACGGAGCCGCGCTGCGCTGTTCTGCGCGACGCGGCGCGCGTAATCCGCTCCGCGACATCCCCCTCGCTCCGCCACACCGGAACTGGCCAATCGGCGGGAACTCTCTGGAACCTGTCAGCGCTCGAGCCGGATGCGGCCGTTGACGCCGACCTCGACGTGGGTCGAGCCACCGGCGATCGGCAGTGGCGCTGCCTTGGTTTCGGCCGCCATCATCGCGGCGCCGCGCATCATCGGCGGCGGCATTTCGCTCGAGGCGCTGACCTGGGCGTCGAACAGCTCGTAGCGCGGTGCGCCGAAGGCTTGTGCGACCGCTTCGGCGCGCGCCTTGAACGCAGCGATCGCCTGCGCCAGCAGCGCGTCCTCGGCCTCGCGGCGCGCCTCGGGCGACAGCGTGAAGGCGACCGAGCTCACCGGCATCTTGGTCGCCAGGGTGCCGGCGGCGCGCGACAGCTCGGCGAAGTCGCGCGAGCTCAGCGTCAGTTCGGCACGCACGCGCCAGGTGGTGATGCGGCCGTCGCGGTCGGCTACCGGCCAGGTGCGGAAGGCGCCGCTGCGCGCCTCGACCTTGGCGAACGAGCGTGCCGCCTGCAGCGCCTCGTCGAGCGTGCTCTGCGCCTGCGCGGTCAGCGTCGCGGGATCGGCGGATTCGCGCTCCAAAGCCAGCCTCACGGTACCGAGATCCTGCGCGACTTCGCGTGATGCGGCGGCGCTCAGCGCCACCAGCCGCCCGGGTTCTTCCGCCGCGGGTGCGTGCAGCGGCACGGCAGCGGCGAGCAGAGCGGCGGCGGCGACGCCGCGGAGCCTGGCGATGGTCATGATCGTCCTCCGGTTTGCGGTACTGACCCGCAGGGACAGCGGCGACGTACGGCGGTTCCGTGGACGCCGTTCACCGCGCCAGCTCGACGAACACCGAGCGCAGGTCGGGCAGCGCCGGCTCCTCGTCGATCAGGTTCAGGCTTTCCTCGACGTGGCCCAGGTGCTCGCTCATGATCCGGCACGCGGCCGTGGCGTCGCGCGCGGCGATCGCATCGACCAGCTCGCGGTGCTCGGTCGGCGGACACGCGGGCCGGTTGCCGATCTCGTAGAGCATGATCACCAGCGAGGAGCGCAGCACCAGCTCGCGCAGCATCGCCGTCAGCGTACCGTTGCCGGCCATCTCGGCGATCAGCAGGTGGAACTCGCCCGAGAGCTTGACCAGCGCGCGGCGGTCGCCGGCGGCGCGAGCTTCGTCTTCACGCTCGATCAGCCGGCGCAGCTCGGCGAGCTGCGCCGGTTCGACCGCCTTGACCAGCCGCGCCACCACCGCCGACTCGATCACGCGGCGCGCCTCGAACACGTCGCGCGCCTCCTGCACCGTCGGCTGTGCGACGAAGGCGCCGCGGTTGGGCTCGAGCGTGATGATGCGGTCGTTCGCCAGCCGCACCAGCGCCTGGCGGATCACGGTGCGGCTGACGCCGAAGATCTCGCCCAGGTGTTCTTCGCCGAGCTTGGTGCCTGGCGGCAGCCGATGCTCGGCGACCGCGCTCAGGATCGACTCCACGATCTGGTCGCTGCTGACCTTCTTGCCACGCCGCGGCAGGATCGCCGCCGTGCCCTTGTCGCCCGCCTCGCCACGCTTTCTCGTCGCCATCGCTCGTCCGCCGGTGCTGTATGCAGTTTGCGTATCGAAATCTCCAGGATGTTACCCGAACGTCTGTTGGACTGATATTTGTATACACTGCAGCCGCCCCGCTTGCCTGCAAAGCGGATGCAACGCCGGTACAGCAACGGACACGAACGGGTCCGAAGCAGCTGCGGCCACCGGAAAGACAAAGGCCCCGCCTCCGCGGGATCGTCCCGCGGGCGGGGCCTCGAGGACCGCACGTGCAACGGCTAGCGCAGCGTGCGCATCGCCTGCGCATCGCCGTCGGCCTTGCCCGGCTTGCGCGTGCCGGGGCGCTCGAGCGGACGCAGGTGCGCGAACCAGCGCTTCTCGACGCGCTTGAACAGCCAGACGACGAGGAAGGTCAGCGCCATGTACAAGGCGCCCGCGGTGATGAAGGCCTCGAACGGGTTGTAGAAGCGTGCCGTGATCAGCCGCGCCACGCCGGTGATGTCGAGCAGCGTGATCACCGAGGCCAGCGAGCTTCCGTGCAGCATGAAGATCACTTCGTTCGAGTACGCCGGCAGCGCGCGGCGGAAGGCGCTCGGCAGCACGATGCGCCGCAGCATCAGCCCGGTGGACATGCCGCAGGCGCGCGCCGCCTCGACCTCGCCGACCGCCATGGTCTTGATCGCGCCGCGCAGGATTTCGCAGGTGTAGGCACCGGTGTTCAGCGCGAAGGCGATCAGCGCGCACCAGTAGGCTTCCTTCAGCAGCGGCCACAGGAAACTGGCCTTGACCGCCTCGAACTGGCCCAGACCGTAGTAGATCAGGAAGATCTGCACCAGCAGCGGCGTGCCGCGGAAGAAGTAGCTGTAGGCGAACACCGGCCAGCGCAGCCAGACCGGGCCGTAGCTCTGCGCGACCGCGAGCGGCACCGCGAGCAAGAGGCCGGCGGCGAGCGACAGCCCGACCAGCTCGATGGTCGTGACCAGGCCGCCGAGGTACATGCCGAAGTTGTCGATGATGGCCGAGAAGTCCATCGCTCACGCCCTCCGCTCGAAACCGAGGCTGTAGCGGCGCTCCGCCCAGCGCAGCAACAGCACCGAAACGGTGGTGAAGGCGAGGAAGCCGAACGCGATCACCAGGTAGAAGGTGAAGGGCATGCGCGTCGCGCCGGCGGCGAGCTGGCCCTTGCGCATCATGTCGTCGAGGCCGATCACCGACACCAGCGCGGTGGCTTTCAGCAGTACCAGCCAGTTGTTGCCGAAGCCGGGCAGCGCGTAGCGGATCATCTGCGGCAGCAGGATGCGGACGAACACTTGCACCTTGTTCATGCCGTAGGCGTAGCCGGCTTCGAGCTGGCCCCTGGGAACGGCCATGATCGCGCCACGGAAGGTCTCGGCCATGTAGGCGCCGAAGATCAGCCCGAGCGTCAGCGTGCCGGCGAGGAAGGGGTCGACGTCGATGTAGTCTTCGTAGCCGAGTCCGGCAGCGGCCCAGTTCACGAACACCTGGCCGCCGAAGAAGATCAGCAGCATCAGCACCAGGTCGGGGATGCCGCGGATCACGGTCGTGTAGACGCCGGCGATGCCGGCGGCGAGGCGCGACTGCGACAGCTTGGCCAGCGCGCCGGCCATGCCGAGCACCATGGCCACGGCGAGCGACAGCAGCGCCACCGACAGCGTCAGCCACGCACCTTCGAGGATGGAGGGGCCGTAGCCCTGGAGGTCAGGCATGAGCGCCTCCCGGGGAAACATGCGTTTGGGGATTCAGTATGGACGGCCGGCGGCGCTGCCGCCGGCCCGTGAGGAGGCAGGGACCGACCGGCCCCCGCGGGCATCGCGACGGCTACGACTGATTCTTCTTTTTCGAGATGTCGAAGTCGAAGTACTTGCTCATGATCTTCTTGTAGGTGCCGTTGGCGAGCACCGCGTCGATGGCCTTGTCGAACATCGCCTTCAGGTCCTTGTCTTCCTTGCGCAGCGCCACGCCGGTGCCGACGCCGAACCACTTCTCGTCGTCGAACGACGGGCCGGTGAACTCGAAGTCCTTGCCCTCGGGCTTGTTCAGGAAACCGTCGTCGAGCACCGCCGAATCGTCGATGGTCAGATCGATGCGCCCGGCGACCAGATCCAGGCGCGCGTCCTCGGCGCTGCCGTAGCGCTTGATCTCGGCGACCTTGCCGAAGTTGTCGGTCACGAAGCGGTCGTGGATGGTCTCGCGCTGCACACCGATGACCTTGCCCTTCAGCCCCTCGGCGCTGATGGTGAGGTTGGCGCCCTTCCTGGCGACGAAGCGCGCCGGGGTCTGGTAGTAGGGCTGCGAGAAGTCGACCTTCTGCTTGCGCTCTTCGGTCACCGACATCGACGCCATGATCGCGTCGTACTTCTTCGCCAGCAGCCCCGGGATCATGCCGTCCCAGTCCTGCTTGACCAGGACGCACTTGACCTTCATCTCGTCGCACAGCGCACGGGCGAGATCGACCTCGAAGCCGGCGAGATTGCCCTGGGGGTCGACCATGTTGAACGGCGCGTAGGCACCCTCGCTGGCGATGCGCACGGTCTTCCAGTCCTTGGCCGAGGCCGAGGCCGCACCGAGCGCGAGTGTGCCGGCGGCGATCGCGGTGACGACGATCTTGTTCATGCGGGTTCTCCTGATTCTGTTTCTTACGTGAGGCGCGCACCCCGGACGTGCGCTCGGCGGGACTCAACCCTTGAGCTTGCCGGCGATGAACTGGCGGAAGCGCTCGGAGCGCGGGTTGCCGAACACCTCCGACGGCGGTCCCTCCTCTTCGACGCAGCCCTTGTGCAGGAACACGACGCGGCTCGAGACTTCGCGCGCGAAACCCATCTCGTGCGTGACGACGATCATCGTGCGGCCTTCCTCGGCCAGGTCGCGCATCACCTTCAGCACTTCGCCGACCAGCTCGGGGTCGAGCGCCGAGGTCGGCTCGTCGAACAGGATCGCGTCGGGCTCCATCGCCAGCGCGCGTGCGATCGCCGCGCGCTGCTGCTGGCCGCCGGACAGGTGCGCCGGATAGTAGTCGCGCCGTTCGAACAGCCCGACCTTGGCGAGCAGCGCCTCGGCGCGCTCGATCGCCTCCTTGCGCGGTACCTTGAGCACGTGCACCGGCGCCTCGATCAGGTTGTCGAGCACGGTCATGTGCGACCACAGGTTGAAGCTCTGGAACACCATCGCCAGCTTCGAGCGGATGCGCGTCAGCTGCTTGGCGTCGGCCGGCACCAGCGTCTTGGCCTTGGGGTCGGGCTTCAGCGCCAGTTCCTCGCCTTTGACGATGATGCGCCCGGCGCTCGGGGTCTCCAGCAGGTTGATGCAGCGCAGGAAGGTGCTCTTGCCGGAGCCGGAGGAGCCGAGGATGGAGATCACGTCGCCGACGTTGGCGGTCAGCGACACGCCCTTCAGCACCTCGAGATCCGCGAACGTCTTGTGGAGTTCGCGCACCTCGAGCGCAGGAACAGCTGCGTTCATGGATCGCATCTCTTTATGTTATGGGGCTTTGGTGGTCGCCGTCCGTCCCGAGGCAGGCGGGAGCTGGCGGCGAGCATCAGTCTAGCACCGCGGTTTTCGCGGTTCTGCCGTTTGGCGTACGCTTGTACGCATATTCTGCCGGATTCGACCGGGTTTGCCGCAGATCCTGCCGCGGGTTCGTTCCCGGCGGCAGCGATGCGCGCATCAGCGCGGGGGCTGCGCTGCCAGCGGTTGGTAAAGTTCCGGCCGGCGGTCGGCGAAGTAGGTGTTGATCCGGCGAGACGCCGCCATGCGCTCCCTGTCCAGCTCGCCGATGATCATCGCTTCCCCCCGGCCGGCACGCACCAGGTCCGCGCCGTCGGGCGAAGCGATGCAGCTCAGTCCGCAGTATTCGATCTCGCCCTCGCGGCCGCAGTAATTCGCGTAGGCGACGTAGATCTGGTTTTCGAACGCGCGCGCCGGAACGATCGTGTTCGGAACGACCTCGTACGGCGACATGTTCGCCGTCGGCACCAGAATCAGATCGGCGCCCGCGAGCGCGAGCCGGCGCGCATTCTCCGGGAACTCGACGTCATAACAGATCAGCATCCCGAGCCGCCAGCCGCTCAACTCGAGCAGTTCGAACTCCCCTGCAGGTACCGAGAACATCGACCGATCGATGGCGCCGAAGAGGTGGGTTTTGCGGTAGTTGCCGAGGCGGGTGCCGTCGGCGCCGATCAGCTGCACGGCATTGAAGATTTCGTTCTCGGCGCCCAGTTCGGGATATCCGTACAGAATCGACACCCCGGTCTTCACCGCGATCCCGGCGATCGCGGTCGCCGAAGCGCCGTCGCGTGGCTCCGCCAGACGGCGTGCCGCCAGCGCGCCTATATCGTAGCCGGTCAGGAACATCTCGGGGCAAATCAGCAGATCGGCCCCGCTCCGGGCAGCGTCCGCCGCGGCGTGGCTCAATCGCTGCAGATTCCCAGCAACCTCGGTCGGCCTGGAAGGGCATTGATAGATCGCGATACGCATGGTTTTCTCCTCGCCGATACGCACTGCAGTCACATGCGGCGCAACGCGCTTCACGCCCTGCCGCGTGCCAATCGTCGGCTGTCCGGCGGGGTCCGTATCACTCGGGAAGTTCGATCGGCCCGATGTCACCGAAAACATCGCCAGGCCCGGGATTGTCGGGGTGGGACCCGCCGCCGAAGTGGTTCATGATGCCCCAGACGGCGTTCAGAGCCGTCTGGACGGCGCCTTCGACCCAAGCCGGGGTCCACGAGACATCATCCCCGGCGATGAAGATGCCGCGGTGCTCGGGCGGCATGTCAGCCTGCATGAAGTGAGCGTACATGCGCTGGTTGTAGCGATAGTGTCCCGGCAGCGCCCCCTTGAAAGCCCCGAGGAAATGCGGGTCGGCCTCCCAGGACACGGTGATCGGATCGCCGACGATATGGCTGGCGATATCGACCTCCGGATAGATCTTACCGAGCGCGTCCAGAGCCAGCTTCACGCGCTTGTCGATCGGTTGCGGCAGCATCTTGAGAGCGTCGCTCATCCACGAATACGACAGGCAGATGACGCCTGGCTTGTCATCGCCATGGTCGAACAGGTAGGTGCCGCGCGTGATGCGGTCGGTCAGCGTCATGCTCATCACGTCGCGGCCGGTACGCGGATCCTTGTCCTTCCAGAACGGCCGGTCGACCATGACGAACGTCTTCGACGACTGCATGTAGCGCGTGCGGTCGAGCGCCATCCACATCTTCTGGGAAAAGAGCGATTCGTCGCATTCGATCTGGGTGGTCAGCAGCCAGCTCTGGCACGTCGCCAGCACGGCGTCGTAGCTGCGGGTGTCGCCCCAGCGGTCGGTGACGGCGAGCTTGCCGTCACTTTCGCGCGCGATCCTGATCACCCCCGGTTTCGGTGCACCGCCATGGAGCGAGGCGAGCGTCGTGCCTTTCGGCCAGTGGACCATCGTTTCGGGCGCATGACGCCAGATCCCCTGTGGAACCTGTTCGACGCCGCCGACGACGAAACGCTGATCCTCATCGCAATTGGTCATCACGACGCGGAAAATCTCCAGCATCGAGTTGGGGAAATCCGAATCCCAGCCGCCGGTGCCGAAACCGACCTGGCCGAACACTTCGCGGTGGTGGAAGGAGAGTCGCGAGAAGGCCCTGGAGCTGGCGAGAAAGTCGTAGAAGGTCCGGTCATCCCAGCGCGGGACCAAGGCGTTCCAGAGCGCCTTCAGTTTCGGAACATCGCGCGCGCGGATCGCGTCCTGGATTTCGGAGAATCGCCCGCCTTCTTCCAGTGCCTCGGCCCAGGCAGCGGCGACCTCCTTGAACAGGCTGGGCAGATCGTCGAGCTTTCGGGCATAGTAGGTTTTGCCTTCGAGATCGACGACCGTGCTGCCCGCGGCTTCGGTGAGCGGATTCGGAAACGGCCGCGTCTCCAGCTTCAGCTTGTCGACATAGTGGTAAAACGCGGTCGACGAGATCGGGAAACGCATACCCCCGAGCTCCGCGATCACGCCCTCGGCACCTTCGAAGGGTTGCGAGCGCAGGCGCCCTCCCATCTGGGAAGCTTCGTAGACGACCGGTTTGAGGCCGAGCTTCATCAGTTCGTAGGCAGCGACCAGGCCGGAAATGCCCGCGCCCACGATCGCGACTTCGGCGCCATGGCGATCGGCCGGAATCGACCCCAGCCCCGCCGGGTGATTGATCCAGTCGTCGAACGGAAAAGGGAAATCCGGACCGAAAATGGTGACGGGCCGCTTCTCGCCGTTCGAAGAGGTGTAGAGGTTTGCATTCGTCATGACAGGGACTTCCGCCTGGTCAGAAAAGCTTGTTACGGCGCAGCGCCGAATGTCCACGGGCGCGATCACGGGCGTCAGTCGGCCCGTATAATCGCGCAGGGCTGATTCCGGTCGCCATGCAAACGACGGTGCGTGACCCCTTTTTCGTTCTGGGGGCTCCGGTGGCTGCCGCGCAGCTGTGCTCCGGCGGCGAATCCAGTCTAGCACCGCGGCTTCTCGCGGCTCTGCCGTTTGGCATACGCCTGTGCGCAGATTCTGCCGGACTCGACCGCGTTCGCGGCAGATCCTGCCGATCGGCCCTTTCCAAACTGAAGCGATGCGCCTACGCTTGCGCGGCCTCCGGGAAGGGCCCCGAAGCCCTCCAGCCACCGCGCCGCCGATGAAGAACCGACTCAAGCTCGACCGCCTCTATCTGCGCATCCTCGGGGTGCTGCAGCGCAATGCCCGCATCGCCAACCAGCATCTCGCCGACGAGGTCGGGCTGTCGCCGAGCCCGTGCCTCGAGCGCGTGCGCAAGCTCGAGCGCGAGGGCTACATCCGCCGCTACCTGGCCGACATCGAGCTCGCGCGGCTGGGACCGAGCGTCAGCGTGTACGCGCTGGTGTCGCTCGGCACCCACGAGCAGGCGCGCTTCGAGCGCTTCGACCGCGCGATCGCGGCGATGCCGCAAGTGGTCGAGTGCAGCAAGGTCAGCGGCCCGGTCGACTACGTGATGCGCTGGGTGTGCCGCTCGCTGGCCGAATACCACCAGCTCAGCGACCGCCTGCTCGACGCCGTCCCTGGCGCCAGCATCACCAGCCACATCGTGCTCGAGCAGACCAAGGCTTTCGCCGGCTACCCGCTCGAGCAACTGATCGAGCCGCAGGCGGACTGAGCACCGGCTAGACTGCCGGAGCCGACCCTTTCGCCTGCGGCACGGGAGAACCCTGATGAATAAGATCGTCGTCACCGCGCTCGCCGGCGCGCTCGTGCTCGGCATGGGCCCGGCCTTCGCCAAGGACTGGAAGACCGTGCGCATCGCCACCGAAGGCGCCTTCCCGCCGTTCAACTACGTCGAGGCCAGCGGCGAGCTCGGCGGCTTCGAGGTCGACCTGGCCCGGGCGCTGTGCGACGAGATGAAGGTCAAGTGCACCATCGCCAAACAGGACTGGGACGGCATGATCCCGGCGCTCTTGGCGCGCAAGTTCGACGCGATCGTCGCCTCGATGTCGATCACCGAAGAGCGCAAGCAGAAGGTCGACTTCTCGCAGCCCTACTACCAGACTCCGGCGCGCTTCGTCGCCAGGAAGGGTTCGGGACTGGTGGTCAGCAAGGAAGGCCTGAAGGGCAAGACCATCGGCGTGCAGCGCGAGACGGTCTACGACCGCTACGCCAGCGACAACTACGGCGAGGCCGCCGAGATCAAACGCTACGCCAGCGCCGAGGAAGCGCGCCTCGACCTGCTCGCCGGGCGCATCGACGCCGACGTCGACGACGCCGCGGTGATCTCCGAGAGCTTCCTGAAGAAGCCCGACGGCAAGGACTTCGAGTTCGTCGGCGAACCTGCGGTCGACGAGAAGTGGTTCGGCCCCGGCATCGGCGTTGCGCTGCGCAAGGAAGACAAGGATCTGAAGGCGATGTTCGACAAAGCCATCGACACCCTGTACGCCAACGGCACCTACCAGAAGATCATGGCCAGGCACCTGGACTTCGACATCTCGATCAAGCGGTGAGGCGCCGCGCCCGGGGCCGCCCGCCCGGGGGCCTCACGCCGTACGGTACGCCTCGGCATGGATCGCCGTGCGCAGCACGCCGTCTTCGCGCACCCAGCCGCAATACATGCCCGCACAGTTGGACGACAGCGCGAGATGGCCGTGGCGATCGACCGCGACCGGCCCGCTCGAGCAGCTGATCGAGCCACCGCAGGCGGATCGAGCGAAGACCGGCCTCGTCGCAGGGGGGTCAAGCGAACGACGGCGCTGAATCCCGCTCGGCGCGCGCTGCGGCCTCGCGGCGGGCGCGCGAAGTCACCATCACCAGCGCTTCGCCGTCGATGACCACCGTGTCGCCGACGCGGCAGACCGATTCCAGCACCACGCGCCGCTTCTCGGGAATCACCTCTTTCACCCGCACGCTCGCGTGGACGGTATTCCCGGGGCGCACCGGCGCCCTGAAACGGAGCTGCTGGCCGAGGTAGATCGTGCCGGGCCCGGGCAGGCGGTTGGCGATGGCGGCCGAGATCACGCTCGCCGCCAGCATGCCGTGGGCGATGCGCCCACCGAAGGCCGTGCCGGCGGCGAACTCTTCGTCGATGTGCACCGCGTTGTTGTCGCCCGAGACGCCAGCGAACATCACGATGTCGGCCTCCGTGATGGTCTTGGCGAAACTCGCGCGCATGCCCACGTGCAGGTCTTCGATGTCGTAGCCGTTCAGTTCATTCATGCATCAAGTCTCCGTCGAGTGTTCGAATCAGCCTGTACGGCGCGTCGGGCCGGACGCTCCGTGCACCGACGTAAGATTGCTCGCTGCGCTGGCGGAAGCCGCAGCGATTCCCCGGGAACCGTGTCAGCCGCTGCCGAGCGCCTTGGCCTGCTCGCGCAGCACGAACTTCTGCACCTTGCCGGTCGAGGTCTTGGGCAGCG
>JBDHRG010000064.1:0-18344 GCA_039807445.1 Candidatus Competibacteraceae bacterium
GAAGCGCACCCCCGGGGCGCGGCGCGCCGCCGTGCTGCGCGGCTTCGCCGCCGGGCTCGCCGCCCGGCGCGCGGCGCTCGCGGCGCTGCAGACGCGCAACGGCGGCAAGCCGATCGCCGAAGTCGACATCGACGAGGCGGTCGCCACCTTCGCCTACTACGCCGGGCTGGCCGAGGCGCTCGACGCCGATCAGGGCCGCGCCGTCGAGCTGGCCGCCGCAGGCTACGAATCGCGGCTGTGGCGCGAGCCGGTCGGCGTCGCCGGGCTGATCGTGCCGTGGAACTTCCCGGTGACGCTCAGCGCCTGGAAGCTCGCGCCGGCGCTCGCTGCCGGCTGCACCGTGGTGCTGAAGCTGTCCGAGGTCACGCCGCTCGCCGAGCTGGTCTACGGCGAGCTCGCCACCGAGCTCGGCCTGCCGCCGGGCGTACTCAACGTGCTGCCCGGCGGCGGTGAGGCCGGCGCGGCGCTGGCGAGCCATCCCGGCGTCGACAAGGTCTCGTTCACCGGCAGCTCGGCGACCGGTGCACGCGTGATGCAGACCGTCGCCGAGCGCTGCGCGCGCGTGTCGCTCGAACTCGGTGGCAAGTCGCCGATCCTGGTGTTCGACGACGCCGACCCCGAGCGCGCCGCCGAGCTGGTGCTGGGCGGCGCCTTCTACAACGCCGGCCAGATGTGCTCGGCCACTTCGCGGCTGCTGGTGCAGCGCGGCATCGCCGAGGCGCTGATCGCGCGCGTGGTCGAGGCGGCCGCGGCGCTGCGCCTCGGCGACCCGGCCGAGCGCGACACCGGGCTCGGCCCGCTGGCGAGCGGCGCGCAGTACCGCAAGGTGCTCGACTACTTCGAGATCGCCCGCGCCGAGGGGCTGCGCTGCCTCGCCGGCGGGCGCGCCGCGCCGGGCTTCGCGCGCGGTTGGTTCGTCGAGCCGACGATCTACGCCGAGGTGCCGACCGACAGCCGGCTGTGGCGCGAAGAGATCTTCGGCCCGGTGCTGTGCATACGCGTGTTCGACACCGAGGACGAGGCCGTGCGGCTCGCCAACGACAGCGAGTTCGGACTGGTCGCGACCGTGGTCGGCGGCGACGCGGCGCGCGCGCAGCGCGTCGCCGAGGCGCTCGAGGCGGGCCACGTCTGGATCAACACGCCGCAGCTGGCGTTCCCGCAGACCTCATGGGGCGGCTTCAAGCGCAGCGGCATCGGCCGCGAGCTCGGCCCCTGGGGGCTCGATGCCTTCCTCGAGGTCAAACACATCACCCGCGCGCGCCACTGAGCCCGGGACTGACGGCCCACGCCGAGGACGGTTGCCAGCGATCACCGTAGTGCCGGCTTTACGGCTCATTCAGCCCGGATTTTCGCAGCGGCAAAACGGACTTGCGATCATCATCCAATTCCGTTATCAATATTATTGAATGAACGTTCAACCCAAAACGCCCACCCGGAGGAGAGTCCCATGCACAAGTTCCTGCTGAACGCCCTGAGCGTCTGTGCCCTCGTCGCCGCTTGCGCCGGCACGGCTTCGGCCGGCGAGACACTCGATCGCGTCACCAGCCGCAAGGTGCTGGTGATGACCACCGACGCGTCGTACCCACCATACTCGTTCCTGAACGACAAGAACGAGATGGACGGCTTCGACGTCGCGATCGGACGCGAGATCGCCAAGCGCCTCGGCGCCGAGCTGAAGACCGTGACCCCCGAATGGGAGGTCGTCACCGCGGGGCGCTGGAACGGGCGCTGGGACATCTCGGTCGGCTCGATGGCGCCGACCGCCGAGCGCGGCCGCGTGCTCGACTTCCCGGCGGTGTACTACTTCGCTCCGGCCTCGCTGGCGGTGCACCGCGACAACCCGGCCCGCACCCCGGCCGAGCTCTCGGGCAAGCGCATCGCCACCAGCGCCGGTGCGACCACCGAACAGTACCTGCGCCACGAGCTGAAGCTGCCCGAGCTCGGCACCTCACCCTTCAGCTACCAGGTCGAGAACCCGCAGATCCGCCCCTACGAAACCGACACCTCGGCCTTCGACGATCTGCGCCTCGGCGACGGCAAGCGCCTCGATGCGGTGTTCTCGCCGACGCTGGTGCTGCGCCAAGCGATCAAGAGCGGCTATCCCTTCCGCCTCGTCGGCGAGCCGCTGTTCTACGAGCCGCTGGCGGTCGCCGTCGACAAGGGCGACCCCGAGTTCTCGGCCAAGATCGCAGCGACCGTCGAGGCGATGCGTGCCGACGGCACGCTGAAGCGCCTGTCCGAGCAGTGGCTCGGCGACGACTATACGCAGGCTTCGGCGCGCTGAGGCGCGCTCCACGACGGAGGGCGCAAGCATGGCTTCGATCCTTTCTCGCCGCCCCGGCCTCGGCCCCGACCTGGGCTGGCGCGCCCGGCTCGCGCTGGGGGCGGGCCTGGTCGTGCTGCTGGCGGCACTGGATCTGCATTCGCAGTTCCTCGGCCGGCTCGCAGCGCCGCTGCTGGGCGTCGACGGCGGCGTCTTCGCCAGCGTCGCCGGTGCGACGGCGCTGACGCTGCTGCTCGGCCTCAACGTCGCCGTACTGCGCTCCCTGCCCTTCAGGCTGCAGGTGGCGATCGTCTGGGGCGAGCTATTCGTGCTGTTCGGCGCCTTCGCCCATTCCTTCGATCTGAGCCTGCCGTTCATCGAGAGCAAGCTCGGCTACCTGATCACCCAGGGCGCGTTCACCACCGTGTACGTGTCGGCGATGGCCATCGTGCTGGCCAGCACGCTGGCGATGCTCGGCGCGCTGGCCAAGATGTCGCGCAACGGCATGGCCTACGGCGTCGCCGGCTTCTACATCTCGTTCTTCCGTGGTACGCCACTGCTGATGCAGGTGTACCTGATCTACCTCGGCCTGCCGCAGCTCGGCTTCGTCGTCGACGCGATCCCGGCTGGTGTCACGGCGCTCGGGCTGTGCTACGGCGCCTACATGGCGGAGATCTTCCGCAGCGGCATCCAGGCCGTGCCCCACGGCCAGTGGGAGGCCGCCGCGGCGTTGGGGCTGTCGCGCCCGCTGACCTTCGTCAAGATCATCCTGCCGCAGGCGATGCGCCTGATCGTTCCGGCCACCGGCAACCAGTTCATCGCGATGCTCAAGGACAGCTCGCTGGTGTCGGTGCTCGGCGTCTGGGAGCTCAGCTTCCTCGCCCGCACCCAGGGCAAGACCGAGTTCCGCCACATCGAGATGCTGCTGACCGCGGCGGTGATCTACTGGCTGCTGTCGATGCTGTTCGAGTTCCTCCAGGCCCGCCTGGAAGCCTATTACGGCCGCGGCCACACCCGCGCCTGAGGCCCGTAGCGCGCCCACACCTCGCATTCCACCGCTGGAGGCAGAGCATGAAATTCTCGCGTCTCACCGATCGCATCGCCGGCAAGGGCTCGGCGGCCTGGGACATCCATTTCCGCGCGCTCGAGCGCCGCCGCCGCGGCGACGACGTGATCGTGCTGTCGGTCGGCGATCCGGACTTCGACACGCCGGCGCCGATCACCGAAGCCGCGATCGCCAGCCTGCGCGCCGGCGACACGCACTACGCCGAGATCGCCGGCGACGCCGAGCTGCGCGCGCTGATCGCCGAGCGCCACCGCGAGCGGACCAGTCAAGTGGTGGACGCCGAGCAGGTCGTGGTGCTGGCCGGCGCGCAGTGCGGGCTGTTCGCCGTCGCACAGTGCCTGCTCGAGCCCGGCGACGAGGTGATCGTCCCCGAGCCGATGTACGTGACCTACGAGGCGGTGGTCGGCGCCACCGGCGCGACCATCGTCAACGTGCCGATGCGCCCGGAGAAGCACTTCCACGTCGACCCCGCCGACATCGCGGCGGCGGTGACGCCGCGCACGCGGGCGATCCTGCTCAACAGCCCGCACAACCCCACCGGCGCCGGGCTGTCGCCGGCCGAGCTCGAGGCGATCGCCGACATCTGCCGCCGCCACGATCTGTGGTTGATCTCCGACGAAGTCTACGGTTCGCTGGTGTTCGAGCGCCCGCATGCCAGCCCCTGTGCGCTGCCGGGCATGGCCGAGCGCACCGTGACGATCGATAGCCTGTCGAAGTCGCACGCGATGACCGGCTGGCGCGTGGGCTGGGTCGTCGGTCCCGTGCCACTGGCGCGGCACATCGGCAACCTGGCGCTGTGCATGCTGTACGGCTGCCCCGCATTCGTGCAGGTCGCCGCCAAGACCGCGCTGGACGCCGAGCTCCCCGAGCTCGAAGCGATGCGACAGGCCTACCGCCGCCGGCGCGATGCCGCCTGCACGCACCTGGCGCGGATCGACGGCCTCGCTTGCCACCGCCCCGAGGGCGGTATGTTCCTGATGGTCGACGTGCGCGGCACCGGGCTGTCGGGCGAAGCCTTCGCCGAGGTCCTGCTCGACGGCTTCGGCGTGTCGGTGCTGGCCGGCGAAGCCTTCGGCCCCAGCGCCGCGGGCCACGTCCGCCTGAGCCTGGCGGTCGACGAGGCCGAGCTGGTCCGGGCCTGCGCGCGGATCGCCGCCTGCGCCGAACATGTCCAGCGGCAGCGAGCCGTCGCTGCAGTCGAATCGCGCTGAACGCCCACCGCCACAGGAGGCGAACCATGCAGACCTCGCAACATGCGTCGCCGGCCGTCGCGCCGGCGGCCGACAGTGCCGCGATCCGGATCAGCGGGCTCGGCAAGTGGTACGGCAGCCTCCACGTGCTCAGAGGGATCGAGCTCGCGGTCGGCCGCGGCGAGAAGATCGTACTGTGCGGCCCTTCGGGCTCGGGCAAGTCGACCTTGATCCGCTGCATCAACGGCCTCGAACAGTACCAGCGCGGGTGCATCGTGATCGACGGCGTCGAGCTCGGCGAGGCGCCCGGCCAGGTCGAGCGTATCCGCCGCGACGTCGGCATGGTGTTCCAGCACTTCAACCTGTTCCCGCACATGACGGTGCTCGAGAATCTGGTGCTCGCGCCGATGGCGGTGCGACGCCTACCGCGCGCGCAGGCCGAAGCGCTGGCGATGCAGTACCTCGTCCGCGTGAAGATTCCCGACAAGGCGGGGCGCTATCCCGGCGAACTCTCCGGCGGCCAGCAGCAGCGCGTCGCGATCGCCCGCGCGCTGTGCATGAACCCGAAGATCATGCTGTTCGACGAGCCCACCTCGGCGCTCGACCCGGAGATGGTCAAGGAAGTGCTCGACGTGATGACCGAGCTCGCCGCCGACGGCATGACCATGGTGTGCGTGACCCACGAGATGGGCTTCGCGCGGACGGTGGCCGACCGGGTGATCTTCATGGACCGCGGCGAGATCGTCGAGCAGGCCGATCCCGAGACCTTCTTCCGGCAGCCGCGCCACGAGCGCGCGCAACGCTTCCTCAGCCAGATCTTGGCGCACTGACACGGGGGCGCCCGAACGGACGGCCTCCGAGCGCCGCACGACCTCGCGCGACAAGGCCGGGGCGAGCTCAGCGCATCGGGCTGTCGAGGAAGGCTTCGACGACCGAAACCCAGGCGCGACCGATGTTGCGCAGCTCGTAGCCGCCGCCGCCGACCGCGAGCAGGCGCCCCTCGGCGTGCTCTTCGGCGATCGCGCACAGGCTGCGGGCGGCGTGCGCGTGCGCTGCCCGCGAATAGTGCAGGTGCGACAGCGGATCGCCGTTCAGCCCATCGGCGCCGCAGTTGAAGATGATGAACTCGGGGCGCGAGGCGGCGACGAAGGCTTCGACCCGCTCCCAGGCGGCGAAGAACTCGCGGTCGCCCGACAGCGGTAGCAGCGGGATGTTCAGCTTGCAGCCTTCGCCCGCCCCCTTGCCGGTTTCCTCGGCAAAGCCGGTGTTCGGGAAGTTGTAGCGACCATCCTCGTGGATGTCGGCGAAGTGCACCGTCGGGTCGGCCTCGAAAGGGTAGAACACGCCGTCGCCGTGGTGTGCGTCGATGTCGACGTAGGCGATGCGGCGCAAGCCGTACTCGCGCTTGAGCACTTCGATCGCGATGCCGGCGTCGTTGAACACGCAGAAGCCGGCGGCGGTGTCGGGCATCGCGTGGTGCAGCCCGGCGATCGGCACGAAGGCGCGGCGCGCCTCACCGCGCATCAGCCTGTGGGTCGCGTCGAGCACGGCGCCCACCACGTGTGCGGCGTGCTCGAACACGCCCGCGTACGCGGGGGTATCGCCGTAGTCGAGCATGCCCTCGCCGCGCGCCGAGTACTCCCTGACCTTGGCGATGTACGCCGGGGTGTGGAACAGCGCGAGCTGCGCTTCGCCGGCAGCGGCGGTCGAGTCGTGGATGCGGACCTGATAGTCGAGGTCGCGGCGGTGCATCTCGTCCATGAAGGCGTGGATGCGGTCGGCGCCGAAAGGGTGCTCGTCGCCGAAACCGTAGCGCCCGAGCTGCTCGCCGAGATAGATGCAGACCGCCCTGCTGCGCGCCATGGTGCCCCCTCCCCCGCGATGTGGCTGCCGCGCCCCGCGATGTGCACGCGGCTTCACTGCCACGCTTGTCGTCTTTGTACCGGCTTTGCCCGGGGCGCACAATGATCGCCCCAGCCACGACACCGGAGCCCACCAGCATGGACCCGAAGCAGGACCAGGGACACCTCCGCAGGACGCCCGCCACGACGGGCGCACCGGAGGTGCGTCCATGAGTGTACCCGTCGACGACGGCTTCCCGCACGACCGCCAGCCCACCATGCGCCTGGTGGCGATGCCGGCCGACACCAACCCGGCCGGTCACATCTTCGGCGGCTGGATCATGTCGCAGATGGATGTGGCCGGCGCCATCGCCGCCTCGGAGCACGCGAGCGGCCGCGTCGCGACGGTAGCGGTGACTTCGATGGAATTCCACAAGCCGGTGTTCGTCGGCGACCTGGTCAGCTGCTTCGCCAAGATCGAGAAGCTCGGCACCACCTCGATCACGGTGCGCGTCGAAGTGTTCGCGCAGCGCGGACGCGGCGAGTGGGGGCGATACGTCAAGGTCACCGAGGCGGTGATCGTCTACGTCGCCGTCGATCACGAGGGCAAGCGCCGACCGCTGCCGGCGCGCGACCCCGGCGACAGCGCCTACGCCTGAAGCCCGATTCCCTGGCGGGCGGCCTCCAGCGCCCGCCTCAGCCCTCACGCAGCGCGCGGCGCAGGATCTTGCCGACGTTGGTCTTGGGCAGTTCGTCGCGGAACTCGATCGAGTGCGGTACCTTGTACGGCGTCAGGTTCGCGCGGCAGTGCTCGACCAGCGCCTCGGCGGTCAGGCCGGGGTCTTTCTTGACGACGTAGAGCTTCACCGCCTCGCCCGTCTGCGGATCGGGCACACCGATCGCGGCGGCCTCGAGCACGCCGGGGTGCATCACCGCCACACTCTCGACCTCGTTCGGGTACACGTTGAAGCCCGACACCAGGATCATGTCTTTCTTGCGGTCGACCAAGTGCACGTAGCCGCGTTCGTCGACGCGCGCCATGTCGCCGGTCTTCAGGAAACCGTCGGTGGTCATCACCTTGGCGGTCTCGTCGGGCCGCGCCCAGTAGCCGCGCATCACCTGCGGCCCCCTGATGCACAGCTCGCCGACTTCGCCGAGCGCGAGCTCGGCGCCTCCGTCGTCGCGGATGCTGATCTCGGTCGACGGCACCGGCAGGCCGATGCTGGCGTTGTAGTGATCCATGTCGAGCGGGTTGATGCACGCCGCCGGCGCGGTCTCGGTCAGGCCGTAGGCTTCGACCAGGTGCGCGCCGGTGAGCGCGTGCCAGCGCTCGGCCACCGCCTGCTGCAGCGCCATGCCGCCGGCCAGGCACACGCGCAGCGGCTTGAAGTCGAGCGCGGCGAAGCCCTCGGTGTTCAGCAGCGCGTTGAACAGCGTGTTGACGCCGGTGATCGCGTGGAAGGGATTCTGCGCCAGCTCGTGGACGAAAGCCTTCAAGTCACGCGGATCGGTGATCAAGAGGTTGCACCAGCCGACCTTCATGAAGGTCAGGCCGTTGGCGGTCAGCGAAAAGATGTGGTACAGCGGCAGCGCGGTGACGATCGTTCCGGCCTGCTCGCCGATGAACGGTGCGACCCAGGCCGAGGCCTGCTGCAGGTTCGCGACCATGTTGCCGTGGGTCAGGATCGCGCCCTTGGCGACACCGGTGGTGCCGCCGGTGTACTGCAGGAAAGCGATGTCCTCGTGGCCGAGCGTCACCGGCTCGCCCGGCGCCTCGCGCAGCGCGTCGCGGAAGGCGGTCGTCGCAGGGATGTTCCAGGCCGGCACCTTCTTCCTGACGTGCTTGACCACGGCGTTGACGATCCAGCGCTTGGGTACCGGCAGCAGGTCGCCGATCTGGGTCGTGATCACGTGCTTGACGTGCACCTTGCCGAGCACCGTCTCGAGCGTGTGCGCGAAGTTCTCGAGGATCACGATCGCCTCGACGCCGGCGTCGCGCAGCTGGTGCTCGAGCTCGCGCGGCGTGTACAGCGGGTTGACGTTGACCACCACCAGCCCGGCGCGCAGCACGCCGAACAGCGCCACCGGGTATTGCAGCAGGTTGGGCATCATCAGCGCGACGCGCGCGCCGCGCGCGAGCTTCAGCCGCCGCTGCAGGAAGCCGGCGAAAGCGACGCTCAGCCGGTCGAGCTCGCCGTAGCTCAGGCTGTGGCCGAGGTTGCGGTAGGCCGGGCGCTCGCGAAAGCGCGCGCAGCTGCGCGCGAAGATGTCGTTGACCGAGCCGAACTCGGACAGATCGACTTCGGCCGGAACGCCGGGCGGATACGAGCTCAACCACACCTTGTCCACGTTCACCTCCGCTGTCGTTGTCGCGCCTGTTCCGCAAGGCTAGCCAGCCGGACGCGGTTCGTGCCAGCCGGCGGCAGGATTTCAGGCAGGCTCTTGACAGAACGAAACCATGAGTTTAGTTATTTGGCTATGTTTACCGACTACCTGCGTGCGATCCCCCCGGAATGGCAGCGACTGGCCAAGGTGTTCACCGCCCTCGGCGACGAGCACCGCCAGCGCATCCTGCTGACCTTCGAGCCGGGCGAGCGGCTCAACGTCGGCCAGATCGTCGCGGTGTCGACGCTGAGCCGCTCGGCCGTGTCGCACCACCTGAAGATCCTGCGCGAAGCGGGCGTGCTGCGCAGCAGCAAGGAAGGCAAGGAGGTCTACTACTGGGTCGACCGTGAGCTGCTGTTCGATTCGTTCAAGACCGTGCTCGCCTACATCCGGACCCACACGTAAGCATTTTTTTGACCAAACATAACCAAATATCTGGTTATGTTGTTTTGTAAGCCCGAGGAGGATCCACCATGAAAACTCGATTCGCAGCCATGACCACCCTGATCGGTGCCCTGCTTGCCGGTGCACCCGCCTTCGCCGACTCCGCCGCTGCCAGCGTCGACGGCTCGAGGGCGATCACGCGCGGCTCGGCGCTGATCGTCGGCGGCAGCGCGGCGATCGTCGTCAGCGGCGCCGAGCTCGTGGTGGCCAGCGTGCAGACGGTCGGCGAGATCACGACGCTGGTGCTGCGCGGGGCGTCCGAGGCATCGACGGTGACATTGCAGCTCGCGAGCGACGTGGCGGGAACCGCGTCGCTCGCGGTGGGCACGGTCCTCACCGTGGTCGCCGAGTCGACCGGCTACGCGCTGATGGTGTCCGGCCGGCTGGTCGCCTACCTCCCGAACGAACTGGGGCGCTCGCTGCTCCACCATACGCGCTACGGCGAGGCGCACTGAGATGCGCGCCGCCGCGTACCTCACGCTGGTGCTGATGCTGTCGCTGCCCGGTGCGGCTGCACGCGCCGGACAGGCCTGCCAACCCGTACCGTCCGCGCCCGAGGCGGTGCGCAAGGCGCTGCGCCTGGCGCTGGACACGCGCGAGCACCTCGAGCGCTCCGGCGCCAGCCTCGCGGTGATCGGCCGCGTCGGCTCCGACCTCTCGAAGCATGGCTTGCGCTACAGCCACGCCGGCTTCGTCTGGCGCGATCACCCCAAGGGCCGCTGGCTGGTGCGCCACCTGCTGAACCATTGCGGCACCGACACCTCGGCGCTGTACGACGAGGGTCTGGGGAACTTCTTTTCGGGCCTCCCCTTCCGCTACGAAGCCCTGCTGGTGATCCCCTCGCCCGAAGTCCAGCAGCGCCTCGCCCGGATGCTGCGCACGGACCTGCCGCTGCGCCTGTACGAACCGCACTACAACATGATCGCCAACCCCTGGGCGACGCGATCGCAGAACTCCAACCAGTGGCTGCTCGAAGTGAGCGCCGCAACCCTGGCCGCACCGGGAGCCGTCGACTCCCGCGCCACGGTGCAGGCCTGGCTGAAGGCACACGCCTACCAGCCGACCCCGCTGCGGATCGGGGCGACCCAGCGCCTGGGCGCGACGCTGTTTCGCGCCAACCTCAGCTTCACCGATCATCCGCTCGACACCCGGCTGTCGGGCGTCTACCCGGTCGTCACGGTCGATTCGGTCGTGCGTTTCCTGGAGCGGTTCGATCCGGCGACCCGGCAGGCGGTGGTCGAGCTCGACCCGCAGCCCGCGCGAGGTGCGCCCCGATGAGCCGGCCCAACCAGTTCGCGCTGCTCGGCGAGTGGCGCTTCGCACCCTTCTTCTGGACGCAGTTCCTCGGCGCCTTCAACGACAATCTGTACAAGAACGCGCTGTTGATCCTGATCGCCTTCCAGGCTGGCAGCCTCGGCATCAGCGACGCCGGCACCTGGATCAACGCCTGCCAGGCGCTGTTCATCGTGCCGTTCTTCGTGCTGTCGGCGAGCGCCGGCCAGCTCGCCGACAAGCTCGAGAAGTCGCGGCTGATCCGCGGCATCAAGCTGCTCGAGATCGGCATCGCGGTCTGCGCGGGCCTGGGCTTGCTGCTCGCCAGCCTGCCGCTGATGGTCGCGGCACTGACGCTGCTCGGCGCGCAGTCGGCGCTGTTCGGGCCGGTCAAGTACGCGATCCTGCCGCAGCAGCTGCACACCGAGGAGCTGGTCGGCGGCAACGCCCTGGTCGAGAGCGGCACCTTCGTCGCGATCCTGCTCGGCACGCTCGCCGGCGGCGTGCTGATGGCACAGGGCGCGGCGAGCGCCGCACTGGTGGCCGGCGCGACGCTCGCGGTCGCGCTGCTCGGCTGGCTCGCGAGCCTGCGCATCCCCCGGGTACCGGCCGCGGCGCCCGGGCTCGAGGTGAGCTGGAATCTCGCGCGCGAAACCGCGCGCTGCCTGCGCTTCGCGCGCGGCAAGCGCACCGTGTTCCTGTCCATCCTCGGCATCTCGTGGCTGTGGTTCTACGGCGCGCTGCTGCTGGCGCAGCTGCCCGAGTACAGCCGCGCCGTGCTCGGCGGTAACGAACAGGTGGTCACGGCGCTGTTGGCGCTGTTCTCGATCGGCACCGGGCTGGGCTCGCTCGCCTGCGAAAAGCTCTCGGGCGGGCGCATCGAGCTCGGGCTGGTGCCGCTCGGCTCGATCGGCATGACGGTCTTCGGCCTGGACCTGTGGCTGCACACGCCGAGCACCCCCTTCGGCGCGAGCCTCGGCGCGCGCGAGCTGTTCGCGCAGCCCGGCGCGTGGCGGCTGGGGCTCGACCTGGCGCTGCTCGGCGCCTTCGGCGGCCTCTACAGCGTGCCGCTGTACGCGCTGGTGCAGAGCCGCTCCGAAGCCTCGCACCGCTCGCGCGTGATCGCTGCGAACAATATCCTGAACGCGCTGTTCATGGTGGCTTCGGCGGGGCTCGCGATCGTGGCGCTGAAGCTCGGACTGGGCATCGCCGAGCTGATCCTGGTGGCGGCGGCGCTGAACGCGGCGGTCGCGCTGTACATCTACACGCTGGTGCCCGAGTTCACCTGGCGCTTCCTGATCTGGATCTGGATCCACCTGATGTACCGGCTGCGCAAGACCGGCCTCGAGCACCTCCCCGAGACCGGTCCGGCGCTGCTGGTGTGCAACCACGTCAGCTTCGTCGATGCGCTGGTGATCGGCGGGCTGTGCCCGCGCCCGGTGCGCTTCGTGATGGACTACCGGATCTTCCGCCAGCCGCTGCTGGGCTGGTTCTTCCGTCTGGCGCGCACGATCCCGATCGCGCCGCGCAGCGAAGCGCCCGAGGTGTTCGCGCGCGCCTTCGACGAGGTGCGGCGCGCGCTCGAGGCCGGCGAGCTGGTGTGCATCTTCCCCGAGGGTGGCATCACCCGCGACGGCGAGCTCCAGCGCTTTCGCGCCGGCGTGCGCGAGATCCTGCGCCGCGCGCCGGTGGCGGTGGTGCCGATGGCGTTGCGCGGCTTGTGGGGCAGCTTCTTCTCGCGCCGCGCCGGCACCGCGATGCGCGTGCCGCGCGGCATCCTGTCGCGGATCGAGCTCGCCGTCGGCGCACCGGTACCACCCGCCGAAGCGACGCTGCCCCTGCTCCAGGCCCGTGTCGCCGCGCTGCGCGGCGACTGGCGCTGAGCAAGCGCTGGTGTGGGCCCCTTTGCGCGCTGCCTGCGCTAGAATCCGGCATCCCGTGGGGCGCGCCGCGCCCCTCCTCTCCAGGCAAGCCCGGACACGCCATGGCCCAGTACATCTACACGATGAACCGCGTTTCGAAGGTGGTGCCTCCGAAGCGCGAAATCCTCAAGGACATCTCGCTGTCGTTCTTCCCCGGTGCCAAGATCGGCGTGCTCGGCCTGAACGGCTCGGGCAAGTCGACGCTGCTGCGGATCATGGCCGGCGTCGACACCGACATCCACGGCGAAGCCCGGCCGCAGCCGGGGATCAAGGTCGGCTACCTGCCGCAGGAGCCGCAGCTCGACCCGGGCAAGGACGTGCGCGGCAACATCGAGGAAGCAGTACAGCCGATCAAGGCGGCGCTGGCACGCCTCGATGCGGTCTACGCTGCCTACGCCGAAGCCGACGCCGACTTCGACAAGCTCGCCGCCGAGCAGGCCGAGCTCGAGGCCTACCTGCACACCACCGATGGCCACAACCTCGAGCGCACGCTCGAGATCGCCGCCGACGCGCTGCGCCTGCCGCCGTGGGACGCCGAGGTCGGCAGGCTCTCGGGCGGCGAGAAGCGCCGCGTCGCGCTGTGCAAGCTGCTGCTGTCCAAGCCCGACATGCTGCTGCTCGACGAGCCGACCAACCACCTCGACGCCGAATCGGTGGCCTGGCTCGAGCGCTTCCTGCACGAGTACCCGGGCACGGTGGTCGCGGTGACGCACGACCGCTACTTCCTCGACAACGTCGCCGGCTGGATCCTCGAGCTCGACCGCGGCCGCGGCATCCCCTGGGAAGGCAACTACTCGTCGTGGCTGGAGCAGAAGGAAAAGCGCCTGGCGCAGGAAAAGCGCGAGGAAGAGGCCCACGCCCGCAGCATCAGGCAGGAGCTCGAGTGGGTGCGCAACAACCCCAAGGGCCGCCACGCCAAGCAGAAGGCGCGCCTGGCGCGTTTTGACGAGCTGCAGTCGCGCGAGTTCCAGGCACGTAACGAAACCAACGAGATCTACATCCCGCCGGGCCCGCGCCTCGGCGATCTGGTGATCGGGGTCGAGAACCTGAGCAAGGGCTTCGGCGAGCGCCTGTTGATCGACGACCTGAGCTTCAGCCTGCCCAAGGGCGGCATCGTCGGCATCATCGGCCCCAACGGCGCCGGCAAGACCACGCTGTTTCGGATGCTGGCCGGCGTCGAGCAGACCGACCAAGGTAGCATCCGCTTCGGCGACACGCTGGACCTGGCCTACGTCGACCAGAGCCGCGACAGCCTCGATGCGAGCAAGACCGTCTGGGAAGAGATCTCCGACGGCCAGGAGCTGATCGCGATCGGCAATTACCAGATCAATTCGCGCGCCTACTGCGGCCGCTTCAACTTCAAGGGCAGCGACCAGCAGAAGTTCGTCAAGGACCTCTCGGGCGGCGAGCGCAACCGCGTGCACCTGGCCAAGACGCTGCGCAAGGGCGGCAACGTGCTCCTGCTCGACGAACCGACCAACGACCTCGACGTCGAGACGCTGCGCGCGCTCGAGGAAGCGCTGCTCGCCTTTCCCGGCTGCGCGGTGGTGATCTCGCACGACCGCTGGTTCCTCGACCGCATCGCCACGCACATCCTCGCCTTCGAAGGCGATTCGCACGTCGAGTGGTTCGAGGGCGGCTACACCGACTACGAGGCCGATCGCAAGCGCCGCCTCGGCGTCGACGCCGATCAGCCGCACCGCATCAAGTACAAGCGGCTGGCCTGACGCTCGACCCCGCTGCCCGGCCCGGCCCCGCGCCGGGCTTTTCGACGCCCTCGCGAAAGCCGGCAGAAACCCGTCCGTGAATCACATCACGGATGGAAGCATTTTCCATAAACCACATAACGAAAACGAAACCCCGCGGCTTTGCTGCACCCGCACTTCAAGCCCCGTGCCACGGCGGGTAGAATGCGCGCACCTGCACCGGACACGCCGAAAACATCGGTGCGCTCCTCCGCAATCAAGGGCAGTGCAACGAGAATGGCCACGCAGCCGACTCCTTACGATCGCATCGGCGGCGCCGAAAGGCTGCGCGAGCTGGTCGACCGCTTCTACGACTTGATGGACAGCCTGCCCGAGGTCGCCACGCTCAGGCGGATGCACCCCGAGGAACTGTCCGGCTCGCGTGACAGGCTATTCATGTTCCTGTCCGGCTGGCTCGGCGGCCCGGCGCTGTTCGAGCAGCGCTTCGGCCACCCGCGGCTGCGCGCGCGCCACCTGCCGTTCGCGATCGACTCCGCGGCCCGCGACCAGTGGCTGCCGTGCATGGCGCGCGCGCTCGACGAGTTCGTTGTCGACGATGCCTTCAAGGCGCGGCTGTACCAGGCGATCGCCTCGCTCGCCGACCACATGCGCAACCGTGCCGATGCGCCGGAGACGGTCTGACGGCATGCCGCCCGCCGCTCGACGCCCGCGCAACGCACCCGAGCCGAACCCAGCGCGATTCCCGAGCGCCCGGAATTCCAGCGATCGCGGCCGGCACCGCCGGACCGCGGTTTCGTCCACGAGTCCATTACCGTTTCCACCTCGAACATCGGGTCAAAACTTCCCGCGGTAAAAAACGCGGGCGTGTCTGTCAACGACGGGGAGTCAGAAGTAGCCAATGAGCACCTCATTCGAACAATTCCGACAGACCTCGGCGCTGTCCGGCGGCAATGCGGCTTTCATCGAAGACCTCTACGAGAGCTTCCTGCAGGACCCCGACGCGGTCAGCGAGCACTGGCGCGCCTATTTTCTCGGGCTGCAAGCCTCGGGCGTGAGCCGCGAATACCTGCACGGCCCGGTGCGCGAGGCCTTCGCCCGCCTGGCACAGAGCCCGCGCGCCGTGGTCGCGCTGCCCGGCGTCGGCGAGGCGCTCGCCCCCGAAGCCGCCGAGAAGCAGGCTTCGGTGCTGCGCATCATCAACGCCTACCGCACCCGCGGCCACCAGGCCGCCGACCTCGACCCGCTGAAACTGCGCGAGCGCCCGCCGGTGGTCGACCTCGACCCGGCCACGCACGGCTTGACCGAAGCCGACCTGGGCACGGCGTTCAACGTCGGCTCGCTGCAGGTCGGCGTGCAGCAGATGCCGTTGCGCGACATCCTCGAGCTGGTGCGCGAGGTGTACACCGGCACCATCGGTTCCGAGTACATGCACATCAACCGCACCGAGGAGAAGCGCTGGATCCAGAAGCGCCTCGAGGGCAGCCGCGCGCACCTGCCGCTGTTGCCCGAGCAGCAGAAGGACATCCTGCGCTGGCTGGTGGCCGCCGAGGGGCTGGAGAAGTACCTGCACACCAAGTACGTCGGCCAGAAGCGCTTCTCGCTCGAGGGCGGCGATGCGCTGATCCCGATGATGGATACGCTGATCCAGCGCGCCGGCGCCGCCGGCGCCAAGGAAATCGTCATCGGCATGGCCCACCGCGGCCGTCTGAACGTGCTGGTCAACACGCTGGGCAAGTCGCCGGCGGAGCTGTTCGAAGAGTTCGAGGGCAAGAAGAAGCACAGCGACGAGATGCCCTCGGGCGACGTCAAGTACCACATGGGCTTCTCCTCCGACGTCGCCACCCCGGGCGGTGTGGCGCACCTGGCGCTGGCCTTCAACCCCTCGCACCTGGAGATCGTCAACCCGGTGGTCGAGGGTTCGGTGCGGGCGCGCCTCGAGCGGCGCAAGCCCGGCGGCCAGAACGCGCCGCTGCCCTACCACGAAGTGCTGCCGGTGCTGATCCACGGCGACGCCGCCTTCGCCGGCCAGGGCGTCAACCAGGAGCTGTTCCAGATGGCGTCGGTGCGCGGCTACCGTACCGGCGGCACCGTGCACATCGTCGTCAACAACCAGATCGGCTTCACCACGTCGAACCCGCTCGATGTGCGCTCGTCGCTGTACTGCACCGATGTGGCCAAGATCATCCAGGCGCCGATCTTCCACGTGAACGGCGACGACCCCGAAGCGGTCGAGTTCGTCACCCAGATGGCGGTCGACTACCGCAACGAGTTCGGCAAGGACGTGGTCATCGACCTGGTCTGCTACCGCCGCCACGGCCACAACGAGGCCGACGAACCCTCGGCGACGCAGCCGATGATGTACAAGAAGATCAAGGCGCGTCCGACCGCCGCGACCCTCTACGCCGACAAGCTCGCACGCGCCGGCGTGCTCGCCGAGGGCGAGTACGCGGCGATGGTTGCCGACTATCGCGCCAGGCTCGACGCCGGCCAGCAGGTGTCGCGCCCTACGCTCGCCGGCGTCAACAACCCGCACGCGGTCGACTGGAGCCCGTACAAGCGCGAAGACTGGTCGGTGCCGGTCGACACCGGCGTCGAGGTGGCGGCCCTGCAGCGGCTCGCCGAGCGGCTGCAGCACCTGCCCGAAGGCTTCGAGCTCAATCCGCGCGTAGCCAAAATCATCGACGACCGCCGCAAGATGGCCGCCGGCGCGCTGGCGCTCGACTGGGGCTTCGCCGAGATCATGGCGTACGCGACGCTGCTCGACGAAAGCCACCCGGTGCGCGTCTCGGGCGAGGACTGCGGCCGCGGCACCTTCTTCCACCGCCATGCGGTGCTGCACAATGCCCGTGACGGCTCGAGCTACACCCCGCTCGCCAACCTGGCGCCGCAGCAGTCGAGCTTCACGGTGATCGATTCGATCCTGTCGGAAGAAGCGGTGCTCGGCTTCGAGTACGGCTACGCCACCGCCGAACCCAACAGCCTGCTGATCTGGGAAGCGCAGTTCGGCGACTTCGCCAACGGCGCACAAGTGGTGATCGACCAGTTCATCGCCTCGGGCCAGACCAAGTGGGGCCGCCTGTGCGGGCTGGTGATGCTGCTGCCGCACGGCTTCGAGGGCCAGGGCCCCGAGCACTCCTCGGCGCGTCTGGAGCGCTACCTGCAGCTGTGCGCCGAGCACAACATCCAGGTGGTGGTGCCCTCGACCCCGGCGCAGTGCTTCCACATGCTGCGCCGCCAGCTCAAGCGCGCGTTCCGCAAACCGCTGATCGTGATGAGCCCGAAGAGCCTGTTGCGTCACAAGCTGGCGGTGAACACGCTCGACGAACTGAGCCAGGGCCGCTTCCAGGAGGTCATCGCCGAGATCGACCCGATCGATCCGAGGAAGGTCACGCGCGTGGTGTTCTGCTCGGGCAAGGTCTACTACGATCTGCTCGAGCGCCGCCGCGAAGCCGGGCTCGAACACGTCGCGCTGGTGCGCATCGAGCAGCTCTACCCCTTCCCGCACGCCGAATACGAGGCGCAGCTGAAGCAGTACGCCAAGGTCCGCGACATCGTCTGGTGCCAGGAAGAGCCCAAGAACCAGGGCGCGTGGTACCAGATCCGCCACAACCTCGAAGAGCCGCTCGCCGGCAGGCAGGTGGTGCAGTACGCCGGGCGCGAGCCGTCCGCTTCGCCGGCAGTCGGCTCGCACCACAAGCACGTCGAACAGCAGAACGCGCTGGTCGCCCAGGCGCTGGGTCTCTGAGCCGGAATCACAGGAACAAGAAACATGAGCTTCGAAGTCCGCGTTCCCAACCTTCCCGAATCCGTCGCCGACGCGACGCTGGTCAACTGGCACAAGCAGCCGGGCGACGCCGTCAAGCGCGACGAGAACCTGGTCGACCTCGAGACCGACAAGGTCGTGCTCGAAGTTCCGGCGCCGGCCGACGGTGTGCTCGGCGAGCTGCTGCAGGGCGAGGGTGCCACGGTCAAGGCCGGCGACCTGATCGCGACCATCGTCGCGGCCGGAGCCGCTGCCGCGGCCGCACCGGCCGCACCGCCGGCCGCCGCTCCGGTGGCCGCCGCTCCGGTGGCCGCCCCTGCGCCCGCCGCGGCGAGCGCCACCGTGATCGACCTCGAGGGCCTGAGCCCGGCGGTGCGCCGCCTGGTCGCCGAGCACGGCCTCGACGTGGCCAAGATCCCGGGCACCGGCCGCGGCGGCCGCATCACCAAGGAAGACGTCCTCGCCCACCTGAAGCAGCAAACCGCCGCGCCC
>JBDHRG010000065.1:0-18130 GCA_039807445.1 Candidatus Competibacteraceae bacterium
AGCCGCGTTTCGGCCGTGGTCGGCTCGATCTTGATCGGGATGCGCGCCATCTTGTCGGCGCCGCGCAGCTTCTCGCCCTGGACGACGGGGCGAGGGGCGAGAGTCGATTCGCTCATCGGGGCATTCCTCGGAAAGAACGCGAGCCGGCGTGCCGGCTCGCGTCGGTGGTCAGCCAGAGGGTACTCAGTGGGAGGTCAGTCCACCGTCGACGTTGACCGACTGGCCGGTCATGTTGTCCATCGTCGCGAAGAACAGGGCCAGGCGTCCCATGTCCTCAGGCGTCTGGGCACGCCCCTGCGGGATCAGGGCTAGCTGGTGGCGAGTCCACGAGTCTTCGACCGACTCGCCCTCCTGCTTCCACTCGTCGGAGAGGCGGTCCCACATGTACGTCCGCACGATGCCCGGGCAGATCGCGTTGACGGTGATGCCGTCGCGGGCGAGTTCCTTTGCCAGCGCGTTGGTAAAGCCGACCACGGCGAACTTCGACGCGCTGTAGTGTGCCAGCGTCGCGAAACCCTCCTTGCCGGCGATCGAGGAGACGTTGATGATCCGCCCCCAGCCTTGGCGCTTCATGTGCGGGATTACCGCCCGGCAGCCGAGGAAGGTTCCCTTGGCGTTGACGTCCATCACGAAATCCCAGTCCTGTTCGGCGAGTGACTCGACCGCACCGATGGTGATCACGCCGGCGCAGTTGACGAGAATGTCGAGGCTGCCGAGCTCGCGCACACAGTCATCGACCATCGCCTGTACCTGCTCGGCGGAAGTCACGTCGGCCGCAAGCGCGATCGCGCGTCGACCGCGTTCGCGCAGCGCTTCGGCCGTCGCCTGCGCCTGATCGAGCTGGCGGTCGGCCACGGCCACATCGGCCCCTGCGTCCGCCAGTACTTCGGCGATGCCACGGCCGATTCCCCGCGCACCGCCGGTCACCAGCGCCACTTTTCCCTGCAATGTCATGACAATCCTCCTTCCAGTCCTGCCGGGATCGACCGGCTACGCACCGAGCAGCCGGTTGACTTCCTTGGCGGCTTCCATCATCACCATGTGGCCCTTGCCGGGGAGCACGTGGACTTCGGCGGCCTCACCCAGCGCCTGGGCGTGGGTGGCAGGGATGATGCGGTCCTCCGCGCCCCAGATCACGCGGATGGGGATGCCGAGCCCGGCGACCTCGGCGGCGAGCACGCGGCGCTGGCGCTCGCCGTCGAGCAGCGCGTCGGCGATCGCGGCGAGCGCATCAGCGACGCCGTCGAGGCGCTTGAACTTCAGCAGGTCGTCGACCAGCTGGCGCGTCACCAGCCCCTCGTCGGCGAACAGCCGCTGCGCGAGCTTCTTCAGCTCGTTGCGACTGTTGGTCGCGGCGAAGCCGCGCACGTACTCGGCGTCGATCTCGGCGCCGAGGCCGGCGCCCGCGATCAGCGCCAGCGAACGCACGCGCTTGGGCGCGAGCCCGGCGAGCTCGATGGCCACCGCGCCGCCGAAGGAATGCCCGGCCAGGTGCACGGCCTCGAGCCCGAGCGCGTCGATGAAGCCGAGCACCGCCGCCGCCATCCCGGCCGGGCTGGCATCGGCGAGGTCCTTGGCGGAGTCGCCGTGCCCGGGCAGATCGAGCGCGTACACCGCGCGCCCGGCGGCCAGCGCCTCGTGGTTGAACAGCCAGTTGTTCTTGTCGCCGCCGAAGCCGTGGATCAAGAGCAGCGGCTCGCCGCCCTCGCCGCGCTGGACGTAGGCGATCGCGCGCCCGTCGACCTCGACCGTGCGCACCGCCACTTCCGCCTCACCCTCCTCCTCGCCACCGGGAACGAAGGCGGCGGCGAAGTCGGCGATGAAGGCGTCGATCTCGGCGTCGGCGACCTCGCTGTCCGCGACCACGCCGAGCAGCGCACCGACCGGCAGGGTTTCGTCCTCTTGGGCGACGCGCCGGCGCAAGGGACCCTCGACCGTCGCCTCGACCACGCCGCTGATCTTGTCGCTCTCGACCTCGAGGATCTCCTGTCCGGGGCGGATGACGGCCCCCTCCTCGACCAGCCAGGCGTTGACCCGCCCTTCCTGCATCGACAGGCCCCACTTGGGCATCGTGATCTTCTGGATGCTCATCGCTCGAACTCCACGGTCTTCTTGACGGCGGCACTGATGCGCGCGGCATCGGGGACGTACAGGTCTTCGAGCGCATCGCTGAAGGGCACCGGCACGTGCGGCGGACACACCTGCGCGATCGGGGCCTTCAGCGCGCCGAAGGCGCGTTCGGCCACCAGCGCCGCGATGTCGGTGGCGATGTTGCAGCGCGGGCTGGCCTCGTCGACGACGACCAGGCGGCCGGTGCGCTCGACGCTTTCGAGCACGGTGTCCTCGTCGAGCGGGCTGGTGGTGCGCAGGTCGATCACCTCGCAGCCGATGCCCTCCTTGGCGAGCGCCACCGCGGCGTCGCGGGCGAAGTGCACCATGCGCCCGAGCGTGACGATGGTGACATCGTCGCCCTCGTGCACCACGTCGGCTTCGCCGAACGGGATCGTGTACGGCGCCTCGGGGACCTCGCCCTCGAGCGTGTACAGCACCTTGTGCTCGAAGAAGATCACCGGGTCATTGTCGCGGATCGCCTGGATCATCAGCCCCTTGGCGTCGTAGGGGTTCGAGGGGACGACGACCTTGAGCCCGGGGACGTGCGTGAACATCGAGTACAGGCACTGCGAGTGCTGCGCCGCGGCGCGGAAGCCCGCGCCGTACATGGTGCGGATCACCACCGGCGTGACCGCCTTGCCGCCGAACATGTACCTGAACTTGGCCGCCTGGTTGAGGATCTGGTCGAAGCACACCCCCATGAAGTCGACGAACATCAGCTCGGCGACCGGGCGCAGCCCGCAGGCCGCGGCGCCGACCGCGGCACCGATGAAGGCCGACTCCGAGATCGGCGTGTCCATGATGCGATCGCCGAACTTGCCGTACAGCCCCTTGGTGACGCCGAGCACCCCACCCCAGGCGTCCTTCTCGCCCTCGGCACCCATGCCGCCGACGTTGTCCTCGCCCATCGCGATGACGCTGGTGTCGCGCGCCATCTCCTGCGCCAGCGCCTCGTTGATCGCCTGCTTGTACGTGATCTTGCGTGCCATGTCGGTCTCTCCTCGGGTAGCGGGCTCAGGCGTAGGCGACGTAGACGTCGGTGAGCAGGGCTTCGGGCGCGGGCTTGGGCGCGGCCTTGGCGGCGCGCACCGAGGCCTCGATCGCCGCCTGGACCTCGCGGTCGATCGCCTCGAGCGCGGCGGCCTCGAGCAGGCCGGCCGAGGTGACGCGCTGCGAGAACAGCATCAGGCAGTCGCGGGTCTCGCGCAGCTTCCTGACCTCGTCGGTCGGGCGGTAGGTCTGCTGGTCGCCCTCGAAGTGGCCGTAGTAGCGGTTGACCTTGACCTCGAGCAGCGTCGGCCCGCCGCCCTTGCGCGCGCGGGCGACCGCTTCGCCGGCGGCCTCGAACACGGCGAAGAAGTCGTGGCCGTCGACGATCACCCCCGGCATGCCGAAGCCGCCGGCGCGGTCGGCGATGTTGTCGCAGGCGACCGAGAACTTCGACGCGGTGGCTTCGGCGTAGCCGTTGTTCTCGGCGGCGAAGATCACCGGCAGGCGCCAGACGGTGGCGAGGTTCATCGCCTCGAGGATCATCCCCTGGTTGGAGGCGCCATCGCCGAAGAAGCACACGGCCACGCCGTCGGTGCCCTTCATCTTCGCCGCCAGCGCCGCGCCGCAGATCAGCGGACCGCCGCCGCCGACGATGCCGTTGGCGCCCATCATGCCGACGTGGAGGTCGGCGACGTGCATCGAGCCGCCCTTGCCGCCGCAGATCCCGGTCGCCTTGCCGTAGATCTCGGCCATCATCGGTGCCACGTCCATGCCCTTGGCGATGCAGTGGCCGTGGCCGCGGTGCGTGCTGGCGATGTAGTCGTCGGGGCGCAGGTGCATGCACACGCCGGTGGCCGAAGCCTCTTCGCCGGCGTACAGATGCACGAAGCCGGGGATCTCGCCGGTCGCGAACTCGACGTGCAGGCGCTCCTCGAACTCGCGGATCGTGCGCATGGTGCGGTAGGCCCGCAGCAGGTCTTCCCGATTCAGTTGTGCGCTCATGGTTCCTCTCCTCGGATGGTCTTCTGGGTACTGCTCTCGAAACGGAGGACGGGCGGAACGGGACGCCTCAGTACGCCGGCGGGCGGACGATGATCTTGACGTTCCGGTCCTTGTTGTCGACCAGCTCGTCGAAGCCGCGGGCGACGATGTCCTCGAGCTCGATGCGCCCGGTGATCAGCGGCGTGACGTCGATGCGGCCGTCGGCGATGAAGGCGATGACGTCGGCGAACTCGCCGGCGTAGGCGAGCGAGCCGATCACCTGCTTCTCGGTGGCGACGATGTCGAAGAAGTTGAAGCTGCTCGGTTCCTCGAAGATGCCGACCAGCACGGCCTTGCCGGCCTTGCGGATCACGTCGACGGCGAGCTTGGCGGTGTCGCGGTGGCCGATGCACTCGAACGACACGTCGGCGCCGTAGCCGCCGGTCAGCGCCTTCACTTCGGCGACGGCGTCGCACTGGCTCGGGTCGAACACCAGCGTCGCGCCGACCTCGAGCGCCTTGGCCTTGCGCGCGCTCGACATCTCGAGCGCGATCACGCGCCCGGCGCCGGCCGCCTTCGCGCACATGATCGTGCACAGGCCGATGGTGCCGGCGCCGACCACGACCACGGTCTGGCCGACCAGGCTGCCGGCCTGCTTGACCGCGTGCATGCCGACCGCGAGCGGCTCGATCAGCGCGCCGGCCTCGGGCGGGAAGCTGTCGGGAAGCTTGTAGAGCAGCTCGGCCGGGACGTTGACGCGCTCGGCGAAGGCGCCGTTGTTCATCAGCCCGGTGAAGGCGAGGTGCTCGCACAGGTTGTACTGGCCGCTGCGGCAGAAGCGGCACTGGCCGCAGTGCTGGCAGGCGTCGGCGGCGACGCGCTCGCCGAGGCGAAAGCCGCCGACGCCGGCGCCGAGCGCGGCGATCTCGCCGCAGAATTCGTGGCCGAGGATGCACTGGCCCTTGAGTCCGGTCAGCGGGTGCGGCGCGTCGACCGGGATGAACACCGGGCCGGCGACGTACTCGTGCAGGTCCGAGCCACAGATGCCGCACCAGTGCACCTTGATCTGCACCCAGCCGGGCTCGGGGGGCGGGGGCAGCGGCACGTCCTGGACGCGGATGTCGCTGCGGGCGTGCCAGACGGCCGCCTTCATCGTCGGGGTGGGTTCGGTCGAGACGCTCATGCGATCCATCTCCTCTGTGTCGGGGTTGCGGCGCGGGGGCCTTGTGCCCGTCCCCTCACGCCATTGCTCCCCTGAGCAGGCCGCGCGCGGCGGCCAGGCGCAGGGTGGTCGGCACGTCGACCGTGCGCGGGCCGTGGGCATCGAGCCACACGCGCGGACGGTCGGCGGGTCCGAATTCGATCTCGCGTTCGCCGTCGAGCGCGAGCGTTCCGGCCGGGAGCGCGACCGCGACCGGCGTGCCCGGCTCGAGCCGGGCATGGCCGGCGATCGGCAGCTCGGCGAGCAGCCCGGGGGCGATCGGCGCGGTCAGCCGGAAGCGAGCCTGCGCCGGATCGACGCGCACGTGCAGCCCGTGCGCGTCGCCGCGCCCGACCGGCTCGAGCAGCCCGGCGATCGAGGACAGGCCGATCGCGTCGGCCTCGGCGAAGGCGACGAACAGCTCGCTCAGGGCGTCGGCCTGCCACAGCGCGCGCGAGCCGGCATGGCGGATCGGCGAGACCGCGACGTCGACCAGCGCGATCTCGCGCCGGCTCGCGCTCTGCACCACCAGCTGCTTGTTGCGCCGGCAGGCCTCGCGCGCACCGATGCGCCCGCTCGCGAGCAGCCCCGTGGCCAGGCCGACCAGCGTCGCTTCGCGCAGCTCGGGGAAGGTGTTGTTGGTGCCGGTGGAGAGCGTCGCGATCGGCGTGTCGCCGCAGGCCCCGGCGACCACGCGGTGGGTGCCGTCGCCGCCGAGCACGACGATCGCCGCCGCTCCCGCCTCGACCATCATCCGCGTCGCCCGCGCGCTGTCGGTCGGCCCCTGCTCGATCGGCATGTCGACGAAGGCGAGCTCGGGCAGCGCGACTCCGAACTGCCCCTCGGCGCCGCGCAGCACGCCCGCAGCGATGCCGCCGAGGTCGGGCATCAGCAGCACCGTGCGCACTCCGAGCGCGCCCAGCGCGGCGGCGACGCGCAAGACCATGTTGACCTTCTCGGCAGTCTGGAACACCGAGGCGCGCGCCACCAGTCGGCGGATGTCGCGCCCCGAAGCCGGGTTGGCGACGATGCCGACGATCGGGGTCTGCCAGGCGCTGGTGTTCATGGGTATCCTCCTGCGGTGCTGACGCTTGCCAAGCAAATGCGATGCCAAGTGACGCAAGCCTAGCTGGAACAGTGAGTTGCGCGAGGATCACAGTGCCGGGTCAGGCACCTGTCTCGGCGTCTCGCCGAGACAGGTGTCGCACGCGACGGGATCGGCGAGACATGCCGCAGTGCAGCATCCGGGCATGCACACGCATCGACGAGATCCCCTGAAAGGGGAATTCTTGCGGAATCGACAGGCGCACCCCGCACTACCGGCTCAGCGACATCCAGGCGCAGATGGTCAGCGTCGAAGCGATGAACCTGACCCGCTCGGCCAAGCTGGGCATCCGATCGGCCGGGATGCTCGACATCGACGCGCTGGCAGTGGTGCGCGGACTGACACGTGCGGACTTCTACAAATCGATGACGACCCACGCCGACCACACGGTGTGGCAGGACGTGTACCACGCGCAGTGGCGCGGCAAGGCGCTGTACGTGAAGTTCCAGCGCACGGCGAGTACTTCGTGATTTCGTTCAAGGAGCTCTGAGCATGAACTCGAAATGGCACGGCACGACCTGCCCGGTATGCATGAAAGGCACCCTGCACGACGGCGTGCGCCGCGAGCGACTGAGCTACAAGGGACGGGTGTACGAATACGATCAACGCGGCGCCTTCTGCGATCGCTGCGATGACGGCATCGTCGAGCACGATGCGCGGGAAGAGGCCGCCTGGCTGGCGTTCCGTGACCGGGTGGATCGTGAAGAAGCCGCCGACCTGGTGCGCATCCGCAGGAAGCTGAAGCTGACCCAGGCCGAGGCGGCGAAGCTGACCGGCGGCGGCAAGAACGCCTTCTCGCGCTACGAGCGCGGCGAGGTCAAGCCGATGCCGGCGGTGATCAACCTGTTCCGGCTGCTCGACAGGCACCCGGAACTGCTCGACGAGCTGCGGTCCTCGCCGTAGCGGTGCGCGACGCCGCCGCACCCGTCCCGCTCAGTGCGCGTTCGCGCGGGCCGATAGCCGGTAGCCGGCCCACAGCAGCCCGAACCAGATCGGTGCGATGTAAAGCGCCACACGGGTGCCGGGGTCGAGCGCGAGGAATGCCGCGACCAGGATCATGAACGCGACCACGAACCAGTTCGCGTAAGGCGCTCCAGGCATGCGGAAGGACACGCCTTTCACGCGCCCGGCCTGCACCGCCTTGCGGTATCCCAGATGGGCGATCATGATGACGCCCCAGGTCCACAGCGAGCCGACCAGCGAAATGCTGGTGACCCACACGAACACCTCCTCGGGCACCACGTAATTCAGCAGCACGCCGATGCCCATCACCACCACCGAGGCGGTGATGCCCGTGGCCGGGATATGGCGACTGCTGACCTTGGCGAACATCTGCGGCGCCTGCCTGAACTGCGCGAGCGTGTAGAGCATGCGCCCGGTGCTGAAGATGCCGCTGTTGCACGAGGACGCCGCGGCCGTGATGACGACGAAGTTGATGATGCCCGCCGCCGCCGGGATGCCGATCTTGTCGAACACCTGCACGAACGGGCTCGCTTTCGGATCGAGCTGGTTCCACGGCACCAGCGCCATGATGATGATCAGCGCGCCGATGTAGAACACCAGGATGCGGTAGACCACGCTGTTGGTGGCGTGCGGCAGGACTTTCTCGGGATTGGCGGCCTCGCCAGCGGTGACGCCGATCAGCTCGACGCCCTGATATGCGAACATCACGATCTGCAGGGTGAGCACCACCCCGAGCATTCCGAACGGCATGAATCCCTGGTGCGACCAGAGGTTGGAGAAGCTCGCCGTCGGCCCCAGCGGGCTCACGCCGAAGAGAATGATCACCAGGCCGATCACGATCATCGCGACGATCGTCACCACCTTGATCAGAGCAAACCAGAACTCCAGCTCGCCGAACACTTCCACCGCGATCAGATTCACCGCGTACAACACGATCAGCGTCACCAGCGCCGGAATCCACTGCGGCACGTCGGGAAACCAGAAGTTCACGTACACCGCCACCGCGGTGATCTCCGCCATGCCCGTCACCACCCACATGAACCAGTACGACCAGCCGGTGGCGAAGCCCGCGAAGGGGCTGACGAACTCCTCGGCGTAGCTCGCGAACGAGCCCGCGACCGGCCGGTACAGCAGCAGCTCACCGAGGGCGCGCATGATGAAGAAGATCACGATGCCGCCGATCGCGTAACTCAGTATCAGCCCGGGGCCGGCCTTCTGCATCGCCTTGGCCGCGCCCAGGAACAGCCCGACGCCGATGGCGCCGCCGATGGCGATCAGCTGGATATGACGGTCCTTGAGACCGCGGTGGAGATCCTTCTCTTCGTGCTGTGTTTCTTCCCGGAGCAGATCGGTCAACTCGGTCATCTTCAAGGCTCCCTGTCGGGTGGCCCCGTTCGTCGACAGCATGACGACGCGGGTCCGTTGTGCATTTTTGTCGGCCTGGCGTTCATCGAACCGCGGGGTGGTTCCGCCGTACGGGAACATCACAGGTCCCGGCGTCAAAGCATGGTGCGTCTCGCCGATTTCGCAAGGCGCACGCGCGAATCGGCGGTTTTCAGCGCATGCGCAACTCGGGTCCCGTCGGCGTTCGATCCGGCGATGGAATCCGGCTCACTCGATGACCGCGATCAGCTCGCCCTACCCGGCCACGGATTCGGCGTCCTTACGGATGTTGCAGCGCAACTTGCCGGGGGCGCGCGAAACGGTAAGCTGGCGGCACGCCCGTCGCGCCAGACGACGGCGTCCAGCCGAGGAGCGTGGAATGCTGCACAGAGACGTTGTGGAGCACATCGACCAGGTGCACCGGATGGTGCTTCGGGGCCCCGCGACCGGCGTCGACGAACGCCTCGTGCGCTCGTGGCAGCGCTCGCTCGAAGCCTATCGGCTCGATCCGGCGCGCACCGCGCAGCCGCGCATCCTGACCGGCAGCCGGCTGCGCGAGCGCCAGGAACCGATGGAAGCCTTCATGCGCATCGCCCGCCACGGCCTCGCGCGGCTGCACGCGCAGGTACGCGAGGCCGGCTACGTGGTGCTGCTGACCGACGCCGAGGGCGTGACGATCGACTTCATCGGCAACCCGACGCTCGAGCGCGAGCTGCGCCAGGCCGGCTTGTACCTCGGCGCCTGCTGGTCCGAACGCGAGGAAGGCACCTGCGGTGTCGGCACCTGCATCGCCGACGGCCAGCCGATCACGGTGCACAAGGGCGAGCACTTCCGCGCACCGAACATCGACCTGAGCTGCAGCACCGCGCCGATCCTCGACCCGCACGGGCGACTGCTCGCGGTGCTCGACGCCTCGGCGCTGAGCTCGCCCGACGACAAGCGCAGCCAGTGGCTGGCGATGCAGGTGGTCGGCCAGACCGCGCTGACGATCGAGAACGCCTGCTTCCTGCACGGCTTCGCCGGCCACTGGCTGCTGCGCCTGGCGCGCGCGCCGGAATTCCTCGACGTCGAAACCGAGTACCTGGTCGCCGTCGACGGTGAGGGCCGCGTGCTCGGCGCCAACCGCGCCGCACGGCGCGAGCTGTTCGACGGCCACGACCCCGCCGGCCTGGCCTGCGAGCGGCTGTTCGACGCGCGCCTCGAAGACCTCGTCCGCGCCGCGCACGCGAGCGAGCGGCCCCTGACCGTATTCCGCCGCGGCGTCCCCGAGCGCCTGCATGCCCGGCTGAACGCGCCCCGCGGCACGGTGATCACGGCGCGCGCCGAGCGGCCCCTGCCGGCGCACGGCTCGGCGATCGAGGGCTGGTCCGGCGGCGATCCGGGCGCGCGCGCGACCGCCGAGCGCGCCGCGCGCCTGCTGGCGCGACGCGTGCCGATCCTGCTGCACGGCGAGACCGGCGCCGGCAAGGAGCGCTTCGCCCAGGCGCTGCACCGCGCAGGCCCCCGCGCCGACAAGCCCTTCGTCGCGCTGAACTGCGCGGCGATCCCCGAGTCGCTGATCGAGAGCGAGCTGTTCGGCTACCGCGAAGGCGCGTTCACCGGCGCGCGCGCCAAGGGCATGAAGGGGCGCATCGTCCAGGCCGACGGCGGCACGCTGTTCCTCGACGAGATCGGCGACATGCCGCTGGCGCTGCAGTCGCGGCTGCTGCGCGTGCTGGCCGAGTACGAGGTGTTGCCGCTCGGCGCCGAGACCCCGATCCGCGTCGACGTGCAGCTGATCTGCGCCAGCCACCGCGACCTGCGCGGCCTGGTCGCGCAAGGCGCTTTCCGCGAAGACCTCTACTACCGCCTGGCCGGCGCCGTGCTGAAGCTGCCACCGCTGCGCGATCGCGCCGACCTCGACGCGCTGATCCGCACGGTACTGGCCGAGATCGCCGGCGACGAAGCCGTGCCGGCACTCGAGCCGGCGGCGCTGGCCGCGCTGCGCGCCCACCGCTGGCCGGGCAATCTGCGCGAGCTGCACAACGCGCTGCGCTATGCGCTGGCGGTGTGCGACGGCGCGACGATCCGCGCCGTCGACCTGCCCGAAGAGATCGCCGCCGCGGCGGCGCGGGAAACCGCGAGCTCGGACGCGGCCGAGCGGGCGCAGCTCGAGGCGGTGCTGGGCCGTCACCGCTGGTGTGCGGTGTCGGCCGCACGCGAGCTCGGCATCGCCCGCGCGACGCTGTACCGGCGCATGCAGAAGCTGGGGATCGTGCCGCCGAACCGGCGCGAAGGCTGATGCCGAACCCGGGCACTAATCCGAGTGGCAGCGTATCCCGACCGACTGCAGCCCGGTCGGGCTCACAGATCGACGACGGTCTGCGCGATCAGGTCGTCGACCACGACGCACAGCGCCTCCATGCGGCTCGCGCCCGCGGCCAGCGCGGCTTCGAGCACCGCGAGCTGGCGCTCGGCGCTGGTGCCGCGCGCGTGCATGGTGCGCAGATGGGCGAGCTCGGCTTCGCAGCCGAAGTGCGCCGCGTCCTCGGCCGTCAGCGCGTACAGGTCGTCGAGCAGTTCGTCGAAGGGGCGCACGCAGCCCTGGCCGAAGTCGACCAACCCCGCCGCCCGGCCGTAACGCTGCGCGCGCCAGCGGTTCTCGTCGATCAGCATGCGACTGTAGATGCGCCAGCGCTGATTGTCGCGCCGCAGCCGCCACAGCATGCGCAACAGGCAGCGGAACAGCGCGGCGACCGCGATCGCGTCGTCGAGCCGGGTGCAGACGTCGGTGATGCGCAGCTCCAGCGTCGGGAAGCGCGCCGAGGGTCGCAGGTCCCACCAGATCTTGCTCGCATCCTCGATCAGTCCGGCGTCGACCAGCACGCGCACCTGACGCGCGTATTCGCCGTACGAGGCGAACGCTGGCGGCACACCGGTGCGCGGCAGCTCGTTGAACACGCTGATCCGGTACGACTTCAGCCCGGTATCCTCGCCGCGCCAGAACGGCGACGAGGTACTCAGCGCCAGCAGGTGCGGCAGAAAATAAGCCACCTGCCCCATCAGGTCGATGCGCAGGTCCTCGTCGGGGATGCCGACGTGCACGTGCATGCCGCAGATCAGGAGCCGCCGCCCGACGCCCTGCAGGTCGCGCGCGAGCACGCGGTAGCGCTCGCCCTCGCTCGGGCGCTGGTCGTGCCAGCGCGCGAACGGGTGCGTCGACGCGGCGATCGGCGCCAGGCCGTGGCTGGCGCCGACTTCGGCCAGCACCGCGCGCAGCTGCGCCAGATCGGCGCGCGCCTCGGCGCTCGAGGCGCAGGTGCGCGTGCCGACCTCGATCTGCGCACGCAGGAATTCCGGCGTCACGCGCCCCTCGAGCCGGCGGTTGCATTCCTCGAGCATGCCGGGCGGGAACTCGGGCGTCAGGTCGCGCGTCGCACGCGACACCAGGAAGTACTCTTCCTCGATGCCGAGCGTGAACGGCGGCTCCGCCGGGCGAGCCATCAGAAGAACTCCACGCGCGCGAGCTCGGGGCGTGCCAGCAGCGGGGGCAGCACCGTGGCGAGGCGGTCGGCCCATTCGCGGCAGCCGGCTTCCGAAGCGATCCGGTCCTGACGCAGCTCGAGTACCGCGTGCGGCAAGCCGGCGCTGCCGGCGTGCGCCTCGACCGTATAGCCGGTGTCGCGCCCCGAGTACGGCTCGTTGTCGCCGACGACGAGCCCCTGCGCGCGCAGCGCCTCGATCAGCGGAACCGCGAGCCGCGGATCGTGGTTCCACAGCACGCCGACGTCCCACGGCCGGTCGAAGCCGTTCATCCGCGGCGTGAAGCTGTGCACGCCGAGCACCACCGGCACCTGGCCGTGGTGGCCGAAGGCGGCGAGCACGCGCGTGATCGCGTGGTGGTACGGCCAGAAGAAGGTGTCGATCCGCGCCGCGAGCTCGGCGTCGGACAGCCCGCGGTTGCCGGGGATCGCAGTGCCGTCGCTGGCCTCGGGAATCGAGCTGGCGTCGCCCGGGGCGCGGTTGCAGTCGATCACCAGCCGCGAATAGCCCGACAGCACCGCGCAGGCACCGAAGGCTTCCGCCAGCCGTTCGGTGACGCGCGCCGCGCCGATGTCCCAGCCGATGTGGCGCTCGAGCTCGGCCTCGGGCAGGCCGAGGCCGGCCAGCGCGCGCGGCACCGCACGGCTGGCGTGGTCGCAAACCAGCAGCAGCGGCACGCGGCTGGCGTCGTTGAGCAGGCGGTACGGCGACGGATCGTGCGGACCGATCAGGCAGGCTTCGGCTTGCATGGGCTCACTCCGGCTCGGCGGGCACTTCGCGCCGCGGCAGGCGGACGTTGATCACGGCGACGCCGGCCAGCGTCAGGGCGCCGCCCAGCGCCAGCTTCCAGCTCAGCGCATCGCCCCAGAGCATAACGCCGGAGGCGACCGCGAGCACCGGCGACAGCAGCATCAGCGGTGCGGTGGTGCTGACCGGGTGGCGCTTCAGCAACCAGTAGACGATGCCGTGGCCGACCAGCGAGGCGCCGACCGCCGAGTACAGCGGCGCTGCCCAGGTCAGCCAGCCGGCGGTGGCGAAGGCTTGCGCGTGGCCGCGCTCGAAGACGAGCGACAGCGGCGTCAGCCCCAGCACCGCGACCAGCGCGATCCAGGCTTGCAGCCGGAACACACCGACCTCGTTCAGACCGCGCATCAGGATCGAGGCCCAGGCGAACACCGCCGAGGCACCGGCGATCAGCACCAGCGCCCGCGGGTGCTCGAACACCACCGGGTCGAAGCCGATCACCATCACCCCGGCGAACGCCACCACGCAGCCGAGCGCGCGGCGGCCGTCGAGTCGCTCGCCGAGCAGCCAGACGCCGGCGATCACCGACATCGGCACGTACAGCTGGGTCATGATCGCGACCGAAGACACGTCCGGCGCCGCGGCCAAGCCGGCGAAGGTCAGCCCGAAGTGGACCACGCCCATGATGAAGCCGATCTTCAGCACCGTGCGCATCTGCCCGGGTACCGGCTTGAGCCAGGGCAGCAGCAGCGCGAGCAGGAAGCCGAAGCGCAGCGCGGTGAACGCCAGCGGCGAGAAGTGGGCTACGCCGACCTTGCCGGCGATGTAGTTGAAAGCCCAGGCGGTGTTCGCGGTCAGCGCGAGCAGCAGGTGGGACAGGGGCATGGCGACTCCGGGCACGCAAAGCCGCCATGTTAAACGAGGGATGGGGGATGGGCGATGAGGATGGTATTCACCCACCGCCCATCACCCATCGCTGATCACCGTCGCGCTTCAGCGGCGGAAGCGCTCTTCGGCCAGGCGGTCGGCGATCACCGCGGTCGGCAGGCCGTCGGCAGCGGCGCGCTCGAAGATCGTGCGCAGCGTGGCGCCGATGCGCTCGATGTGGCGCTGCACCACCTCGGCGTCGTAGCCGGTGTGCTCGTAGCAGACGTCGATGATGCCGCCGGCGTTGATCGCGTAGTCGGGCGCGTACAGGATGCCGCGGCTCATCAGCACTTCGCCGTGGCGCGGCGCCTCGAGCTGGTTGTTGGCGGCGCCGGCGATCACCGCGGCCTTCAGCTGCGGGATGGTCGAATCGTTGAGCACCGCGCCGAGCGCGCACGGCGCGAACACGTCGACGTCGAGGCCGAAGATCGCCTCGGGCGCCACCGCGGTCGCGCCGAGCTCTTCGACGGCACGCTTGAGGTTCGATTCGTACACGTCGCACACCCACAGCTCGGCGCCGGCGTCCTTCAGGTGGCGCCCGAGGCGCAGGCCGACGTTGCCGGCGCCCTGGATCGCGACCTTGAGCCCGCTCAGCTCGGCGCGGCCGAGGCGGTGGCGCACCGCTTCCTTGAGGCCGATGAAGGTGCCGAGCGCGGTCGCCGGCGAGGGATCGCCGCTCTTGAGCTGGCCGTCGGGCCCGTGCTTTTCGTGCAGCCCGGCGACGTGCGCCGTCTCGCGCGCCATCACCTTGATGTCGGGCACCGAAGTGCCCGAATCCTCGGCGCCGATGTAGCGCCCGCCGAGCGCATCGATCGCGCGCCCCATCGCCAGCAGCAGCGCCTCGCTCTTGTCGCGGTGCGGATCGCCGATGATCACCGCCTTGCCGCCGCCGATCGGCAGCTCGGCGAGCGCCGACTTGTAGGTCATGCCGCGCGACAGGCGCAGCACGTCGCGCACCGCGTCGTCTTCGCTCGCGTACGGCCACATGCGGATGCCGCCCATCGCCGGGCCGCGGTTGGTGTTGTGCACCGCGATGATCGCGCGCAGCCCCGAGGCGGCGTCGCGACAGAAGACCACGTGCTCGTGGTTGTCGAAATCGATCTGATTGAACACGGCCATGTTGCACTCCTCCATCGTGTGGGGTCAGGCGGTGGTTGCAGCGGGGATCGCCCGCCTTCGGGAAAAACCGCCGCGGGATCGCCGCGGCGGTCCGGTAATGCCGATTGCCTCAGGCGATCCGGTAGGCCTGCGGCGGGTTGCGGAAGCTCGCCAGCAGCTCGGCCTCGTGCGCCTTAGCCTGCTCGAGATTGGCGTCCTTGATGTGACCGTAGCCGCGGATGCGCTCGGGCACGTTGGCGAGCGCGAGCGCGAGCGCGTGGTTGCCGGCGTCGAGCTTGCCGAGCAGCTCGGCGACGGTGGCCTCGTAGTCGACGATCAGCTGGCGCTCGCCGCGGCGTTCGGCGGTCCGGCCGAAGGGATCGAGCATCGTGCCGCGCAGGCGCTTGAGCCTGGCCAGCATGCCGAAGGCCTTCAGCACCCACGGCCCGTAGGCCTTCTTCTTCAGGTGGCCGGCGTCGTCGCGCTCGGCGAGCAGCGGCGGCGCGAGGTGGAACTCGAGCCTGTACTCGCCTTCGAAGGTTTCCTGCAGCCGCTTCTGGAACTCGCCGTCGGTGTACAGGCGTGCGACCTCGTACTCGTCCTTGTACGCCATCAGCTTGGCGAGGTTGCGCGCGACCGCCTCGGTCAGCTTGGTGCTGCCGGGCACCTTCTGCGCCTCGGCAGCGCGCACGCGCTCGACCAGCGCGCGGTAGCGCTCGGCATAGGCGGCATCCTGGTAGGCGGTCAGGAACTCGACGCGGCGCTTGACGATGTCGTCGAGCGTCTCGGGCTTCTTCAGCTCGATCACTTGCGCCGGGCTGGCGATGCGCGTGATCGCGGCCAGGTCGACCGCCGCGCGCCGGCCCCACAGGAAGGCGGCCTTGTTGGCTTCGACCGAGGCGCCGTTGATCTCGATCGCACGCTCGATCGACTCGCGCGACAGCGGCACGAAGCCCTTCTGCCACGCATAGCCGAGCATGAACAGGTTCGACGCCAGCGCATCGCCGAGCAGCCTGGTCGCGATCGCGGTCGCGTCGACGAAGAAGGCCTTGCCCTTGCCGGTCGCCTCTTCGATCGCCTGACGCATCGCCGAGGCCGGGAACGGCAGGTCGGGCTGGCGCAGGAAGGTCGCGGTCATCGACTCGTAGCTGTTGACCACGGCGTGGCAGATCTCGGCATCGACCTTGGCCAGCGCCTCGGCGCCCGCGGCCACCACCATGTCGCAGCCGAGCAGGAGCTTGGCGCCGCCGGCGGCGATGCGCACCGCGTGGATGTCCTCGGGCCGGTCCGCGATCCGCACGTGGCTGACCACCGCGCCGTACTTCTGCGCCAGGCCGGTCATGTCGAGCACCGACACGCCCTTGCCCTCGAGGTGCGCGGCCATGCCGAGCAGCGCACCGATTGTCACCACGCCGGTACCGCCGACGCCGGTGATCAGGATGCCGTACGGCGTATCGGTCGACGGCAGCGCCGCCTCGGGCAGTTCGATCGCCGGCTCCCTGGCTTCGCCGGCGCTCTTGCTCTTCTTGAGCTGGCCGCCGTGCACGGTGACGAAGCTCGGGCAGAAGCCCTTGACGCAGCTGAAGTCCTTGTTGCAGTTCGACTGGTCGATCTGACGCTTGCGGCCGAACTCGGTCTCGAGCGGGATCACCGACAGGCAGTTCGACTGCACGCCGCAGTCGCCGCAGCCTTCGCAGACACGCTCGTTGATGAAGGCGCGCTTGGCCGGATCGGGCATCTTGCCGCGCTTGCGGCGGCGGCGCTTCTCGGCGGCGCAGGTCTGGTCGTAGATGATCACCGACACGCCTTCGCGCTCGCGCATCATCTTCTGCACCGCGTCGAGCTCGTCGCGGTGGTGGAAGGTGGTGCCCTCGGCGAAGACCGAGACGAGCGGGTACTTGTTCGGCTCGTCGGACACCACGGCGATGCCGCGCACGCCTTCGCCGTAGAGCTGGTGCGAGATCTGCTGCACCGTCAGCGTGCCGTCGATCGGCTGGCCGCCGGTCATCGCCACCGCGTCGTTGTACAGCACCTTGTAGGTGATGTTGACGCCGGCGGCGATCGCGGCGCGGATCGCCAGGTAGCCCGAATGGAAATAGGTGCCGTCGCCGAGGTTCTGGAATACGTGCGGCGTTTCGGTGAACGGCGCCTGGCCGATCCAGGTGACGCCCTCGCCGCCCATCTGGGTGAAGGTGTCGGTGGCGCGGTCCATCCACGTGACCATGTAGTGGCAGCCGATGCCGCCCATCGCGCGGCTGCCCTCGGGCACGCGGGTCGAGGTGTTGTGCGGGCAGCCCGAGCAGAAGTGCGGCACGCGCTCGATCAGCTCGCGCGGCGCGGCCAGCGCGGCTTCCTTGGCCTCGAGGAAGGCCAGGCGCTTGTCGATGCGCTCGGAGGTGTGGAAGCGCGCGATGCGCCGGGCGATCACGCGCGCGATCTGCGCCGGCGACAGCTCGCCGGTCGAGGGCAGGATCCACTCGCGGTTCTCGTCGAACTTGCCGACCACGCGCGGGCGTACGTCCTCGCGCCAGTTGTAGAGCTGCTCCTTGAACTGGTTCTCGATCACCGCGCGCTTCTCTTCGACCACCAGCACCTCCTCGAGGCCCTGGGCGAAGTCGCGCACGCCGTCGCGCTCGAGCGGCCAGCTCATGCCGACCTTGTACACGCGCAGGCCGATGCGCGCGGCTTCCTGCTGGTCGATGCCGAGGTCCTCGAGCGCCTGCAGCACGTCGAGGTAGGACTTGCCGGTGGTGACGATGCCCAGCCGCGGGTTGGGGCTGTCGACGACGATGCGGTCGAGCTTGTTGGCCTTGGCGAAAGCCAGCGCCGCGTACAGCCGGTACCTCTGGTGGATGTATTCCTGCTCGAGCGGCTTGGTCGGCCAGCGCCCGTGCACGCCCTCGGGCGGGAACTCGAAGTCTTCGGGCAGCACGATCCCGACGCGCTCGGGGTCGACGTGCACCGAAGCCGACGAGTCGACCGTCTCGGCGATGGTCTTCATGCTGACCCAGGCGCCGCAGTAGCGCGACAGTTCCCAGCCGAAGATGCCGAGGTCGAGGATCTCCTGCACGCCGGCCGGGTTCAGTACCGGGATCATCGCGTCC
>JBDHRG010000066.1:0-18099 GCA_039807445.1 Candidatus Competibacteraceae bacterium
CAGCTCTTCCGGCATCATCCAGCCCCGAATACCCTGCCCCCGGAGAGATGGCGCCGAGCACGAACAGCCCTGCCGCCAGGCTCTTCTCGCCGAAGGTCTTGCACGGATCGAACAAGGTCGAGGCCGTGTCGTAGGCGTCGTAGATCGACAGTCCGATTTCCGCGACGGCCCAGGCGGCAGCCAGGACGGGCAGGAACTCGCCGGTCGGATCGACGGCGTTGGTCGGGCTGGCGCCGACGTAGCGGTAGAGGTTGTGATCGCCGCCGCTGTAGCCGAGCGGGTCTTCGCTGAGGAAGCGCCCGGTCGTCGGATCGTAGTAGCGGGCGCGGTAGTGGTAGAGGTCTTCGGCTTCGTATTCGCGTCCGGTGAAGCGGAAGGTACCCGGCTCGCCCGCCGGCGTGGTGAGGCCGTAGGGCTGGTAGCGGTAGCGGCTGGCCGGCCGCGCGCCGTCGCTCTCGGCGACGATCGAACCCAGGCGGTCGGCGTAGGGGTAACGGCTGCCCGCGGCGGTGGCGCGCTCCAGCGGTTCGTCCAGACCGGCGAAGGTGACGCGCTCGAGCACGCGGTCGCTGCCGTCGAGCACGCCGATGCGGTCGAGGCCGGCGTAGACGTAGCGCTCGATCCGCGCACCCTGGCTGCGGCCATGCCGCCGCCCGAGGGCATCGTAGCCGAAGTCGACGGCGTCATTCGGTACGGCTGCGTCGGCGCTGGCGTAACGCTCGATCCGGATCAGCTGGTCGAGCGCGTTCCAGCGGTATACGGTGCGCGCGCCGCTGGCCTTGTGGCGCTTCTCGACCAGATTGCCGCGGCCATCGTAGCGGTAGCCGTGGGTGGCGTCCTCGACCAGGCGGTTGGCATCGTCGACCACCTGGCCGGCTTCGATCCGGTTGCCATTGGCATCGTAGGCATAGCGCAGCGTCGTCGCGCCCTGGCGGGCTTCGCTCAGCCGGCTGTCGGCATCGTAGCGGTACGACCAGGCTTCGCCGTCGCCGCTGGCGACGCGCACGCGGCCGGCGGCATCGTAGGCATATTCGAGCTCGGCGGCGAAGGGACCGCTGTGGCTCAGCCGCGTCAGCTGGCCGGCGGCATCGTAGCGATAGGCGGTGGTGCCGCCGTCGGGCCGGCGCAAGGCGGTGCGGCGGCCGGCGGCATCGTGCTCGAAATCGAAGCGCCCGCGCGGCCCGACGATCGCGCTCACCGCGCCGCGGGCATCGCGCTGGTACTCGCGGGCTTCACCCAGCACCTCGATGCGCACCAGCTCGTCGTCGGCGCTGTAGCCATAGGCAACCGTCTGGCCGGCGCTGCGTTCCTCGATCAGCCGACCGACGGCGTCGTAGCGCAAGCCCACCGCTCCCAGCGCGTTGCGGACTTCGACCGGCTCGCCGCGCGGGCCGTAGGCATAGCTCGCAGAGATACCCTCGACGTCGACGCGGACCAGGCGCTTGGCGGCATCGTAGCCGTAGTTCACTGCACTGCCGTCCGGACGGACGAGCTGGCTCGGCAAGTTGTCTTCGCGGTAGACGTGGCGATGGATGCGGCCGTCAGGCCCGGTCCGGGTCGCCAGCCGGCCGAAGCCGTCGTAGGCGTAGCGCGTGAGTCGCCCGGCCGGATCGGTGATACCGACCAGTCGACCGGCAGCGTCATAGGCATAGCGGATGCGACGGCCGCCGGGCGAGACGAGCTCGGTGTGCCGGTCGAGCGCGTCGTAGTGGAACGTCAGCTTCTCGCCGGCGGGGTTGGTGAGCTCGACCGCGCGTCCCAGCGCGTCGTAGCCGATCTGGCTGCGCCGTCCGAGCGGATCGGTGATCAGCGCCGGTCGGCCGGCAGCGTCGTGCAGCACTTCGGTGGCGTGGCCGAGCGGGTCGCTGCCGCCGAGGAAGCGGCCCTGGGCATCCCAGCGCAGCTGCGTGCTCGCACCACCCGCATCGGTCCACTGGATCGGGCGGCCCCGGGGATCGTAGGTGAACCGCCCCTCGCGGCCGCCGGCGCCGACGACCCTGAGCGGGAAGGGGCTGGCGTCGGCGTAGTCCCAGCGCGTGGTCCGGTTCAGCGGGTCGGTTTCGCTCAGCTTGCGTCCCAGCGCATCGTAGCGGGCGATCCAGAGGTTGCCGACGGCATCGGTGAAGCGCGTCACCCGGCCGTTGGCATCGAATTCCGCGCGCGTCCGATGCCCGAGCGGATCGGCGGTTTCGGCGATCAGGCCGGCTTCGGTATAGACGTAGCTCCAGGTCGAGCCGGTGCTGTCGGTCTTGCGCACCGTCCGCCGGGCGGGGTCGTAAGCGTAGCCGTAGCGGTTCTGGCCGGCCGTGTAGCTGGCGACCCGCTCGCCGTCGTAGCGCACGGCGGTGACCACTACCCCGGTCGGATCGATGATCCGGCTCAGGTGCTGGTAGACGAAGCCGTCGCCTCGTCCCTGCCAGGCTTCGTACTCGTAGCGCGTCGCACCGCCGAGCGGATCGGTGACGCTGACCAGATTGCCCTGTGCGTCGTAGCCGTAGCGCCAGGAGCGGCCGCTGTGATCGGTGACGGCGCTGACCCGGCCGCCGGCGGAATGGCTGAAGACCAGGTAGCGGCCTTGCCCGTCGGCGAGGCGCACCAGCAGACCGCTGCGGGCGTCGTACTGGTAATCGATGCCGCTGCCGCCGGCGTCTTCCTGGCGCACGATCCGGCCGCGGCCGTCGAAATGCTGGCGGCTGCCGTCGGGATGGCGCAGCACGGCGCCACCGTCGGCTGCCGGTTCGATCCGCTCGAAGCGCCCGGGCGGCGCCACGATCCGGCCGTCGGCCTGCTGGACGAAGCCGTAGCGCTTGCCGTCGGGATGGCGCAGCACGTACTCGGTGCCGCCCGCCGCCTCGACCCGCAGCAGGGCGATCTCGCAGCCGGTCGACCAGCCGTTGCCGAACAGGCCATCGCGCGGGTCGTGCGAATTGTACGTGCGCGTCAATGCCAGCGCGGGCCGGCCGCGCAGCAGGACATCGGTTTCACTCCAGATGAAGTGCCCGGTCGGCAGGTACACCGGCGAGCCGGTGCTGCGGCACGGATCGCAGTTCGAGCCCCGGCACGGCCCGGGCGGCGTCGGCTCGAGGTAATCGGTGGTGTCGTGCCCCTGATCCCAGGGAAAGTGGAAGGCGAGCGCCGGCCCGCCCGCGAGCAGCCCGAGCAGCATGCCGAGCAGCCAGGCGACGATGAGCCCGCCGCCGCGCCGCGCGTCACGACACGCCATGGTCATCGCCCTCCCCGCAGACCGTCGAGCCGCTGCGCCAGGCGCTTGAACGCGGCATCGAGCGCGCCCGCGCGCTGCGCCCATTCGGGATGCCGCTGCAGCCAGGCAGCGATGGCGTCGCGGCGGCGCGAGCCGTAAGCCGCGTGCGAAGCCGCCGTGAACCCGTAACGGGCAAAGGCTGCCGCCACATCCCGCTCGGCGGCTTCGGCCGCCGACAGCTCGGCCTGCGATCCCGCGCCCCGCGTCACCAGCGCGAGCCGGGCCTGCATGCCGGCCACCGTCGCCGCGCGCGCCGCCATCTCCGCGCGGACGTAGGCCTCGATGCCCCTCTCCTGAGCCGACGCGGCGCTGCCCAGCGCCAGCGCCGCGAGCAAGACGATCGATCGAACCATGGCGGCGCTCGCCTAGTAGAACACGCGCTGCAGGGCGTAGAGCCGCAGCGACCGGAAGCCGCGCGCGTCGATGGCCGCGATCCCCAGCCGGTAGCGCCCGGGCGCGACGTAGCGGTCGTTGTCGTCGCGACCGTTCCAGTGCACCAGCTGCTCGCCCGCGCCCAGGTCACGGAACAGCCGGCGCGCGACGGTCTTGCCACTGTCGGCGTCCGACACCGTGAGCTCGACGCTCGCGGGACGGCTCAGGCGGAACCGGATCCGGCTGCGCTGCGGCGTGCCGTCGGCATCGGTCACGCCCGCCGGATCGAAGATCGACGGCGTCACGGCGAGTCTCGAGACATGCGCTCCGCTGCGCACGTAGATCGCGTTGTCGGGCAGCGTGTAGGCGAACATGCCGAACAGGAACGCATCTCCCGGACCGGGATGGATCAGTTGGCCGTCGCCGCTCTCGCCGTTCCACGTGATCCTGTGCGTTCCCCGCCCCAGCGGCGTGCGCTGCATGAACGTCACCAGCCGGGCATCGACGTTGTAGCGGCCGATGAAGGCCGTGACCTCCGAAGCCTGATCCAGCGTGAAGTCGATGGTCAGCGGCTCGCCGGCGAAGGGTGCGAAGACGCCAGGCAACGATGTCCGCGGCGGGTTGGATCGCACGCCGCCGGACGTGCGCGAGAGATCCAGGCGATGGGTCCGGCCATCGGTTTCGTAGAGCAGGACGGCGTAATACGGGCCTTCGGCGGCGATGCCGCCGGCATCGGTCTCGCCCATCCAGGCATCCGCGCGCGTGCCCGCCGGACGCTCGCCCCAGGGCACGAGGGTACGGATCACCTGACTGAAACCGTCCTCGATCACCAGACTGACTCGCGTGGCTCCTCCCAACACGGTCTTGATCGTGGCGGCTTCGGCGAGGCCGGGATCGAGGGTATCCCGGTCGCGGCTCAGCTCGATCCGCGCCGCGACCACGATGCGCACCACATCTTCGGCGTGGGCGCCGTCTGCCGACCTCACCCGCACCCGGGCATCGTAGACGCCCGGTGCGTCGAACGTGAACCCTGCGCTCGCATCCGCTCCTGCGCGGTCGAAGCGGCCGTCGCCGTCGAAGTCCCACGCCCACTCGACGAACGCGAGCCCTTCGGGATGGGTCGCCGTCGCCGTGAAGGCAACCCGCAGAGGCACCGAACCGCTCGCCGGCGAGGCCTCGAGCCGCACGGTCGGCGTACCCGCAGGCGCGCCCCTCACTTCGGTGACGGGGCCCTGAAAAATCGTCACCGCGCCCAGGCTGTCGGTGACGCGCAAGGCCGGGCGGTAGTTGCCGGTGCGAAGGTAGGTGTACGTCACCGCCGCGGTGTTCGGCGAGCTGAAGTCGAAATTGCCGTCGCCGTCGAAATCCCACTCGTAGCGGGCGATGCCTTCGTTATCGGAGGCGGAGCCCGAAAACGCAACGCTCAGCGGCACCGGTCCGTTGCTCGGCTCGACCAGGGCGCTGACGAGCGGCGGCGCATTGCCGACCGTCAGGCTCAGCGACTGCACGTCACGTGCACCGCGACTGTCGGTAACTTGCAGCCGTGGGGCGTAAACGCCCGGGGCGCCATAGGTGTAGGTCTGACTGCCGCCGATCGACTCGCGGGCGTCGAAGCGGCCATCGCCATCGAAATCCCACTCGAACGACTGCACGGCGGTATCCGTCACCGGTTCGGGCAAGAACGTGACCCGGAGCGGCGCATCGCCTTGTGCAGGCTGGATCCGGAAACGCGCGATCAATCGCTGCGCCGGCTCGGCCGTGATGTTCCAGATCAGCGCCTTCGGATCGCTCGGGAAGCGGCGATCGACTCGGATGATGAACGTATCCTGGCTCACCACGGCGGCACCCGCGGCAACATCGCCGAAGCCGAGCGCTCCGTCGACGACCGTGATGTGTGCCGGTTGCGCCGTCACGACGGCACCGACATTCGTCACCGCGGGCCCCGAGTTCCTGAGCTGCGCCCTGAGCACGTACTCGAACTCGTGGCGCCCGACCCGCTGGCTGCTGACCTGGATGAACTCTTCGATCGCGAGGTCTGCGGCGAGCACAGCCTCTGTCGCCAGACTCGCGCCGACGACGACAAGCAGGATGAAGCCGACGCGGCTCATGGCATCGCGCCTTCGATGCAAGGACGCGCTTCTCAGCGGCGCCGGCGGCAATGCACCAGACCGAGCACCCCCGGCACGATCAAGCCGAGCGCTCCTGGTACCGACATCTGGATTGGAGTCAAGGCGCGCCTGGTGACCCCGACCTCGAGCAACTCGAAGGTGATCGGATCGAAGACCTCGAACGGCTGCTCGCCGGGCAAAGCCGGACTCCCCAGCCACTCGAAGCTCACCGAGAATCCGTGCAGGGAATGACCCGCAGCGATGCCGGAACCGATCGCTGCGGCATCGTAGAACGCCGGGTCGTCGAAGGTGGCCGGATAAAACGTCTCCTCCCAGTGGACCGTCAGTGACGACGGCGATGCGCTTGCGAGCGAGGACTCGCGGTAAAGGGCGGGATCGAAAAGGATGTCGAAGAGACGAACAGCGGCTGCGCCAGGCAGCGATCCATCGTTGACGACGGTATACACATAGCCATGGTTTCCACCACCGAACGTCTGCAGCTGATATTCGATGATGATGGCGGACGCTGGCGCAGCGCCGAGCGCACAGCAAGCGAGGAATCCCCCAAGAGCCAGCTTCGGCAGTCGCATGGCGCCTCCTTGACGAATATCGGTCCTTCGCTCGCACGCTGAAGCTCGTCAGCCCCGGGCGAAACCAATAGGCGACAAGCGTAGACATCGAAAATGAAGCTTGCCACCGTCATCCGACGACTCGGAAACGCAGGCTGGCCACGCCTACCTTGCCGCTGAACCCGGAGATGTTGACCGTCAGCACATGCAAGCCTGGGGCCAGACCGTTGACTGTCCACAGCCACGTCAGCGGCGTGTAGCCCTGCTCCTCCTCCGACACGAAGTCGTGATCGATGAAGAACGCCACCTCGTAGAGCGTTTCGTTCATCGCCCAGCGGTCCGCCTCGGCCAGCTCGACCTTGACGGCGAGACTCATGCCATTTCTCAGCACCACCACGCCGTCCGCATCACGCGGCAGTTCCGCCGGAAGGCCCAGGCTCACGCGGGGATCGGCAGCCTTGGCAGGCGACACGTAGTAGTGCCTCGAGATGCGCATCGTTGCGCGCGCCAGCGGCTGATCGGTTCGGGCGGCAGGGTCGGGCCAGCCTTTGGCTTGCCGGTAGCTCCGGTAATCCATCGCTTCGTTGCCACTGGCGATGATGGCCCCGCGCGGAAGGCGGAACGCCGTCACGAGCACGCTGAGACTGCCTTGCCCGCGCAGGTCCATCAGGCCATCGGCATCCCGCCCGTCCCAGCGCTGCACATTGCGGCCCGCAGGCCGCGGCGCCCAGTTGGCCAGGGACCGCAGCATCGGTCCGCCCTTGATACCGACCCGCACCAGGACCCTGGCCGGCGCCGGCAGCGCATAGGCGATATCGCCCCCAGGCGTGACTTCGACGCGCAGATCCTCGATCACCTCGCCGCCACTGTCGCCACGCGGATCGATGACCTCCTCGCGGCCTTCGGCATGCACGATCAGCACCGGGATGTACGCCTCGTCCGGGACCAGCAGACCGCCGTCATCCCGCCCATCCCATTCCAGGACCTGCCGACCGGCAGGAAGCAGGAGCGGACCGCCGAGCGAGCGGACCCGCTCGCCATCGGGGCTCAGGATGCGTAACTCGGCGCTTGCCGATCGGGTGAGATCGAAAGGTATCTTGAACCGCTGGCCACGGGTAGGATCGAACTCCGATTCCGCATGAACGTCCAGCCGAGCAAGCTCCTGCCCATTGACGGCAAGCGGAGCCATCAGCAGCGCCAGCATAGTAATGACAAGGCGCATCATGGGCTGATCTCCAGATCTCGTAAATCCGTGATGCCCGGCGGCGGCACGAGCTCGATCTCGGTACCATCGGTGAGATGCTGCATCAAGCTGGTCCCGCGTGGAGAGCGGCGTATGAAATAAAGATCGCCGCTGCGGCTCAACGCCGGGCTGGTATCGGTTACCGTTCCGTTCGTCAGGCGCTCAGGCTCGCCTCCCCCAGCAACGTTCTGAATTCGCCAGATATGGTAGTGTCCGTCACGATCCGAAACGAAGTACACGAAGTCGCCATCCGCGGTCGCAGCAGGCTCGCGTGCAATCGAATTCATCAGCGTCAGCTGAACCGCCTCGCCACTGATCAGATCCAGCCGCCACAACTCCTGGAGGATCCTGCCGCACCCGACCACGCAAAGGGTATTCGAATAAAATAGATGACGTTCGCTCGAAAAAGGCTCGAGCTGAGCGCCTGGCTGGGTCACCAAGGCACGGACACGGCCGCCGTCCTCGACCATGACGATGTCGGCATCCGCGCTGATGCCTTGTGCGAACCTAACGGCAAAGAGCCGCTTTCCGTCACGGCTGAAGGCCGGCTGAGTGAAGCTCTGCTTACGGTCGGCAGCGAGCAGAACCCGGTCGTCGCTGGATGACAACCGCTTCTCCCGCAGATTGCCGCTCGCGTCGATGTACGCGACCCGAGCGGTCGGAGCGTGATAGGCAGGCGTTCTCGGCTCGGAAACCGTATCGATACGCTGCGGTCGGACGCTACCGGGAAGCACCACGAAAAGCTGCCAGTGCCCATGCTCGAGCCCGACAAAACTCATCCCCTCAGGCCATGCCTTGGTCTCGGCCATGACGGTGAGTGACAGCACCATGATCCCCATGAGCCGGCAGCAGATCATGGCCCAATTTCCTGACAGAAGGCATCCAGAACCGCGAATGCCGATTCCAGTCCATCGTGCACCGGTTCGAGCGGCAGTAGGGGGCGCAGCTTCATTTCAAGCGCCTCGGCTGCCGGGTCGGTGACCTTGCGCCAAGGGGTCAGCTCGAGCATCCGGATCATCGGTGTCAAACGTTTCAGGCATGCACTTTCCAAGCGATGCTGACGAATCACCGAGTCGAACGCCGTGTAGCTCGCACCACGCCTGAAGGGCGAGTCGGGTGTGTCCAGCGTCGCTCCGGCAATCTGAGTCCCTTTCGGCAGCGACTGGAACCGCGCATCGGGGTCGACATGGCGCCTGAGCACCCAGGCCGCAGCGGCGGAGTCGATCTCCCACGGTGCCCAGGTGCTGTAAAGCGCCGTCTGTGCCGGCCCCGACAGCAGCAAGCCGCCCAGAAGCAGATGCACACGCCATCTCAGCATGAACTCAGGTTCCGCAACTTCTTCACCCACTCATTGGCCGGACGGCGACTGACATCTGGCCACGGCGCGTTCTGGATCAAGGTGCCCTGATACAGGATCGCGATTCGATCGCTGCCACGTATCGCGTCGTCCAGGCTGTGCGTGACCATGATCCGGGCGCAGGCCGAGCGGCGCTGGAGATCGTCCAGCAAGCTCAGCAGATCGGCGCTCAGCACGGGATCCACGTTGGCGAAAGGTTCGTCGAGCAGCAGCAACCGTGGCTGGCAAGCCAATATCCGCGCCAGCGCCAAGCGCTGCTGTTCGCCGCCCGACATGCGAGCCGGAACCGCATCGGCGTGGCCGTACAATCCCACCCGATCGAGCAGTTCGATATCCCCTGTCTCTCGCCGCAGGCGCCGGCCGCCGCTGCGTGCGAACGCGATATGCTGCGCTGCTGTGAGATGCGGCCACAACCCCAGTTCCTGACCGAGCAAGCCTATCGCCCGCTTCGCGGGCGGAATGAAGACACCTCCGTCGACGACGGCACCACCCAATCGGATCGCCCCACGCATCGGCCGCTCCAGTCCCGCGATCAAGCGCAGCAAAGTGCTCTTGCCGCTGCCCGAAGGGCCCATCACGGCAAGCCGCTCGTTTTCATGCACGCTCAGGTAGTCTACGCTCAGCCGGTGTCTCGATCCGTAACTGAAAACGACACTTTCAAGCTCGACCGCGAGGCCGCCCCCACCACCACCCGCCAAAGCATGCCCCTCCGATCAGTACGATCAAACCGCCCTGTACGCAAGCCAGACCCTTGACCCCATCCCAAGCCCCATAATGCATCAGGTTGTACAGCCGCAGGATCACCGTTTCCGTGCCGGGAGCAACCGTCAGAACGGTCGTCGGCAACTCCGAAAGCGTCAGTATGAAACCGAGGCCGAAGGCCAACACCCATTCCGGCCATTGGCGTGGAAGCTGCAAATGGAGAAACCGGTACCAGCGAGTCACGGACATCATCGCGAGGAATGCCTGCTCGCCCTTGTCCGGCACCTTGTGGATGCCGACGAGCACGATGACGAGCAACGGCGCCACGCGAAACGCGTGCGACAACACCATCAGCGTGTCGCCGTGCCGCAACCACGTCAATCCGCTCACTTGGCTCAGCTCGATCGTGCCGAGCGCCATCAGCGACCCGGGCAGCAGAACCTGCACCAGTAAAACCGTCAACACCAGAGCCCGCGCATCATTGCCGAGCTGGCATGCCATATCGGCAATCGCCCGTGCCATGATGGTGGCCAGCATGGCACTCGACATCGCCAACGGCACCGTGCTTGCAAGTGCGACCCCGTGCTTGTCGAATACTCCTTCGAATCCGGCCCGAGCGACCATCGCTGCTGGCAGCAGGAAAACCGTGCTCAATGCCAGGAACGTTATGCAACAGGACGAATACGGGATCAGCGTGGTGATCCTGTCGAACAGACCCGGTCGCCAGGAGGCCGACAATACATTTTTTCCCAATGCATGCAGCAACGGCACCAGGAAAAGAGCGACGCTCACTTGCGGCAGGGCAGCGGCTGCCGAATCCAGCGGATCATCCGAAAGCACGATGCGTGCCAGAAACTCCTCGGCGTAAACCGGATAACCCGTCAGCGTCGTCACCTCTCCATGAGTGAAACTCATGGCAAATACCAGAGCTCCGGCCGCAAGCAATGGCAGACGCAACTGCGGCAGCAGGATGTGGCGGACTACTTTACCGTAGGGAGCACACAGCGCCGCTGCTTCCGTACCTGCCAGATCCAGCCTGAAGAGGCCCAATACGAGCAGCAGAGTCGGGATGGCACAGTAGCTTGCTGCCAGCACGATAACCGTTGTCGCCATCGGCGACAACGACAGTCCGCCGGCCAGTTCCTGCCAGGCCGCGAGGTTGACGACCGGTGATACTCCAAAGACGAATACGACCCCGAGCAGTGCCATCATCCGCGTCCATCTCCCTCTCGAAACGGCGAGCAGCACCAGCAACAGCACGCCGAGTGCGATGCTCGCGCAGGAAGTCACAAGGGCCAGGCTCGCACTCGACGCGAGCAGCCGGAGCGTCGCGGGCGACCACAGCCCGACATGGGCCCCCAGGTCGAATAGCCGGAGCATCGCAGGCAGATATGGCAGGCAACATAAAACCAGGGAGATGGCTCCCGGAAGTAACATCGGGCTTCTCGAAAGACAAGCTATTCGACCAAGTGCCTGCGAATGAGACGGGCGCTTGCCTCCAGGCCATCGATCAAGTCCTGCTTCCCTTGTTGCCAGATCTTCAGGTTTTCCGCTTCCAGCGAGTAAACGTGACCCAATCCGATTCCGGCCTGGATCGCTCCCGTGTCGATCAGCATCTGCGTGGCTACGGGACTCAGCAGGAAATCGATGAGGCGTCGGCCGGTCAGAGGATTGGGACCACCGGCAACCATCGCGACCGTGTGCGGTATGGCGTAAGCTCCATCGCCGGTCTGATCCGGAAACACCATGCTGACCCCGGCACCGCTGCGGATGGCTTCACGTGCGTCATCGGTATCGGTAAGTCCCCATGCATAATCGCCGCGGACGACAGCATCCCGAACGGCAGCATTACCAGGCAGCAAAGCCACCTCGTTGGCTTTCAGAGCGCTCAGGAAACGGCTGAACTCGGCCTCTCCCCAACGTTGGTACAAGGCCGCGAAATGGGTCGAAGTGGTGCCGAAGAATGGCTTGGCTATTGCCACCCGGCCTTTCCAGCGGGGATCGGCGAGATCCCACAGGTGGCGGGGGGCATCCTGCCCACTCAGGAGCGTCGTGTTGACGATGAATACCCGCATCCGTGCGCCGAAGCCGGTCCAGTAGCCGTCAGTATCGCGAAAATCGGCGGGGATACCCTCTGCAAGCGGGGAGCGATAAGGCATCAGCACATTCGCGGCTTTCAGCCGCAGCGTCCGCAGATGCTCGGAATTCCAGAAGACATCGGCCTGTGGGTGCTTGCGCTCGGCCACCAGACGTTTCTCGAGTCCGACCGTTTTCGTCGCTTCGACGTCGTAGGCCGCCTTGACCTTGATCCCTGTTTCGCGCTCGAACCGCTCGAGAACAGGTTCCGCGAAGATCTGATCCACCGAGGTGTACACGACCACCTCGGCAGCCGTCGCCGCACAAGCCAAGCCGATCAGGGCAAACCCCAGAGCCAAAGCACGCATCGACAGCCCTCCCTAGCCTTTGGCCGGATAGCCCTGACAAAGCTAGCCCGTTCCCTGACGGTTTCCAGAGCCTGAACGCGATCAGGATCTGTTCGATGCTCCTCGCCCTCGCTGCCTCGATCCCGCGCCGCACCGAAGAGGGGCTGGTGCTCCGGGCTGATCCGCCCAGTTGTGGATGATGGCGGCGCCGGCCTCGACGAAGCGCTGGTGCAGCGCGCGGATGCGCTCGGGGTGGTCGACGTTCCACAGCTCGGACGCATCGCCGGCCTGCAGCCCGACCTTGAACAGGTTGGTGCCGGTGGCGCCGTCGGCGAGCAGGCAGGGGCGGCTTGCCAGCAGGTCGAGGAAGCGGTTGCTCATTCGGGAGATTCCTGTACTCACACGCCGGTCACGAGGAAATCGAGCGCCGCGACGATGTCGTCGCGCTTCGAGGTGAGATCGGCTACCGGCGCGCCGAGTGCGCTCTTCGCGACACCAGCCAGCTGCGGTGTCAGCATCGCGCACGGTTCGCCGCTGATCGTGAACACCGGCATCAGGCGGCTCACCGGCTTGCCGACCAGGCTCGGGAGCGGGCACAGCGGCACCCCCACCCGGGTCTGCAGATCGCTCAGCAACTCGCTCTGTACGTCCAGCAGGTATGGCACCGCCTTCGCGGTCGCGGGATTCGGATTGCGGTGGACTGTAAACTGGCCCACCTCAAAAGCTCCGCACCCCGTCGCCGAACACGCCGTGCGCCTCGACGTACGCGTTATAGGCGACGATGGCCTCGCGATTCTCGGCCAGCCAGCGCTCGCGCCGCGTCTGTCGCACGCGTTCCGCGAGCGCCTGCTCCAGCGTCGCCGACAGGTTGATGTCCAGTTCGCGGGCGATCCGCAGCAGATCGCTGTTGACGCTGAGATTGGTCGGCTTCTTGGGTGCTTGCAGATCGTAGGCGGGCAGCATCGCGGCATCTCCTCGGACAAGTTTCATGCGCATCATATATACGCATTAAACCTGTCTGCCATCCCGAGGCCCGGCTCAGCGCGCCTGCACGATGCCCGCCTCGACCCGGTAGTCGTAGATCGCGCGCGAGCTCGAGCTGGACCAGCAGCCTGCCCTTGCCGCCCTGCGCCTGGTTCGGGGCTGGTCATCCAGGCCGACGTGACCCAGATCGAGACCGGCACCGAGCTCGGCCTCACGATCGGCTTCGTCCTCGCGCTGGCGAGCGGCTGCCTGGTCGTCCAGGCGATCAACCGGCCGCTGGCACAGGTGATGGCCGCGCTCGACGCGATCCGCCGCGGCGACTATTCGCAGCGCCTGGCGCGGACGCACCGCGACGAGTTCGGCATCCTGGCCGAAGGCTTGAACCGCATGGCCGAGGCGCTGGAAGAAACCCGCCTGCGCGAGCAGGCGACGATCCGCCAGGTGCAGCAGGCCGGCATCGCCGTGACCAGCTCGAGCACCATCCCGGCCGCCGACGATCCGCCGGACAGCCTGATCGGTGCAGTCGACCGGCTGCTGTACGCGGCCAAGCGCAAGGGCCGCAACCGCCTCGAGTGCCAGCCGTTCGCGCTCGGGGCTGCCTGCGGTGCGTGACGCGCCGACACAAGCCCGGGTCGCCCCGCAGCCAGACGCGCACCGGACGCCCTTCCATACTCGGACGCACCGGGCGGACCAGGAGGACGACGATGAGCGACGAACAGACAACACGCAGCCGGCGCGGCGGCGGGCGCGAGGCCAAGCGCGCGGCGCGCAGTGCACGCACGCAGGGCGCCCCGTACATCACGCGCAAGATCCCCTGCTACGAAGTGCTGGGCGAGGAAGGCCTGGCGCTGATCGAGCACAACGCCGACACCATCCTCGAGGAGATCGGCATCGACTTCCGCGGCGACGCCGAGGCGCTCGAGCTGCTGAAGGCCGCCGGCTGCGACGTCCAGGGCGAGCGCGTGCACTTCCCGCGCGGGTTGTGCCGCCGGATCATCACCGCCAGCGCGCCGGCCGAATACGTGCAGCACGCGCGCAACCCGGCGCGCAGCGTGCGCATCGGCGGCCCGCACACGGTGCTGGTGCCGGCCTACGGCTCGCCCTTCATCCACAACCTCGACGAGGGCCGTCGCTACGCGACGCTCGAGGACTTCCGCAACTTCGTCAAGCTCGCCTATGCCTCGCCGCACCTGCACCACTCGGGCGGCACGATCTGCGAGCCGGTCGACCTGCCGGTCAACAAGCGGCACTTCGACATGATCTACAGCCACATCAAGTACAGCGACAAGCCGTACATGGGCTCGGTGACCGCGCCCGAGCGCGCCGAAGACACCGTCGAGATGACCCGGCTGCTGTTCGGCGACCAGTACATCGACCCCGCGACCGGCAAGCCGCGCACCTGCGTCACCAGCCTGATCAACGCCAACTCGCCGATGGTCTTCGACGAGACCATGCTCGGCGCGCTGAAGGTCTACGCCCGCGCCAACCAGGCCTGCGTGATCACCCCCTTCATCCTCGCCGGCGCGATGTCGCCGGTCACGGTCGCCGGCACCGCAGCGCAGACCCTGGCCGAGGCGATGGCCGGCATGACGCTGGCGCAGCTGGTGAACCCCGGCGCGCCGGTGGTGTTCGGCAGCTTCGCCAGCTCGATCTCGATGCAGTCGGGCGCGCCGACCTTCGGCACGCCCGAGCCGGCGCTGGTGCTGTACGTGATGGCGGCGCTGGCGCGGCGCCTGGGCGTGCCGTTCCGCTCCGGCGGCGGGCTGTGCGGCTCGAAGGTCCCTGACGCGCAGGCGGCGTTCGAGGCGGCCAACACGCTGATCCCGGCCGCGCTCGCCGGCGTCAACTTCGTGCTGCACACCGCCGGCTGGCTCGAGGGCGGGCTGGCGATGGGCTACGAGAAGTTCGTGATGGATGCCGACCAGGCCGGCATGATCGGCGTGCTGCTCCAGGGTGTCGACCTGTCCGAGAACGGCCAGGCGATGGATGCGATCCGCGAGGTCGGCCCCGGCAAGCACTTCCTCGGCTGTGCGCATACCCAGGCCAATTTCGAGACCGCGTTCTACCGCTCGCCGCTGGCCGACAACAACAGCTTCGAGCAGTGGGACTCCGAAGGCCGGCTCGACATGGCGAGCCGCGCCAACGCGCTGTGGAAGAAGATGCTGCGCGAGTACGAGGCGCCGCCGCTCGACCCGGCGGTCGACGAGGCGCTGCTCGACTACATCGCCCGACGCAAGGCGGCGGTCCCCGATTCCAACGTGTGATACGGATCCCAAGAAATATCGCCGTTTTGCTGGACGCCCGGGCGGCGGAGCGAGGGGGATGTCGCGGAGCGGATTACGCGCGTCGCGGGCGCATGGACAGCGCGGAGCGGCGCCGTACCTCGGAGGCGTACACGGAGGTACGCCGAGAATGAGCGCAGCGACATCCCCCTCGCTCCGCCGCACTACGCACGGAACTTATCGTGATCCGTATGACGATGACGTAATCCCGCCCCCTGCGGCAAAATGCGGAACTCCGCGGCAGCGCTTCGGCGCTGCCGCTTTTTTCGTTCTACGTGACGGGCAGAGGGAACCCCCGTGCGCCAGTTGATCGCCTCGATCGCCTCGCTGCTGCTCGCCGTCGAGCTGCTGAGCCTCGCCAACGGCATGTTCGCCACCTTCATCGGCTTGCGCGCCTCGCTCGACGGGCTGTCGAACGCGATGGTGGGGCTGATGTCCTCGGGCTACTACGCCGGCTTCATCGTCGGCACGCTCGCGTGCGACCGCCTGATCCGGGCCACCAACCACACGCGCGCCTTCGCCGCGCTGTCGGCGGTCAATGCCGCGCTGGTGGTCGCCTTCCCGCTGTTCGAGTGGCCGCCGCTGTGGGTGGGGCTGCGCACCGGCACCGGCTTCTGCATGGCGGGCATCTTCATCGTCGTCGAGAGCTGGCTCAACGCGCGCGCCACCGCGCGCAACCGCGGCACGCTGCTGTCGCTGTACCTGGTGGTGACCTACCTCGGCGTCGGCGCCGGCCAGTTGCTGATCAACGCCGCCGATCCGGCCGACGACACGCTGTTTCTGCTGGCGACGATGCTGTACTCGCTGATGGCGGTGCCGCTGGCGGTCAGCCGCGCGAAGATGCCGCCGGCCGCCGAACCCGGCGCGCGCTTCGGCTTCGGCGATCTGCTGCGCACGGCGCCGCTGGCGACGGTCGCCTGCCTGTGGGCCGGCATCTCGAGCGGCGCGGTGTATGGCCTGGGGCCGGTGTTCGCCAAGGATCTCGGCCTCGACGTGGCGCAGATCTCGCAATTCATGCTGGCGCTGGTGATCAGCGGGCTATTGCTGCAAGTGCCGATCGGGCGGCTGTCGGACCGCTACGACCGCCGCCGCGTGATCATCGGTACCGCGCTGGCGCTGGTCCTGATCTGCGCCGCGATGGTGGCGCTGCTCGAGCGCCACGGCGAAGGCAGCGTCTGGGCGCGGGCCGCGCCGCTGCTGCTCGGCATCGCCATCGCCTACGGCGGCGTCGGCTTCACCGTCTACGGCCTCGGCGTCGCGCTCGCCAACGACCTGATCGCCCCGGCGCACCGCGTGCAGGCCGCCGGCGGGCTGCTGCGCACTTACGCGGTCGGCGCCACGCTGGGGCCTGCCGGCGCCGCAGCGCTGATGTCGCCGCTCGGCCCGGCGGGGCTGTTCGCCTTCACCGGCGCGACCGCCGGGGGCCTGCTGCTGTTCGGGCTGTACCGCCTGCGCCGCTACCCGAAGATGCCGTGCCGCGAGCACTTCGTCGCGCTGCCCGAGGCCAGCACCACCCCCAAGCCGCTCGGCATCGCGGTTCCGGCCGAAGGCGAGGCGGGGCGCTGAAGTCCCGAATGATGCAGGGAATGTAGGGCGCGAGCCGCGCAGCGGCGTATCGCACCGTATGCGGGACGCGGCGCGATACGCTTCGCTATCGCGCCCTACACTCCCTCAGCACCGCCTCACTGCATCGCCATCGCCGGCTTCAGCCACTGGTCGACGGTGTCGGGGTGGGCCTTGATGTAGGCCGCGGCTTCCTTTTCGTAGGAGGTGTCCTTGGCCTTCAGCATGATCGCCTCGAGCTCCGCCAGCGGGATCTTGAAGTTCTTGATGAAGGCCGCGGCCTTGGGGAAGTCCTGCTCGAAGCCCTTGCGCGCGACGGCGTGGATCGCCTCGGCGCCGCCGAGTTCGCCCTTGGGCTCGTCGAGGTAGCGCAGCGGGTATTGCGCGAACATCCAGTGCGGGCTCCAGGTGGTGACGACGATCCATTCCTTGCGCTTGATCGCGCGGTCGAGCGCCGTGACCATCGCCGCATCGGACGCCGACTGCAGCCGGTAGTCGAGGCCGTAGGCCTTGATCGCGCGCTCGGAGGCCTGCATCAAGCCGGCGCCCGGGTCGATGCCCTGGATCCGGCCCTCGAGCCTCTTCTTGACCTCGGGCTTCTTCAGGTCTTCGAAGCTCTTCAGCTCGGCCTCGGGCACGTAGGCCGGCACCGCCCAGCCGAGCTTGGCGTTGTCGTAGAGCACGCCGAGGTCGACCACCTGGTCCTTGAACTTGTCCCAGTAGGGCTTGTGCGTGGTCGGCAGCCAGGCCATCAGCATCACGTCGAGATCGCCCTTGGCGATGCCCTGGTACTGCAGGCCGATGTCGGCCATCACCAACTCGACCTTGTAGCCGAGCTTCTGCTCGAGCAGCTGCCTGGCGATGTTGGTGACGGCTTCGGCGTCGGACCACGCGGTCCAGCCGATGCGCAGCGGCTTGCCGCTCTCGGCGGCGTGGACGGGGGCGGCGGCGAGGCCGAGCGCCAGCGCGGCGCCGCCGAGCAGGCCGCTCAGGGCGCGTCGTACGGTCTTGATCATCGTCACTACTCCTCCTCGGGGGCCCTGCCCGGAGCGGGCGGACCCTGATGGACCGGGGGTCTTCGGGATCGGGGCGCCGGATCGGCGCACCAGGGAAACAAAGGCTTAGATCACGAACGTTCTTGCGTATCGCGGCGGGGTGAGGGGGATGTCGCTGCGCTCATTCTCGGCGTACCTCCGTGTACGCCTCCGAGGTACGGCGCCGCTCCGCGCTGTCC
>JBDHRG010000319.1:0-2828 GCA_039807445.1 Candidatus Competibacteraceae bacterium
CAGCGCAGGCTCGCCGCGCTCGGCATGCAGTCGCTGGCGCTGCCCGGCGGCGAGCTGCGCGGCCACACCTTCCACTACTCGACGCTCGACACGCCGCTCGCCCCCGCCGCCCACGCCCGCCGCCAGCGCGGCGACGGCCCCGGCGAAGCGCTGTACCGCCGCGGCCGGCTCAGCGCCTCGTACCTGCACCCCTACTTCCCGAGCGCACCGGAAGCGGCGGGGAGGCTGTTCGCCCCCGAGCGCGAACCGCGGAGCAGAAACGAAAAGACACGATGATCCCGGCTGCATCGGCCGGCTCCGGCAGCTACGCTGGAGGCCGCGGATCTACCCAGGGCGAGAGGTGGCGAGGTGGGTATACCGGAGGCGGTCAGGTGGCAGATCTTCAGACCGATCGCGAAGCTCAGCGCCTGGTGCGCGGGCGCGCCGCGGGCAGCGGACCCGCCCGCCGGCACCGCCACCGAGCGCTGGCTGTGGCTGTTCGTATCGACGATCGGCGAACTGAACGCGATCGAACCGATGCTGCGCGCCCTGCTCGCGCGCAGCCGACGGCCGCTGCTGCTGCTGACCGACCATCCGCACTACTGCGCAGCCTTCCTCGCCAAGTTCCCCGAGGCGCGCGTGCAGGCGCTGGCCGACGACGTCGACCAGGCCGGACGGCTCGCGCGTGCCTACCCGCCGCAGGCGCTGCTGCTCGCCGAGATCCCGTGCCTGCTGCACGATGCTCCGTGCCGCCTGCCCTATGCGCTGCTGCGCGCCGCGAAGCGCGCCGGGGCGCCGGTGTGCGTCGTCAACGCCTGGCTGTACCGCACCGGACCCTCGTGCCGGCTCGACCGGCTCGAGCAGGCGTGGTTCGGGCGCGACTACCTCGGTGCGATCGACCTGTACCTGGCGCAGACCGAAGCCGTGCGCACGGCGCTGATCGCCGCCGGCGTTCCCGCCGAGCGGGTCCAGGTGAGCGGCAACATCAAGTTCGACGTGTTCCAGGGCAGCGGCTGGATGCCGAAGCCGACCGCCGACCACGGCGTGCTCGAGGCGCTGCGCGCGAGCGGCCGGCCGCGCGTGGTCAGCGGCTGCATCACCAATCTCGGCGAGCAGGAGCTGATCCTCGACGCCTTCCTGGCGCTGCGCCGTACCCGCCCCGACGCGCTGCTGGTGCTGGCGCCGCGCCACCCGGAGAACGCCGAACGCATGCGCCGGCTCGACGGCCTGCTGCGAGCGCGCGGGCTCGACCATCTACTGCGCAGCCGGGCGACGGCCGCGGACGCGGCTTCGGCCGCGGTGCTGGTGCTCGACACGATGGGCGAGCTGCGCGACTTCTACGGCATCGGCGACGCCTGCTTCGTCGGCCTGAACCACAACGTGCTCGAGCCGCTGGCGCTCGGGCAAAGGGTATTCGTGAACGCGGGCTGGGATCCGGCGTATCCGAGCTATCCGGTCTACGCGACGCTGCGCGACGCCGGGCTGATCGACGAGCTCGAAGGTACGCCCGAAGCCATCGCCGAAGCCTGGCGCACGGCGCTCGCGGCGAACGGCGGCGACGATGCGCCCGGGCGCGAACGCCGGCTCGACGCCTGCCGGCAGCTCGCCGGCGCGAGCGTGCGAGTGCTGGCGGCGCTGGAAACACTGGGCGTGCTGCCGCCGGCGGTCGTGGACGAACGGGAAGAGGCTGGAGCAGCAGCCCCCGCCTGAGCAGAAAATCGCCTCGCGCACCCCGGCTACTCGGCAGGAGTTTGTTGGAATCGATATTACTTCAGTGCTTCGCCGGCGAGGCGCCGGAGCCGGTACCAGGCGCGTTTCGCCAAGCTCGTGTTCTGGCGATAGGCGAGGGTGCGGAACTCGCGGTGGCGCTCGAAAGCGTTGCGGTAGATCTCGTCCATGATCAGGCTCCAGCGGTCGCCTTCAGCACGCTCCTGGCGGGGGCCGGTGCACACGGCGAGGATGCACTGGGCGTGATTCGGGTCGATCGCGCCCAGCGGGCCGATGCCGGGGTGGGCACTGCCGGCGGTAGCGGGGTTCTGATAGAAGAACTCGATGCCGGAGAAGAACGGCGCCAGGATGCTCTCGAACATCGGCAGATCGAAATCGAAGAAGTGGTGGTCGGTGTAGCCCCAGCGGTTCGGTACCGACAGGATGGCGCGACCGTGTTCGGGTTCCAGCAGGCGGCAGATCTCCCGCATGTGGGCCATCGGGCACAGCGTGTGCTCGACGGTTTCGAAGGACAGCACCACGTCGAAGGCGCCGTCCTCGAACGGCGTCAGCTCGACGAAGGATCTGCGGAAGCTGATATGGTCCGTGCCGTACTTCTGCCGGGCATAGCCCACGGCCTCGTCGGAGCAGTCGATGCCGGCCACCCGATCCGCGACTTCGCCAACCAGTGCCGAACCGTAGCCCGTGCCACAGGCGCCGTCCAGCACCCGTTTACCTTGGCAATACGCCCGAGCGAAGGCATAGCGGTCGAGGTGGAAGGCCCTGCGCTCGACCGGGAACAGCGGTTCGTTGGCATCCATGCGCAACGAGCGATTGTTGCGCAGCCAGTTTTGCTGGTCGATCGTCATTTCAGCGTCAGCCATGGCGACTCCTTCGTGGACCGGGCCTTTCCCAAGCCTTCCGATTCTGCACAGGTTAGCAGGCGGTGTCAGCGTGCACCCGCCCGGTGCTTACCCTCGATAACAACTCTTTGCAGGGGGGAGAACGGAGCGGGGAGCGACGAGCGTTCAATGTGCGCGCTTCGATGCCGGGATGTTGGGGTCATCGAAGCGGCCGCTCCAGAGGCCGCGCGACGCGGTGCGGGCCTCGTCCTGGGCGCGCAGGTAGCGGTTGCTCTCGTC
>JBDHRG010000320.1:0-2823 GCA_039807445.1 Candidatus Competibacteraceae bacterium
AGCCGCGTTTCGGCCGTGGTCGGCTCGATCTTGATCGGGATGCGCGCCATCTTGTCGGCGCCGCGCAGCTTCTCGCCGGCTACCACCGGCTTGCGGGCAGGGGATTCGCGGGTCTGTTCGGCCATGGTCACGCGTCCGTGAGCAGCAGGGTAAGAGGGGGATCGGATACGATCGTCGGGGCAGTGTATCCCAAACCTGTTGCCAATTGGTGCAATAAATCTTCTTTAATTTTTTGTATCGAGAAATCGGCGCACAGCTCGCGCACCTGCGTCATCGCCATGCCGGCGTAACCGCAGGGGTTGATGCGTGCGAACGGCGCGAGGTCCATGTCGACGTTCAGCGCGAGGCCGTGGTACGAGCGGCCCCTGCGGATGCGCAGTCCCAGCGACGCGATCTTGCGCTCGCCGACGTAGACGCCGGGTGCGTCGGGGCGCGGATAGGCGGCGATGCCGCACTCGGCGAGTGCCGCGACCGTGCTGCGCTCGAGCAGGCTCACCAGCTCGCGCGGTCCCATGTGGCGGCGGCCGACGTCGAGCAGCACGTAAACCACCAGTTGCCCCGGGCCGTGGTAAGTGACCTGGCCACCGCGGTCGACCTGCACCACCGGGATGTCGCCGGTCGCGAGCAGGTGCTCGGCCTTGCCGTTCAGGCCCTGGGTGAACACCGGCGGGTGCTCGACGACCCAGACCTCGTCGGGCGTGGCTTCGGTGCGCGCGGCGGTGAACGCCTTCATCGCCGCGAACACCGACGCGTACTCGACCCGGCCGAGCTCGCGGACCAGGAGCAACGCGGCGCTGGAGGGCGTCACAGCGCCATCACCACCGCTTCGTGCGAGCTCAGCGCGAGGTAGATCGCGTCGAGCTGCGCACGGCTGGTGGCACGGACGACCACCGTCACCGCGCGGTAGTTGCCGTTGCGGCTGTCCTGGGCGCGCACCTGTGCCGGGTCGAGATCGGGGGCGTGGCGGCGCACGATCTCGACCACGACGGCGTCGAAAGTCGTGCCGCCGCGGCCCATGGCCTTGATCGGGAAGTCGCGGGGGAATTCCATCCGGAATTCTTCGGTCATCATCGGAGCCTTCCTTCCGGCATTCCGGCAACGGTCAGCGCTGCCCATGCGCTGAAGTCTTCGTGCCTGCGGGTGCTGCTCGCGCTCAGCCGAACAGCTTGTGGAACAGCATCAGCACATGGTCGATCAGCTTCGAGAAGAAGCCGCCTTCCTCGACGCCCCGCAGCGCGATCAGCGGCACTTCGGCGATCAGCTGGTCGTCGAGCGTCACCGTGACCTTGCCCTGCGCCGAGCCCTGCGCCACCGGTGCCTCGATCGCCGGGGCGACTTCGAGCGCCGCCTTCAGGCTGTCGTACTTGCCCTTGGGGATGGTCACGAACAGCGGTTCGGCCAGGCCGAGCTGCAGCTTGTCGGTGTCGCCGAGCCACACGCGCGCCTCGCTGAGCGCTTCGTTGGCGGCGTAGATCTTGCGCGTTTCGTAGAAGCTGAAGCCGTAGTTCAGTAGCGTCTGGCTGCTGCTGTAGCGCTCCTTCTCGAGCCGGGCACCGAGCACCACGGCGATCATGCGCGCGTCGTCGCGCTTGGCCGAAGACGCCAGGCAGAAGCCCGCCGAGCTGGTGTGGCCGGTCTTGACGCCGTCGACCGAGGGGTCCTGCCACAGCAGGCGGTTGCGGTTGTGCTGGGTGATGTTGTTCCAGGTGTATTCGCGCACCGCGTAGTGCGCGTACTGCTGCGGGAAGTCGTGGATCAGCGCCCGCGTCAGGATCGCGATGTCGTGCGCGCTGGTGTAGTGCTCGGGGTGCGGCAAGCCGGTGGAGTTGGTGAAGTGCGAATTCTTCATGCCGAGCCGGACGGCGGTCTGGTTCATCAGCGTGGCGAAGGTCGCCTCGCTGCCGGCGACGTGCTCGGCCAGCGCGACGGTGGCGTCGTTGCCCGACTGGATCACCATGCCCATCAGCAGCGCGTCGAGCGGCACGCGGCTGCCGACGTTGGCGAACATCCGCGAGCCTTCGGTGCGCCAGGCGGCTTCACTGATGAACACGTCGTCGGACGGCTTGATCTTGCCGTCGCGCAGCGCCTCGTAGACCACGTAAGCCGACATCAGCTTGGTGATGCTGGCCGGCTCCATGCGCTCGTCGCCGCGCGAATCCGCCAGCACCTTGCCGCTGTGGTAGTCGACCAGTGCATAGGCCTTGACCGGCAGTTCGGGCAGGGGCGGGGGGGCGGCGAAGACGACGCGGGCCAGCGCGAGGCTCAGCAAGACCAGCACGCCGGACAGGATACGGTTCAGATGTCGCATGACGGAGAGGTGCGAATCCTGGGTCAAGGGGTTGAAAGACAAGGCCGGGATTGTAACGGAATCGAACTCATCAGTTGATGACCATCCGCGGTCGGCCGAGGCCGAGGCTGTCGACGCGGGCGACCGCGCGCTCGGCATCGTTCGGCGTGAAGAACGGCCCGAGCTTGACGCGCAACAGGCCGTCGCCGTTCGAATCGTCGATGTAGACACCCTGCTCGAAGCGCCCGCGTACACGCTCGCGCAGTGCTTCGGCGTTGCGCCGCTCGCCGAAGGCGCCGAGCTGCAGGTACACGCCGCCGTCAGCCGGCGGCGGCGTTTGCGCCCGCACCGACGGCGGCACGGCTGGCCGCACCGGGGATATGACTGCGGGGCGCGGCGCCGGTTCGTTCGACGCCAGTAATATCGGTTGCGCCGGCAATGCCTGCGCCGGCCCGGAACCGTCGCCCGCGGGCGCCGCCGGGCCGCGGTCCGGGAACCAGGCGCCGCCGGCGGGCGCGGCGCTGCCCGCCGGCGCC
>JBDHRG010000321.1:0-2802 GCA_039807445.1 Candidatus Competibacteraceae bacterium
GCACGCGTGAACGCCAGCAGCGGCCTGCGTCCCTCGCCGCCGATGAGCGCCGGCTCTTCGCGGCCGACCGCGTCGCGCACCGGCCGCAGCGCGAGCTGCGCCAGGTCTTGCGCGAGCAGGTCGACCGCGCGCTGCACGTCGGCCAGGCGTTCGGCCTCCGCAGCGACGCGCTCGCGTGCGACCAGCGCCTGGCGCAGCCCGGCGAAGCTCGCGGCGCCGATCACCGCCAGCACCGCGATCGCGATCAGCAGCTCGAGCAGCGTGAAGCCGGTGGCGCGCTTCACGGTGCCTCCTGCTTGATCCGCCCGAGCACGTCGCCGGACAGGCGCGCGAGCGGGCGGCCGTCGTCGAGGCGGATCGCCAGGCGGAAGCGCGTCGCTTCGCCGCTCGGCAGGAACAGCAGCTGCGGCCCCTTGCCGGCGGGCTTGCCCTCGACCTCGAGCGCGAAACCCAGCCCCGCCGGCAACTGGCGGCGGGTCAGCGCTTTCGAGGCCGGCGGCTCGGCCCAGCCGCCCTGGTCGGTCGGCGCGAGCAGGCGGTAGCCGTCGGCTTCGATGCGCAGCGCGCGCGTCTCGCCGCCGAGCTGCGCCTCGTCGCGCGCCAGTTCGAGCACCGCGTGCAGCTTGCGCGCCTCGCTCGCCGCGAGCTGCGCCGGGTCGGCGACGCGCAGCCGGGTCGCGGCGATGCCGGCGATGATGCCGATGATCACGACGACCACCATCACCTCGACCAGCGTGAAGCCGCGGTGCTTCACGTTCATCCGCCTCGTTCCGGCCCCATGGCCTGCCGGCCGCGGGGCGCTCGGCGGCGCGAAGCGGTGCTTCGCGTTCATCCGCCTCGCCCCCGGAACGCCACCAGCGCCGCGGCGGGGGAGGACGTGGGCGGTGCATCGGCGGGGCGGACCTCGACCTCGACGCGCACCAGCGCCGGGTCCGCGGTCGGGGCTACACGCTCGTGCCAGCGCCAGCGCCGCCCGGCGAGCGTGGCTTCGCCGCGGCGCTCGCCGTCGGCGGGGGCGTCCTTGGCCAGCAGGATTTCGCTGACGCGGTTCTCGGCGACCCAGCCGGCCAGCGTGCGCGTGCGCAGTGCGTCGATCTGCCGTGCGCTGCTGCCCGCCGCCGCGGTCAGCGCCGTCAGTGCGGTCGCCAGCACTGCCAGCGCCACCAGGGTTTCGAGCAGCGTGAAGCCGCGATCCGCCCGCGGGAGTCGAGCCGAAGCCGAGGCACCCACTCCCTCCCATCCTCGCCCTTGGCAGGGGGAGGCGGACCCTTGCCCCGACGCCAGAGCGCGGTCCCCCTCCCCTGGCAAGGAACGGGGTGGGTGGAGCCGGTTCACTCGGCGTTCCAGTTGCCCAGGTCGGCGTTGGTGCCTTCGCCGCCGGGCTGACCGTCGGCGCCGAGCGACCAGAGGTCGATCTCGCCGTGCTCGCCGGGGTTCAGGTAGGCATAGTCGCCGCCCCAGGGGTCCTTGGGCAGGCGGTCGAGGTAGCCGCCCTCCTTCCAGTGCGGCGGCACCGGCGCCAGCGTCGGCTTGCGCACCAGCGCCTCGAGCCCCTGGTCGGTGCTCGGGTAGCGGAAGTTGTCGAGCTTGTAGAGCCCGAGCGCGCTCTCGATCAGGCGGATATCCTGTCGCGCCTTGACCACGCGCGCCTGGTCGGGGCGGTCCATGATCTTGGGCACCACGATCGCGGCGAGCACGCCGAGGATCACGACCACCACCATCACCTCGATCAGCGTGAAGCCGGCGGCAGGGCGGGAACGGGGACAGCGCATCGGAGCCTCCTTGGGATCGCTCTACTTGACCAGCTGGTTCAGGTCGAAGATCGGCAGCAGGATCGCGAGCACGATCGCGAGCACCGCGCCGCCCATCGCCAGGATCAGCATCGGCTCGAACACCGCGAGCAGCGCCGCGAGCGCGGTTTCGACCGCGCGCTCCTGCTCGCGCGCGGCGCGCTCGAGCATCGGCCCGAGCCGGCCGCTGGCTTCGCCGCTGGCGACCAGCGCCAGCATCAGCGGCGGGAATTCGCCGGTGTCGCCGAGCGCCCTGTGCAGGCTGGTGCCTTCGCGCACGCGCGCCGCGGCGTGTTCGACCGCGGCGCGGATCGGCAGGCAGGCGATCACTTGCGCGGCGATGCGCAGCGCCTCGAGCACCGGCACGCCGCTACCGAGCAGGATGCTGGCGGTGCGCGCGTAGCGCGCCGCCTCGACCGCGCGCGTCAGCCGCCCGACCAGCGGCAGGCGCAGCTGGAGCGCGTGCAGCGTGCGGCGGATCGGCGGGTGGCGGCGGGCGCGGGCGAAGGCCAGGCCGCCGAGCGCGAGTCCGGCGAGCAGCCACACGCCCTGCTCGCGCAGGAAGGCGGAGATCGCGATCAGCGCGCGCGTCAGCGCCGGGAGTTCCTGCTTGAGCCCGGCGAACACTTCGACCACTTGCGGCACCACGAACACCAGCAGCCCGGTCACCACCAGCACCGCGACCAGCGTCAGCAGTGCCGGGTAGAACAGCGCGAGCAAAAGCTTGCTCTTCAGCGCCTGGCGCGCTTCGGTGTAGTCGGCGAGGCGCTCGAACACCGCCTCGAGGTGGCCGGCCTGCTCGCCGGCGGCGACGGTGGCGCGGTACAGGTCGGGGAAGGCGCGCGGGAAGTCGGCCAGCGCGGCGGCGAGCGACAGGCCTTCGGTGACGCGCGCGCGCACCGCGAGCAGCACGCCCGACAGCAGCGCGCGCGCCGGCAGGCCGGCGGCGACGTTCGCCAGCGCCTGCTCGACCGGCAGCCCGGCGCCGATCAGCGTCGCCAGCTGGCGCGTC
>JBDHRG010000322.1:0-2745 GCA_039807445.1 Candidatus Competibacteraceae bacterium
CCGGCCGCCGCCGAAGTGCTGCTCGCGCCGGGGCAGGGGCTGCGCCCGCCGGCCGATGCGGCTTTCCTCGCCGCGGCTGCGCCGCGCCTGGTGCTGCTGTCGAGCGGCCGGCACGCCGCGAGCACCGCACGCCGCGCCGCCTGGGCCGCAATGGGTGCCGAGGTGCACGACACTGCGCTCGAGGGCGCGCTGCTGGTCGACGTGCCGCCGGTCGGCGCATCGCGGCTGCGTGCCTGGCGGGCCGAGGCGCAACGCTACTGGCAGACCGAGCGGGGCGGTGCGCGCCTTCACTGACACTGCCGGGGCTTCCTGGGCGTTACAAGATGTATCAATCAAGAAACTACTTATTTTTATTGCAACATATCATGGCTCTGCTACAACAATGGCGATGCGAAACCGCATCGATCGCTGCGCCGCGTTCGCGCAGGAGCCGCCCATGCACACGCTCGCCCTCGAGATCATCCGTGCGCGTCACCTCGTCGCCGAGGAGTACGCGGTCTACCGCGAGGCGGCCGAGCAGGTCCATCACCTGCGCCTCGATCCTTGCGCGCCAGCGGTCGATTGCGAACTCGCCGAACTGCTGGCCGCTGCCGCCCACCGCGCCTGGCTGATCGCCGAAGCCGAATGCCAGGCGCTGACACCCTGCCCGCGAACGCCATGCCTGCTGCGGCGCGTGGCCTGATCCCGGGGAAGCCGCATTCGGCCGGAACACATCAGCGTCTGGCGCGCGTGGACTTCAGCCAGGGCGGTTCAACGCGATCGTGCGGTCGCGGCTGCGCAGCACGTGCTCGAACAGCCGCTTGCCGGCGGCTTCGGGGTCGCCGGAGGTGATCGCATCGAGGATGCGGTGGTGTTCTTCGTTCGAGGCGGGCAGCTGGCTGCCGCCGTTGCCGAGGTTGCGCTTGCGGAACAACGCCAGCTCGTTGACCAGGCGGCGGTAGGTCAGGATCAGCTTCTGGTTGCCGGTGAACTCGACCAGACGGTCGTGGAAGTCGAGGTTCAGCAGGTGGTAAGTGTCGGCGTCGCGCGCCGCGGTGGCGCAGTCCATGCCGTCGAGCAGCGCGCGCAGCACCGCGACCTGCTCCGGGCCGATGCGCGCCGCCAGCGTGTAGCCGATCCAGCGGTCGAGCGCGGCGCGGATCTCGTAGATCTCGACCGCCTCGTCGAGCTCGATGTGGCGCACGAACACGCCGCGGTTCTTCTCGACCCGCACCAGCCCCGACTCCTCGAGCGAGCGGAAGGCTTCGCGGATCGGGCCGCGCGACACGCCGAGGCGCTCGGCCAGCGCCTGCTCGGGCAGCTTGTCGCCGGGCAGGTATTCGCCCGAGAGGATCAGGCGCTCGATCTCGCGCTGCACCAGCATCGCCAGCGAGTGCTGCTGCAGGCTGCGGATCTCGATAAGGGCGGTATCGTTGTTCATGGTCGGGTCTCCTTGCCGGCCATCACACCGTTCAAATTGTATTTTGTCAACAGTCTGCCGTCGAATGAGCGCTGCGCCGAAAGTTCGTCCATGCTCCGTCGCCCGCGGCGCCGATCGGCGGAGCGCGACCCCGCGTCCATGCCGAATCCGCGCTATCGATGCCATCCCCAGCCTGCACGCGGACCCCGCGGACCCCAGCCCGGCCCTACCCACGGCCGCCCGCTGAAGCCAGGCGCACGCCAGTAGCCGTGCGGGCGGTAGAAGTACGGACGGTAATAGGGCCGATAGTAGGGCTTGTAGTAGGGGTAGTAGGGCTTGTAGTAGGGCCGGTAGCGGTACGGTCCTGCGTAGAAGAGGCTGCCCTCGAGCGTCACCGAGGGATAGACGCGGTAGTAATAGGGATAGGACCGGTACGCGGCGTAACCGGGGCCGACCGTGGCCACGCAAGCCGACAGCCCGGCCGCCAGCATGCCGGCTAGCAACGCACGGAAAAACTTCGCCCCTCGCATCGCACACCTCGACCCGGTGGACCGGGTTCCAGACGCGCGTCCTGCAGCGCCCGCCTCCGTTGCCGGCATCGCCGCCGGAATGGCGCCGAGCCCCGCGGGCATTCCCTTGGACAGGTGCGACACCAGCATTACGCCCCGCGGTCGACCGCCCGATGCGTGAGGAGCGCCTCGACCTCCGCTGCGCCCAGCCCGCGCGTGGAACAGCACGAAACGCTTCACCCAGCCGGTGTACGCGCCGCTTCGGTGCGAGGCTGTAGTGCTTCAGCCTGATCTTGGTCCGACCTGATCCAGCGTGGCTGTCCCGGGTACGTCGCGTTTGTCGTCGGCATCAGGTTACCCTGCGAGCACAAGTTTCCTTGCCACTCAGGTGCTTATAGACTACGTTGTCTGATTGGATGACTGATGCCGCTTTTTTCTACGACTGTTCGGTCGTCTAATTCAAAGCTAGATTCCAAGGCGTGATCAGGGATTGAAGCAGATTGAGAGTTGGCCCTTAAAGGACAGCGTTCGGCCGGTATGAGACGCGCTATGGCAAAGGACGTTTCCATACGCAGTCAAAGCATCACAAAACAGGCGCGATCCAACGGGCCGGGTCTTGGCGTCTTGTCCGGTCTGCCTGCTCGCTAGAGCAACCTACCGGTTTGTGATAACGGCATCGCCAGCCGAGTGCGGCAGCGCACGCGGTCACGGTCGGCGAATTTCGCAGTCGACAAAACCACATCAAAAAGAAAGGGCCTCATATGAAAACAGTCAGGCGGGTGGTCGCGGCGGCGCTTTCCGGTGTTGCCTTTGCTTTTTATCTGTCAATGTGCAGCG
>JBDHRG010000067.1:0-17530 GCA_039807445.1 Candidatus Competibacteraceae bacterium
ATTCCCGGACATGAGCCTGCTCGACCAGATCGCCGAAGAGCGCATCCGCGAGGCGCAGCGTCGCGGCGAGTTCGAGCGGCTGCCGGGCGCCGGCAGGCCGCTCGTGCTCGACGACGATGCGATGATCCCCGCAGAGCTGCGCATGGCGTACCGGATTCTGAAGAACGCCGGCTGCGCGCCGCCGGAAGTGCTCGCGCGGCGCGAGCTCGCCGGGCTCGAGGCGGCGCTGCCGGAGCTGGTCGAAGACGATCCCGAGCGCCGTCGCGCGCTGGCGCGGATCGAAGCCTTGCGCGTGATGCTCGATGCGCACGGCCGCGACCTGCGGCTCGACGACGCGGTGTATCGCGAGCGGCTGCTGCAGCGCTTCGGGCGAACCTGAGCGGCCGCGGACGCCCTTCGAAGGGCCCGCACAGCAGCTATCCTCGCCTGCGGGGAGCGGCGCGGGCCGCACCGGCGAAGAGGGCAGCGATGGCGGCGACACGCGGGGGTGGGTTCACGCGCAGGCTGACAGCCGTGCTCGGCAGGCTGGGGGGGCTGCGGCCACGCCTGCTGTTGTTGGTGTCGCTGGCCGTGCTGCCGATGCTGGGGTTGATCCTGGCTACCTACCTCGAGGACCGGCGCATGGCGGTCGCGCGCGTGCAGGCGGATACGCAGGCGCTGATCCGCCTGGCGGTCAGCCGCCAGCAGGGGTTGATCGAGGGGGCGCAGCAGTTGCTCGCCGCGCTGGCGCAACTGCCCGCGGTGCGCGCGCGCGATGCACAGGCGTGCCGTACGCTGTTCGCCGAGCTGCTGAGCCAGTACTCCTTCTACGCCAACCTCGGCGCCGCCGACCTCGCCGGCGAAGCCTTCTGCAGCGGGCTGCACCTCGAGCGGCCGGTCAACATCGCCGACCGCGCGTATTTCCAAGAGGCGCTGCGCCAGCGCGGCTTCGCGGTTGGCGAGTACCAGATCGGCCGCATCACCGGGCGGGCGACGCTGAACTTCGGCTTCCCGATACCCGACGCCGAGGGGCGGCCCGCCGGCGTGGTGTTCGCGGCGCTCGACCTGGGATGGCTCGCGCAGATCGCGGGCGAAGTGGAGCTGCCGCCGCAGGCCAGCCTGGTTGTGCTCGATCGCAATGGCACCATCCTGTTCCACTACCCCGATGGGCAGCGCTGGCGCGGTACCGAAGCGGTGGAAACGCCGCTGTTCGAAGTGATCCGCGCTTGGCGCAGTGGCGAAGTGATCGAGGCCGCCAATCTCGCCGGGGTACCCAGCCTGTTCGCGTTCGCAGTGTTGCGCAGCCCGCGCGACGGCGAGGAGGCCGATGCCTATCTGGCGGTGGGCATCCCGACCGCAGTGGCTTTCGCCGAGGTCGAGCGCATTTTCACCCGACGCCTGGTGTTTTTCAGCGCAGTGACGCTGCTGGCGCTGGCGACGGCGTGGTGGTTCGGCGAGCGCATGGTCTTGCGTCCGACGCGCGCGCTGCTGGCGGCGACCGAGCGACTGCAGCGCGGCGAGCTGGAGGCGCGCACCGGTCTGGCGCTGGGGCACGGCGAACTCGGCCGGCTGGCGCTGGCCTTCGACCGCATGGCCGGGCAACTGCAGGCACACGAAGCGCAACTGCGCCGTTCGCTGGCCGAAATCACCGAGCTGAAGAATCTGCTCGACAACGTGTTCGCTTCGCTCGTCAGCGGCGTGATCACGACCGATCTGCACGGGCGCATCATGCTGTGCAACTCGGCGGCGCTGCGCATCCTCGGCTATCGCGACGCGGACGAGCTGATCGGGCGCAACATCGACGAGCTGCCGGCGCCGATCGACACGGCGCTCGCGCCGCTGCTGCAGATCGCGCGCACCGACAAGCCGGTGCTCGGCCTCGAACTGCGCCCGACGCTGGCGTCGCGCGGCACGGTGATCCTGCGTTTCAACCTCTCCAGCCTCAAGGGGCCGCAGGGTACGCAAGGGGTCGCGATCGTGCTCGACGACCTCACCGAGCAGCGGCGACTGGAGGCGCAGCGGCAAGTGTTCGAGCGCATGGTGTCGCCGGCGATCCTCGGCCAGCTCGACCCCGAACACTTGCATCTCGGCGGCCGGCGCAGCGAGCTCAGCATCCTGTTCGCCGACATCCACGGCTTCACCGGCCTCGGCGAGCGGCTGGATCCCGATGCGCTGATGACGCTGCTGAACCGCTACCTGGCGGCGATGGCCGATGCGGTGCTGGCCGAGCAGGGCACGATCGACAAGTTCCTCGGCGACGCGGTGATGGCTTGGTTCAACGCGCCGTTTCCACAACCCGACCACGTGCTGCGGGCCTTGCGCGCGGCGCTCGGCATCCGCGACGCGTTCCGCGCGCTGCACGAGGAGCTGCCGCCGGCGTTCCGACTGTCGTTCGGCATCGGCGTGCACGTCGGCGAAGCGGTGCTCGGGCTGATCGGCAGCGAGCGGCGTATCGAATACACCGCGATCGGCGGCGACGTGAACACCGCCAAGCGCATCCAGGAGCATGCCGGCCTCGACCAAATCCTGATCAGCGCCGCCGTGCACGCGCGCGTCGCCGAGTGCGTCGAAGTGCGCCCGGCGACGCTGATCAGCGTCAAGGGCAAGCGTCAGCCGCTCGAAGTCTACGAGCTGCTCGGCTTGATCTGAACGCCGTTTCACGCCCGGTGCCGGCTGCTCTGGCCGCGGGTGACGCCGCCGGCGATCAGGTGCGCGGTGCGCAGCGGTTCGGGCAGGCGGCTGTTGACCGCCAGCCGCCGGATCAGCGCCTCGGCGTCGGCGAGCGCGATCCCGGCGCGCTGCACGAACACCCCGGCGGCCGGTTCCATCGGCCCGAGACGCTCGATCAGCGCCCACTTGCGCCGGCCGCCGCGCACGTGCCCGAGCAGCGCGCAGCGTACCGCGTCGAGGTCCGGCGGGTGGCGCGTGACCGCGATCACCGGCCGGCCGAGGGTGGCGTGCAGCGCGCGCAAGTCGACGACGTTGAAGCCCGCCAGCGCGATGCCGCCGAGCAGCACCGCCTGGATGTGGCCGTTGAAGCGCGAACCGAGCACCAGCCGGGCGAGCACGCGCGTGGCATTGGCACCGTCGCGGCGCACCTTGCCGGCGAGCACGCCCTCGAGCCGCAGCCCCGAGAACACCGCGCCGAACACCGCCACGTCGCCACGCTGGGCGAACTCGAACGGGGCGTCGTCGAAGCCGACGACGTGCGAGGGAACGGCGCAGGGGCTCATCGGCGCGTGCTGACGGTCGGGTCTCTCCAGCGTAGCGCGCGCGCCGCTACGCTAGACTGCGCGGCGAAGCGCATTTCCGGAGAACAACGCGATGCAACGGGAAGCAGGGGAGGTGTCGCGCCAGGGGCTGGCCACTCTGACGGTCGGCGCACTCGGCGTGGTGTACGGCGACATCGGCACCAGCCCCCTGTACGCGCTGCGCGAATGTTTCCAGGGCCCACACGCGGTCGCGGTCACGCCCGAGAACGTGCTCGGCGTGGTGTCGCTGATCTTCTGGGCACTGGTGATCGTGATCTCGCTGAAGTACGCGACCTTCGTGCTGCGCGCCGACAACCGCGGCGAGGGCGGCATCCTGGCGCTGCTGGCAATGAACCTGCACCGCTGGCCCGAGGGCTGCTGGCAGCGCGCGGCGCTGATCACGCTGGGGGTGTTCAGCGCGACGATGTTCTTCGGCGACGGCATGATCACGCCGGCGATTTCGGTGCTCAGCGCGGTCGAGGGGCTCGCGGTCGCCACCGACGTGTTCGAACCCTTCGTGCTGCCGATCACCGTCGCGATCCTGATCGCGCTGTTCTACGTCCAGTCGCACGGCAGCGAGCGAGTCGGGCGCTTGTTCGGGCCGGTGATGATCACCTGGTTCGCGGTGCTGGCAGTGCTCGGCCTCAACAGTGCGGTGCACAACCCCGAAGTGTTCCAGGCGATCAACCCCGGCCATGCGTGGAACTTCTTCGCCGTCAACCGCTGGCACGGTTTCGTCGTGCTGGGGGCCGTGGTGCTGGTGGTGACCGGCGGCGAGGCGATGTACGCCGACATGGGGCACTTCGGCCGGCGGCCGGTGCGGCTGGCCTGGTTCGCGGTCGTGCTGCCGGCCGTGCTGCTGAACTATTTCGGCCAGGGAGCACTGCTGCTGCGCGACGCCGAGACAGCAGCGAGCCCCTTCTACCATCTGGCACCCGACGAGTTGCTGTATCCGCTGGTGGCGCTGTCGACGCTGGCGACCGTGATCGCGTCGCAAGCGGTGATCTCGGGCGTGTTCTCGGTCACGCGCCAGGCGATTCAGCTCGGCTTCGCGCCGCGCGTCGAGATCGTCCACACCTCCGAGCGCGAGATCGGCCAGATCTACGTGCCGGCCGCCAACTGGGCGCTGCTGGTGGCGGTGCTCGGGCTGGTGCTGGGTTTTGGTTCGTCGTCGAATCTGGCCGCCGCCTACGGCATCGCGGTGACGATGGACATGGTGATCACGACGCTGATGGCACTGGTCACCGCGCGCTTCCTGTGGGGCTGGAACTGGTGGCGTTGCGCGCTGGTGGCGGCGCTGTTCTGGTGCGCCGATCTGGCGCTGTTCGCGGCGACTTCGCTGAAGATCCCGCAGGGGGGCTGGTTCCCGCTGCTGGTGGGGCTGGGACTGTACACGCTGATGCTGACCTGGAAGCGCGGCCGCGAACTGGTCACCGAGCGGCTGCGCGAGCTGGAGGCGACGCCGCTGGCGATGTTCATCGAGGGCTTGGCCGACGGCTCGATCGCTCGCGTGCCTGGCACCGCGGTGTTCCTGACCCGCCATCCGCAGGGCGTGCCGCATACGCTGCTGCACAACCTCAAGCACAACAAGGTGCTGCACGAGCGCGTCGTGCTGTTGACCGCGCTGACCGAAGACGTGCCGCGCGTGGCCGAAGACGAGCGGGTGGCGGTCGAGCCGCTCGGCAACGCGTTCTACCGCGTCACCGCGCGCTACGGCTTCGTCGAAGACCCCGACGTGCCGCACGCGCTGGCGCTGTGCGCATCTTACGGGCTGCAGCTCGAGCCGATGGAAACCACCTTCTTCCTCGGGCGCGAGACGCTGATCTCGACCGCGCATCCAGGCATGGCGCGCTGGCGCGAGCGGCTGTTCATCGGCATGTGGCGCAATGCCGCGCAGGCGATGGACTTCTTCGGCATTCCGACCAACCGCGTCGTCGAGCTCGGCACGCAGCTCGAGCTCTGACCCGTTCCGCACCGATTTCACCCTCAGCGGAGCGGACGAAGATCGGCCCCAGGGGCATCGAGATCATGGCCAGCTTCGAGATCGACCAGAGGTCGGAGTGAGCGCGGCGGCGCTCCGGTTCAGGAGAACTCGCCTTGCCGTGGCGGGGCTGCGGCCGGCTTCGTCCGGCGCGGCGTGCGCGCGGCGGCTGGCCGCTTTTTCGCCTTCTTCGCCGGCGTGCGCGCCTTGCGCCAGCTCAGCGCCGCGGTGATCAGCGCCAGCGCCACCGCGGCCGGCCAGGCGGCCGGGGCGGCGACGTGGAACAGCCACGCCATCGTCGGCTCGCGCGCCGGGATGCGCGGCAGCCACTCGGTGCACAGCGGCCAGGCGAGCGCAGCGGCGACCAGGTGCAGCCACCACGGCAGCCGCAGCCACAGCCCGGACAGACCGTCGTAGGGGTAGCGTGGCGGCTTGCGCGGACGCGACGGCTTCAGCGCTGTGGCGCGCTTCCGCGGTGCGGCAGGTGCGGATCCGGATTCGGCGGCCATCGGGTCTCCCGGGGTGCACGACGGGGCCTGGCGGGGAGGCGATCGGTCGGTGCCGGGCACGGTGCGGAAAGCGTACGCCAAACGCGGGACCTGCGCGCCGCTGCCGGCGCGGCGCTTCGGGCGTGCCTGCGGATGCGCCGCCGGTGGCTTGCGTCTATCCACGTGCTATGCCTGTTCTGCGCCCCGCCGGTCGGCCGTGCAGCCGCACCGCCGAGGGCGAATCGGTTTCGGGGTCCATCCCCGAAGCGTGACGACGGCTACAGGGAGGCGACATGGGCGCTGCATCGGCTTCATCCAACTTCAATGGCGGATTCCCCACGCCGGGCCCGCAGACCCCGACCGGCCAGGACGTGATGAACCACGTCTTCTTCGCATCGAAGACCGGCTGGAAGCAGATCCGCGAGCAGGAGCAGTTCGATTACATCGTGATCGGCTCGGGTTTCTGCGCGCTGGCCTTCATCGACCAGGTGTACCGCAACGCGCCGCACGCGCGCGTCCTGGTGCTCGAGCGCGGGCCGTTCTTCTTGCCGGAGCATTTCCAGAACCTGCCGCTGCCGTACGCCGGTGTCCTCGGCGGGCTGTCGGAAACCTTCCCGTGGACGCTGTCGATGCGCACGCACGAGGCGCCGTACATCAAGTGGCAACACGGCATGGTGCCCTTCTTCGGCGGCCGCTCGATCCTGTGGAGCGCCTGGTGTCCGCGACCGACGCCGGAGGAAATGCAGGGCTGGCCCGAAGAGGTCATCGCTGCCGCCCACGCGTATTTTCCCGAGGCGGAGCGCCTGCTGAACGTGATTCCGGCCTCTGCGATCGACCGGCGCCGCAGCCCCGACGACGGCAATCCGCGGCCGATCTACGGCGAGCTGCAGCAGCGGATCACGGCGCTGCTCGAGTCCGGCCTCGGCAAGGTGAGCTCGCTGACGCGCACCCTGCCGGCGCCGCTGGCCGCGGGCGCCGCCGAGCTCAGCAACGTCGACTTCGCCAAGTTCTCGACCCCGGGGCAACTGCTGATGCTGGCCGACCGGCAGGCGCAGCTCGCCGCCGCGGGCCAGGGCGCGCCCTTGCGCATCGCTACCGAATGCATCGTCGGCCGCATCCTGCAGCAGGGCAGCAGACCCACGGCGCTCGAGACCTCACGCGGCATCGTCAACGTCGGTGGCGCGAAGGTCGTGCTGGCGATGGGGGCGCTGCCGCCGACGACGCTGGTGCTGAACTCGTTCCCGCAAGTGGCGAACGCCGGCGGACGCTTCACCGCGCACTTCATCACCTCGGTGGTCGCGCGCGTGCCGCGCGCCGATTACGATTTCGACGCCAGGCTGCTCGAGCTGGAACTGGCGGCCAACTACGTCGCCGGAATCGACCGCGAGACGCAGGGCCAGTACCACATCCAGCTCACTTCGCTGTCCGACCGCGATCCGCAGAAGAACGCCGCCGCCGCGCAGCGGCACATGCCCGATGTGGTCGCCACCGCCTCGATGGAGCAACTGCTCACGTCGAAGGATCACCTCGTGTTCGTGTGCGCGGTGCTCGGCGAGCTGGACTGGCGCAATCCGGACAGCTGGCTGCGCCGCGACGACGGCGAGGATCCGACGACCAACGTCACGCTGCAGGTGCTGGCCAACGCCAACGACGATGCGCTGTGGAACACGATGGATCAAGGCACTTTCGAGACGCTGGAACGGATCCTGTCGCCGAAGGGCCCCGCCCGCGTCGAGTACTGGCACGCCGACGGCGGCTGGAAGCCGGCCCGCCCGCCGCTGAGCCAGATCCGCGTGCCCGGGCTGGTGCACGAGGGCTCGACGCTGTGGATCGGCCAGGGCCAGGACGCCGTCGTCGGCCTGGATTACGCGCTGAAGGGCGTCGACGACGTCTACGTCACCGGCGCCGCGCTCTGGCCGGCGAGCGGCTCGTGGAACCCGACGCTGACGATGGTGGCGCTGGCGCAGCACCTGGGAGACCTGCTGTCGAAGCCGGCATGACCGGCTCGTGCCTCACGCCGCCGGCGGCTCGCACCGACGGCGGCGCGGCACGGCATCGCGGCGCCCGAGTCGACGCCGCAGGGACGGTGCGTTTGACATGCTACTGTCTGTGCATTCCCCACGGAGGATCCCGCCGATGTCCGATCCCAAGACCGCGGCCACCGTGCCCGACATGCAGGCACTGTGGATGCCGTTCACCGCCAACCGCCAGTTCAAGGCCGATCCGCGCCTGCTGGTCAGGGCCGAGGGCATGTACTACGAGAGCCACGACGGCCGCCGGGTGCTCGACGGCACCGCCGGGCTGTGGTGCGTCAATGCCGGCCATGCGCGGGCGAAGATCGTCGAGGCGGTGCGCAGCCAGATCGCCGAGCTCGACTACGCCCCCGGCTTCCAGATGGGCCACCCCAAGGCTTTCGAACTCGCCAGCCGCCTGGTCGAGCTGAGCGGGCGCAAGATGGGGCAGGTGTTCTTCACCAATTCGGGCTCGGAAGCGGTCGACACCGCGTTGAAGATCGCGCTCGCGTACCACCGTGCGCGCGGCGAAGGCCAGCGCACCCGGCTGATCGGTCGCGAGCGCGGCTACCACGGCGTCGGCTTCGGCGGCATCTCGGTCGGTGGCATCAGCGCCAACCGCAAGGCTTTCGGTGCGATGCTGCCCGGCGTCGACCACCTGGCGCACACGCACGACCTGGCGCACAACGCCTTTTCGCACGGTCAGCCGGCCTGGGGCGCGCACCTCGCCGACGAGCTCGAACGCATCGTCGCGCTGCACGACGCCTCGACCATCGCCGCGGTGATCGTCGAGCCGGTCGCGGGCTCGACCGGCGTGTTGATCCCGCCGCGGGGCTACCTGCAGCGCCTGCGCGAAATCTGCGACAGGCACGGCATCCTGTTGATCTTCGACGAAGTGATCACCGGCTTCGGCCGCCTCGGTGCGCCGTTCGCGATGGACCGCTTCCAGGTGGTACCGGACCTGATGACCACCGCCAAGGGCGTCACCAACGGCGTGGTGCCGATGGGTGCGGTGTTCAGCCGCCCGGGCATCTACGAAACCTTCATGCAGGGCCCCGAGCACGTGATCGAGCTGTTCCACGGCTACACGTATTCGGGTCATCCGCTGGCGTGCGCCGCCGGCCTGGCGACGCTCGACACCTATGCCGAGGAGCGGCTGTTCGAGCGTGCCGCCGAGCTCGAACCGTACTGGGAAGAGAAGCTGCATTCATTGCGCGGGCTGGCGCACGTGATCGACATCCGCAACCTCGGCCTGGTCGGCGCGGTCGAGCTGGCGCCGCTGGCCGCTCAGCCGACGGTGCGCGCCTACCAGGTATTCACCGAGTGCTACCGCCGCGGCGTGATGGTGCGCTTCACCGGCGACATCATCGCGGTGAGCCCGCCGCTGATCATCAGCCGCGAACAGATCGACACCTTGGTCGGCACGCTCGGCGAGGTGATCCGCGAGCTGGTCTGAGACGTCGGCTCGCCGATACCGTATCCATGGTGGCTTGCGCCGCTGCGCGGTCGAGCTACCCTCCACTGGCAGGTTCGACCCATGACTCGAGAAATCCACCACTACATCGGCGGCCGGCTCGTGCCCGGCGCCAGCGGGCGCACCAGCCCCGTGTTCAACCCGGCCACCGGCACGCAGAGTGGCACGCTCGCGCTCGCCGGCGCGGCCGAAGTCGATGCCGCGGTGCAGGCGGCCAGGGCGGCGTTTGCGGGGTGGGCGGCGACGCCGCCGCTGCGCCGCGCGCGCGTGATGTACAAGTTCAAGGAGCTGCTCGAGGTCAACGCCGACCGGCTCGCGGCGCTGATCAGCGCCGAGCACGGCAAGGTGCACGACGACGCGCTCGGCGAGCTCACCCGCGGCATGGAAGTGGTCGAGTTCGCCTGCGGCATCCCGCACCTGCTGAAGGGCGAGGTCACCGAGAACGTCGGTACCCACGTCGACAGCCACTCGCTACGCCAGCCTTTGGGCGTGGTCGCCGGCATCACGCCGTTCAACTTCCCGGCGATGGTGCCGATGTGGATGTTCCCGGTGGCGCTGGCCTGCGGCAACACCTTCATTCTCAAGCCCTCGGAACGCGACCCCTCGGTGTCGCTCTCGATCGCCGAGCTGCTGACGCAGGCCGGGCTGCCCGACGGCGTGTTCAACGTCGTCCACGGCGACAAAGAGGCGGTCGACGCGCTGCTGGTGCACCCCGAGGTGCAGGCGCTGAGCTTCGTCGGCTCGACGCCGATCGCGCGCTACATCTACGAGCGCGGCTGCGCCGCCGGCAAGCGCGTGCAGGCCCTCGGCGGGGCCAAGAACCACATGGTGGTGATGCCCGACGCCGACCTCGACCAGGCGGTCGACGCGCTGATGGGCGCTGCCTACGGCTCGGCCGGCGAGCGCTGTATGGCGATCTCAGTGGCGGTGACGGTCGGCGAGGCGACCGCCGAGGCGCTGATCGCCAAGCTCGCGCCGCGCGTGCGCGCACTGCGGATCGGCCCGGGCGATGCACCAGGTATCGAGATGGGGCCGCTGGTGACCCGGGCGCACCAGCAGAAGGTGCTCGGCTACATCGACCGTGGCGTCGAGGAAGGGGCGAAGCTCGTCGTCGACGGCCGCGGCCACACCGTACCGGGGCACGAGCAGGGCTACTTCGTTGGCGGGACGCTGTTCGATCGCGTCACCCCGGCGATGACGATCTACAAGGAAGAGATCTTCGGCCCGGTGCTGGTGGTGGTGCGCGTGCCCGACTATGCCGCCGCCGTCGAGCTGATCAACGCCAACGAGTTCGGCAACGGCACCGCGCTGTTCACCCGCGACGGCGACACGGCGCGCCACTTCGCGAGCTGCATCCAGGTCGGTATGGTCGGCATCAACGTGCCGATCCCGGTGCCGGTGGCGTTCCACAGCTTCGGCGGCTGGAAGGCGTCGCTGTTCGGCGATCACCACATGCACGGCCCCGAGGGGGTGCGCTTCTACACGCGGCTGAAGACCATCACCACGCGCTGGCCGACCGGCATCCGCGCTGGCGCGGACTTCGTGATGCCGACGATGAAGTGAGCTTCCGGAAGGGTTCAAAAGGTGATCAGGGATGAGGGATGAGGGATGAGGGATGAGGGATGAGGGATGAGGCTACACTCGCTCCCCATTCCCCATTCCCCATTCCCCATTCCCCATTCCCCATTCCCGGGCGGCTTCTTTCACGCCGCCTCGAGCGCCTGCAGCAGGTCGGCGACGATGTCCTCGGGGTCTTCGAGGCCGACCGACAGCCGCACCAGGCCGTCGCCGATGCCGTGCGCGGCGCGCTCTTCGGCGGTGTAGGTCGAGTGCGTCATCGAGGCCGGATGCTGGCACAGCGTCTCGGCGTCGCCGAGGCTGACAGCGCGGATCGCGAGCTGCAGCGCATCCATGAAGCGTCGCCCGGCTTCCAGCCCCCCTTCCAGCTCGAACGCCATCATGCCGCCGGGCAGGCGCATCTGCCGCCGCGCCAGCGCCGCTTGCGGGAAACCGGGCAGCCCCGGGTAGTGCAGCGCGGCAACCTTGGGGTGTTCGGCCAGACGCTCGGCGACGGTCTGCGCGCTGCGGCTGTGGCGCTCCATGCGCAGGCTCAGCGTCTTCAGCCCGCGCAGGATCAAGAAGGCGTTGAACGGCGAGATCACCGCGCCGGTCATGTCCTTGACGCCGTACAGGCGTATGCGCGCGATGTCGTCGGCGCGGCCGATCACGGCGCCGGCGACCAGGTCGCCGTGCCCGCCGAGGTACTTGGTTGCCGAATGCACCACCAGGTCGGCGCCGAGCGCGAGCGGGCGCTGCAGCGCCGGCGTGCAGTAGGTGTTGTCGACCACCAGCTTCGCGCCTGCGCGGTGCGCGACGCGCGCGACCGCCGCGAGGTCGACCAGGCGCATCGTCGGGTTGGCCGGGGTTTCGCAGAACAGCACCCGGGTCCGCTCCGACAGCGCCGCCCCGAGTGCCGCGGCATCGTTGAAGTCGACGAAGTGCACGCGCACGCCGAAGCGTTCCAGCCCGTGGCTGAAGAAGGCGAAGGTGCAGCCGTACAGTGTCTTGTCGGCCAGCACTTCGTCGCCGGGCTCGACCAGCGACCACAGCGTCGCAGTGATCGCGCCCATGCCCGAGGCGGTCGCCAGCGCCGCTTCGCCGCCCTCGAGCGCCGCCAGTCGGTGCTCGAGCAGCGCGGTGGTGGGGTTGCTGATGCGTGTGTAGAAGTGTCCCTCGCGTTCGCCGGCGAACAGCGCCGCGCCGTGCGCCGCGTCTTCGAAGGTGAAGGTCGAGCTCAGGTGCAGCGGCGGACACAGTGCGCCCTCGGCGGCGCGCGGGTCGTAGCCGGCGTGGATGGCGAGGGTGTCGAAGCCGTGGTGCCGGGCGTTCATCGGATGCTCCTCCGGGGTGATGGCGAAATGATACGGAGGGAGCCGGGGTCGAGGATTGCGAAGCTGCGCGTCAATGGCGCGCTTTTTGGCATAGAGTTGCGCAAATACAAGCTTCAGGAGTCGATCATGCCCAGACTCGACCGGATCGACGTCAGGATCCTGCAGGCGCTGCAGGAAGACGGCCGTATCAGCAACACCGAGCTCGCCGAGCGCGTCGGACTGTCGCCCTCGCCGTGCCTGCGCCGCGTCAAGGCGCTCGAGGACGGGGGCGTGATCTCCCGCTACGTCGGCCTGCTCGATCCGCGCCAGGTCGGACTGCCACTGAACATCTTCATCAGCGTGACGCTCGACAGCCAGGAGCGGCGCTACCTCGAAGCCTTCGAGGGCGCGGTCGGCGGCTACGAAGAGATCATGGAGTGCTATCTGATGACCGGCAGCGCCGATTACCTGCTGCGCGTCGTGGTGCCCGACCTCGCCGCCTACGAGCGTCTGCTGCTCGACCGCCTGAGCCGCATCCCCGGCGTCACGCGCATCCAGACCAGCGTGACGCTGAAGCAGGTGATCTATCGTACCGCACTGCCGCTGAAGCCGGGCGTCGGCGGGTGAGGCCCGCCCGGCCGGCAGCGGATGCGCACCGGATCCGGGAAAGGGAAATGTCGAGGCTTTGCAAGCGATTTCGTTGAATCCGGCTGGCAGTGGATATGCATTTGAGCGCGACGAGGCTTGACAGGGGCATGTCGGATTTTCTGATTTTTTATTTTTTTACTTAAAAATTATGTATTTATTTGTCAATAAGTGTGTCATTGAGCATTTTGTCGATGATCTGTCAAGAACTGTTGCTACAGCACAACGATATGGTGCTGCGGGTTTGCCTGGAGGGAAAGATCGTTTAAAAGGACCACCAATGTCCGACACGCGGAAACGATCGACATGCAGAAATCGCACTCTCGACGCCGACCGTTCGCCGGCCGCGCCGTCCTGCTGAGCCTGCTGCTGACCGCCGCTGCCGGCCCGGTGTGGGCGGCGCCTGCGAAGCACCACACGGTCGAGCAACAGCATCGGGTCAAGGCCGTCAAGGCGGGCAAGGCGGGCAAGCGCCCCGCGGAGCACCGCGCTGCGAAGGCGGCGCGCAAGCGCGGCAATGCGCTGGAAGGCAAGGCTTCGTACTATGCGTCGAAGTTCACCGGGCGACGCACCGCCAGCGGCGAGCGCTTCGACCCCGCGGAGCTGACCGCGGCGCACCGTTCGCTGCCGCTCAATTCGCTGGCCAAGGTCACCGACCTGAATACCGGCCGCAGCGTGGTCGTGCGCATCAACGACCGCGGGCCGCACCGCGGCGGCCGCGTGATCGACCTGTCGCCGTCGGCGGCGCGCGAGATCGGCATGATCCGCCGCGGCATCGCCCAGGTCGCCATCACCCCGGTCGACCGCGGCGGCTGAAGCCGACGCCGGCCGTCACAGCTCGGTGCGCGCCTTCCACAGTTCGGGGAACAGCGCGACCTCGAGCATCCGGCGCAGGTAAGCCACGCCCGAGGTGCCGCCGGTGCCGCGCTTGAAGCCGATCACGCGCTCGACCGTGGTGACGTGGCGGAAGCGCCACTGGCGGAACGCATCCTCGAGGTCGACCAGCTTTTCGGCGAGCTGGTACAGCTCCCAGTGCCGGCCCGGGTCGCGGTAGACGGCGACCCAGGCGCGCTCGACCGAAGCCTCGGGCGCGTAGGGTTCGCTCCAGTCGCGTTCGAGCGCCTGCGGCGCTATCGCGAAGCCGCGCCGCGCGAGCACGCGGATCGCCTCGTCGTACAGCGACGGCGACTCGAGCGCCGCCTGCAGCGGCGCGTGCAGGTCGGGGCGGTGACGGTGCGGTTCGAGCAGCACGCGGCTCTTGTTGCCGAGCAGGAATTCGATCGTCCGGTACTGGTACGACTGCAGCCCCGACGCCTGGCCGAGGCTCGGCCGGAACGCCGAGTATTCGGACGGCGTCAGCGTCGCCAGCACGTCCCAGGCTTGCACCAGCTGCTCGAAGATGCGCGAGACGCGCGCCAGCATCTTGAACGCCGGCTGCAGCTCGTCGGCGCGCACCTGCGCCAGCGCCGCACGCAGCTCGTGCAGCATCAGCTTCATCCACAGCTCCGAGGTCTGGTGCTGGACGATGAACAGCAGTTCGTCGTGGGCGTCCGAGCGCGGGTGCTGGGCGCCGAGGATCGCGTCGAGCGCCAGGTAGTCGCCGTAGCTCATCGTGCCGGCGAAGTCGAGGTGCGCGCCGTCGGCCGCGGCTTCCGGCGTCGGGCTGGGGGTGGGGTCGGTCTCCATCGCGGTCTCCGGCGGCGCGCGGCGTTGCGGCGCCTCGACTGAATGTAGCCGTCCCGGCCATGGGCTCGGCGCTGTTCGCGGCGGCACCGGCGTGGCACTGGGCCGCTGCCGGGCGCACGCTGGTCGGCGTCGGCGTGTCGGTCACGTTCATCGCGCTGCTGAAGCTGACCGCGGTGTGGTTTCCGCCGAACCGCTTCGCGACGGTGAACGGCGTCACGCAACTGCCCGGCAACCTCGGCGCGTCGCCTGCGTCGTGGCGCTGCGCGTGCCCGAGACGCACGCGCGCAGCGTCTGGCGCGACCCGGCGACGGCAGGGTAGCGCCCGGCGGGACTACGCTCAGCGTAGGCGCATGCGGAGGAGGGCGGCCATGACCCCGCGCGAGGCGATCGAGGCGATGCTCGCGGTGATCGATGCCGAGATGCCGTATGCCGCCGCTGCGCTCGGCGGCCGTGGCCTGAGCGCACGCGTACGCGAAGCGATCCGCGCCACCCCGCGCCACGCCTTCATCCCCGGGTTCGAGCTCGCGGTCGCCTACGGCAATTACCCGCTGCCGATCGGCTTCGGCGCGACCATCTCGCAACCCTTCATCGTCGCGCTGATGACCGAGCTGCTCGCACTCGAGCCGCACCACCGCGTGCTCGAGGTCGGCACCGGCTCGGGCTGGCAGGCGGCGGTGCTGGCGCAGCTCGCGTCGCAGGTGTGCACGGTCGAGATCGTCCCCGAGCTCGCCGCGCAGGCGCGTACACGGCTGAGGGCCTGGCCGAACGTCGAGGTGCGCCTCGGCGACGGTCGCGAGGGCTGGCCCGAGCGCGCACCCTTCGACGGCATCCTGGTCGCCGCGGCCACGCCCGCCGTCCCGCCGGCGCTGCTCGAGCAGCTCGCCCCCGGCGGGCGGCTGGTGCTGCCGCTCGGGCGTGCGCACGCCCACCAGGAGCTGGTGCTGGTGCAGCGCGATGCCGCTGGCGAGCTGCGCATCACGCCGGTGCTGGCGGTCGCGTTCGTGCCGCTGACGGGCGGATGAGCGCGCGTTGCCGCAGCGCAAGTCCTTGCAACGCCGAGGTTCTATACTCCTCATCGGACGAAGCGGCTCGATCCGGGGACCTCGCCAAGGCTTCGCCCGCGCGCGACGGGGACGCCCGCCCGCGGTTCCGCGCGGTCCCGGCGGTAACGGAGGGCATGCCATGGCTATCGCTTCCACCTTGTACAGCTACATGCAGCAGCGGCATTGCGCGTTCGACGTGCTGAAGCACCCGCACAGCGCGTGCAGCATGGAGACGGTGCACAGCGCACACGTTCCGGGCGGCTGCACGGCGAAGTCGGTGATCCTGATCGACAACCACGGCCACTTCCTGATGGCGGTGCTGCCGGCCGACCACCAGATCGACCTCGATCGGCTGAACCAACAGACGCAGCGCTGGTGGCGCCTGGCGCACGAAGCCGAGTTCGCGCGGATGTTCGGCGACTGCGAGCTCGGTGCGATTCCGCCGGTCGGCAACGCCTACGGCCTCGAGACGGTGATCGACGAGCGCCTCGCCAGCCAGTCGGAGGTCTGGTTCGAAGCTGGCGACCACGAAGAGCTGATCCACATGCGGATGCAGGACTACCTCGACATGCTGCCCGGCGCGATGCGCCTGGGCTTCAGCAGCCGGCTGATGTGAGCTGTCCGCCTCGACGCGCCCCGGGGCCGATCCCCGGGGTTTTTCTTGCCATACGGATCGCAAGAAATATCGCCCCCTTGGTGGTGAGCGGCGCTCCGGGGGCTATCGCTGCGCTCATTCTCGGCGTACCTCCGAGGTACGGCGCCGCTCCGCGCTGTCCTGCGCACGCGGCGCGCGTAATCCGCTTCGCGATAGCCCCCGGAGCGCCGCAATCGGGCGTTAGTTCTTGCAGTCGGTAATCAGCCCGCCAGCCTGTCCAGCACCCGCGACACCGCGAACAGCGCGAAGCTGGCGGTCACGTGCATCGCCGAGCCGAAGCCGGCGCAGTTCAAGCCCGTCGGGCCCTGGTCGAGGTCGCAGGCGGCTTCCGGGTAGCGCAGCGGCTCGTCGGAATAGATGCAGTCGACGCCGAACTTGTCCTTCGGATCGCGCGGGAAGCCGTACTGCTTGCGCAGGATGCGCCGCACCTTGGCGAGCAGCGGGTCTTGCTCGCTGCGGGCGAGGTCGGCGAGGCGGATGCGGGTGGCGTCGATCTGGCCGCCGGCGCCGCCGACCGTCACCAGCCGGATCTTGCGCCGGCGGCAACAGGCGATCAGCGCCGCCTTGGTCTTGACGCTGTCGATCGCGTCGAGCACGTAGTCGTAGCCGCGGCCGAGCAGCGCCTCGAGGTTGTCGGCGTCGACGAAGTCTTCGATCTCGACGACGGCGCACGCCGGGTTGATCCGGCGGATGCGCTCGGCCATCGCCGTCACCTTGGCCTGGCCGAAGGCGCCGTCGAGCGCGTGGACTTGACGGTTGACGTTCGATTCGTGGACGTTGTCGAGGTCGATCAGCGTCAGCCGGCCGACGCCCGAGCGCGCCAGCGCCTCGGCCGCCCACGAGCCGACGCCGCCGATGCCGATCACGCACACGTGCGCGCGCGCGAAGCGCGCCAGCGCCTCATGGCCGTACAGGCGGGCGATGCCGCCGAAGCGGCGGTCGAGGTCGGGGGCGTGGTCGGGCATCGGCTTCGGACTCGGATTCCGCGGCGGGCGCGGAAACTTATACGGATTCCAGGAATGTCGTGCGCATTGCGGCGGAGCGAGGGGGATGTCGCTGCGCTCATTCTCGGCGTACCTCCGTGTACGCCTCCGAGGTACGGCGCCGCTCCGCGCTGTCCATGCGCCCGCGGCGCGCGTAATCCGCTCCGCGACATCCCCCTCGCTCCGCCGCACCGGAGCTGGCCAATCAGCGGGAATTTTCTGGAACCCGTATTCCGGTAAAATGCGGGCGCAGGGAACCCGCGTCCGCGCCGGGCTCATTCGTCGCCGAACCTGATCCCCTGCGCCAGCGGCAGCTCGCGCGAATAGTTGACGGTGTTGGTCGTGCGGCGCATGTACGCCTTCCAGGCGTCCGAGCCCGACTCGCGCCCGCCGCCGGTTTCCTTCTCGCCGCCGAAGGCGCCGCCGATCTCGGCGCCCGAGGTGCCGATGTTGACGTTGGCGA
>JBDHRG010000323.1:0-2718 GCA_039807445.1 Candidatus Competibacteraceae bacterium
GCGCGGCTGGCCGAGCAGCGCCAGCACCGCGCCGACGCCGAGCTGCTGCAGCGCTTCCCAGCGGTTGAACGGATCGGTGTCGTGCGCGGCGAGGAACAGCCGGTCGGCTTCCGCGCACTCGAGCTCGAGCTCGACCGGCGCCGAGAAGCCGCGGTTCAGCGACAGTCGCGGCGCCTCGGGCACGTCGACGAAGGTGAAGACCTGCTCGGCCGCGCTCAGCTCGAGCACGCGCGTCGTGCCGCCGGCCTGCGCCTCGCCGGCGAGGCGCAGCGGCAGTTCCTGCCCGTCGGCGCCGAGCAGGCCCAGCGCCAGCGGAATCAGGAACGGGCGCTTGTCCGGCTGGCCGGGCGTTGCCGGGCACGACTGCGCCAGGCGCAGCGTGTAGGTACGCTGCCCGGCAGCGTATTCGCCGCGCGCCGACACCACCGGCGTGCCGGCCTGCTGGTACCAGCGCATGAATTGCGACAGATCCCGGCCGTTGGCGTCGGCCATCGCCGCGAGGAAATCTTCGCAGGTGACCGCCTGGCCGTCGTGGCGCGCGAAGTACAGCGCCAGCCCCCGGCGAAAGCCGTCGCGGCCGAGCAGCGTCTGGTACATGCGCACGACTTCGGCGCCCTTCTCGTACACCGTGACCGTGTAGAAATTGTTGATCTCGATGTACGACTCGGGGCGCACCGGGTGCGCCAGCGGTCCGGCGTCCTGCGGAAACTGCAGCGCGCGCAGCGCGCGCACGTCTTCGATGCGGGCTACCGCCGCCGAGCGCATGTCGGCCGAGAACTCCTGGTCGCGGAACACCGTCAGGCCTTCCTTCAGCGACAGCTGGAACCAGTCGCGGCAGGTGACGCGGTTGCCGGTCCAGTTGTGGAAGTACTCGTGGCCGATCACCGATTCGATCCCGGCGAAGTCGGCGTCGGTCGCGGTCTCGGGCCTGGCCAGCACGTACTTGGTGTTGAAGAGGTTGAGGCCCTTGTTCTCCATCGCCCCCATGTTGAAGTCCGACACCGCGACGATCATGTAGATGTCGAGGTCGTACTCGAGGCCGAAGCGTTCTTCGTCCCAGCGCATCGCCCGCTTCAGCGACGCCATCGCGTGGCCGCACTGGTCGAGCAAGGCGTGCTCGGTATAGATCTCGAGTGCGATGCGCCGCCCCGAGCGCGTGACGAAGGTGTCGCGCACGCAGCCGAGGTCGCCTGCGACCAGCGCGAACAGGTAGGCCGGCTTCGGGAACGGGTCTTCCCAGGTGACGAAGTGGCGCCCATCTTCGGCGGTGCCGCGCGCCACCGGGTTGCCGTTCGACAGCAGCACCGGGTAGCGCGCCCGGTCGGCGACGACCGTGGTGGTGAAGCGCGCCATCACGTCGGGGCGGTCGGGGTAATAGCTGATCTTGCGGAAGCCCTCGGCTTCGCACTGCGTGCAGAAGTTGCCCGAAGACTTGTACAGCCCCTCGAGCGCGGTGTTGGCCTCGGGATGGATGCGCGTGTCGATCGTCAGCCGGCAGGCCTCGGACAGGTCGGCGACCGTCAGGCTGGCCTCGTCGACCGCGTAGGCCGATGCCGGCAGCGGCTCGCCGTCGAGCGCGAGTCCGCGCAGCTCGAGCTCGACGCCGTCGAGCACCAGCGGCCGCGGTCCGGCACCGGCGGCCGGGTTGCGGCGCAGGTGCAACGTCGAGCCGACCTCGGTTCCGTCTTCGCCGAGCTCGAAGCGCAGCTCGACGCGCTCGACCAGCCAGTCGGGCGCGCGGTAGTCGGCGAGGTGGATCGTCTTCGGTTCGCTCATCGGGCAGACACTCCGGAACAGGCGCGATGCCGGCGATGGTAGCATCCCGCGCCCGGCTTGCCGCGCCCGCGGCTGCGGGGCCGTAACGCCGGGCGTCCGCGTACCGATCAGCGGCGAGCGACGGCTACGAAGCCGCGCAGCTCGGGGAAGAAGGCTTCGAAGTCGGCTGCGAGCGCGCTGCGGAGTTCGAGCAGACCGGGCAGCGCCGCGTCGAGGTGCGGGTCGCGGCTCAGGCGCGTGCCGATACCGGCGAGCGCACGGCGGATGCCGGCGGGGTCGCGGTACGAGAGCAGCAAGCCGCGGCCGATCAGGTGGTCGACCGAGCGCTGCATCGGCGGCGGCAGGCGCGGGTACTCGGCGCGCAGCGCCGCGTGCACCTCGGCGACGAAGGCGTCCAGCGGTTGCGCGGCCCAGGCGTCCCAGCCGCCGGCGAGCAGGTGGTCGTAGAACACGTCGACCAGGATGCCGGCGTAGCGGCGGTACGGCGGCGGCACGCGGCCGCGGCTCGCGACGACCCGCGGGTGGGTGTCGGTGTAGCGGTCGATCGCGCGGTGCAGCCGCACCGCTTCGCGCAGCACCGGGTCGGCCAGCGCCTCGACCGGACCCTTGTGGAAGTCGCCGAGCATCTGCCCGACGCGCGCGCGCGGATCGGGGCCGGCCAGCAGGAAGTGGGCGAGGAAGTTCACCGCTTCGGCCTCGCGCTGAACGCCGCGACGCGCGCCGCCAGCCGGCGCACGTCGGTGCTTCCGGCACCATAGCGCAACTCGGCGTACAGCCGGCAGATCGCCCGCGCCTCGGCCGCCAGCTCCGGTCGGGCACACGCGATGCGCTCGGCGTAGGCGAGCGGCCCTTCGTGCGCGACGCGCGGCAAACCGGCGCGCGCGAGCTTGGCGCCGAACGCCGCGTAGGCCCGCGCCGCGGCGTCGGGCTCGGCGGCGCGGC
>JBDHRG010000068.1:0-17384 GCA_039807445.1 Candidatus Competibacteraceae bacterium
GGCGCGAGGCGCGAGGCGCGAGGCGCGAGGCGCGAGGCGCGAGGCGCGAGGCGCGAGGCGCGAGGCGCGAGGCGCGAGGCGCGACGAGGATGCAGTCTTTACTCGTGCCTCGCAACTCGCTCCTCGTGCCTATCCGTAAAGAACATCCTCCGAAAACCCCTCGGCCTCGAGGATCTTGCGCAGGCGACGCAGCGCGTCGATCTGGATCTGGCGCACGCGCTCGCGGGTGACGCCGATCTCGTTGCCGACTTCTTCCAGCGTCGCGCGCTCCTTGCCGCCGAGGCCGAAGCGCCGCTCGACGACGATGCGCTGCTTGTCGTTGAGCTGGCCGAGCCAGACCTCGATCTTCCTGTTCAGGTCTTCGTCCTGCAGCACCTGGAACGGATCGGGGTTGTTGTCGTCGGGGATCGCATCGAGCAGGAAGCGGTCTTCGTCCTTGCCGATCGGCGTGTCGACCGAAGCGACGCGCTCGTTCAGGCCCAGCATGCGCTTGACCTCGGACACCGGCTTGTCCATCGCCTGGGCGATCTCTTCGGCGGTGGGCTCGTGGTCGAGCGTCTGCGCGAGCTGGCGTGCCTGGCGCAGGTAGAGGTTGATTTCCTTGATGATGTGGATCGGCAGGCGGATCGTGCGCGTCTGATTCATGATCGCGCGCTCGATGGTCTGGCGGATCCACCAGGTGGCATAGGTCGAGAAACGGAAACCGCGCTCGGGGTCGAACTTCTCGACCGCATGGATCAGGCCGAGGTTGCCTTCCTCGATCAGGTCGAGCAGCGTCAGGCCGCGGTTCATGTAGCGCCGCGAGATCTTCACCACCAGGCGCAGATTGCTCTCGATCATGCGGTGGCGGGCGGCTTCGTCGCCGCGCAGCGCGCGGCGGGCGTAATAGACCTCTTCCTCGGCGCTCAGCAGCGGGGAGAAGCCGATTTCGCCCAGGTACAGACGGGTGGCGTCCATCTCCTCTTGCGAGAAGTCCTTGCCGTACAGCGGGGCCTTGCCGAACGGCCGCTCGGCTTCGCCCTCCTCGGCTTCGACTTCCGCCTCGAGCTCTTCGTCGGCCTCGGCGAGGGCTTCGGCGCCCGTGTCCTCGGCGGCCTCATCGTCTTCCAGGAGATCGTCCTCTTCGTCCCTGGCGGCGAAGACATCCGTTTCCCCGGTGAAATCCGCCATCTCACTGCGTCGCGACATTGCGCCCTCCTCGGCCATTGGGTGGTGGTTGGACGTCTTTCGCGTCCTTTTGTCTTTCCGACGGTCAGTCGCCCCCGTCGAAAACCCGCTCAGCCGGGCAGGAAGCGGAGCGGGTCCACCGCTCGACCGTTCTGCCGGATCTCGAAGTGCAGCCCCGGCCGGTTCTCCGGGCTGGTACCCACCTCGCCGATCGCCTGTCCCGCGCTCACCCGGTCGCCCTCGCCGACCAGGATGCGTCCCAGGTAACCGTAGGCGCTGAGAAGAGATTCAGAATGTTTGACGATGATAAGCCTGCCATATCCGGGAAGTCCACTGCCCTGGTAAACCACTTCGCCGCCCAGCGCGGCGCTCACCGGCTGGCCCAGACCGGCGTCGATCTGTATGCCCTTGCGCCCCGGCACTTCGGCGTCGAAGCCCTTCGACACCACGCCGCGGGCCGGCCAGTGCCAGCTACCGGCGCGCGCCAGCGCAGCGTTGTCGGCCTCGCTCGCGCGCGCCGGCGCGGTCGACGGGCCGGCGACGCGGCGTGCAAGCGCGGTGCTGCCGGCGCTCTTGCGCGGCGCGGCAGCCGGTGCGCGCCCCTCGCCCGGCGTCCAGCCCGAACCGCCGTCGGGGCCGAGCACCAGACGCTGGCCGACCAGGATGCGGTCGGGGTTGCCGATGTTGTTCAGCCGCGCCAGCTCGGCCGGGTCCAGGCCGTAGCGGAAGGCGATCGCCGACAGCGTCTCGCCGCGCGCGACGATGTGCTCGGCAGGACGGTCGCCGTCGCCGGCGATGTGGTCCGAGCTGGCGCAGCCAGCGGCGGCGAGGCCCAGCGCGAGCAGCAGCGGACGGGAAATCCTGTTCATCGTCGGTGAATCCCTAGTGTTGCACGGCGGTGTTGCGCGGGCGCGCCCGGTCACGACACGCCTTCCAGCAGCGGCACGAAATGCGCCGGCCCGAGGCTGCGCGCCTCGAAGCCGAGCGCGCGCCGCTCGAGCAGCAGCAGTTCCTGACGCCCGGGCTGACCGACCGGCGCGACCAGCCGTCCGCCGATCGCGAGCTGCCCGCCCAGCGCCACCGGCACCCCGGGACCGGCGGCGGCGATCAGGATGCCGTCGAACGGGCCGTGCTCGGGCCAGCCGAGCCGGCCGTCGCCATGGCGCAGGCGCACGTTGCGCACGCCAAGCGTGGCGAGCCGCTCGCGCGCGCGCGCCGCCAGCCGGGCGATGCGCTCGATCGAATAGACGCGCCCGGCCAGCAGCGCGAGCACCGCGGTCTGGTAGCCCGAGCCGGTGCCGATCTCGAGCACGCGCTCGGGCCGCGGGCGCCCGGCCAGCAGCGCCTCGGTCATGCGCGCGGCGACCAGCGGCTGCGAGATCGCCTGGCCGAAGCCTATCGGCAGCGCGTGGCTGTCGTGGGCCCGCCCGGCGAGCGCCTCTTCGACGAAGCGTTCGCGCGGCACCGCGGCGAGCGCGGCGAGCACCGCCGCGTCGGCGACGCCGTGCGCGCGCAGGCGCTCGAGCAGGCGCGCACGCGGTCGCGGCAGCGCAAGACGTGCCCCCCCATGCCTCACCCGCACACCCCGAAAATGCGCCGCGCAGATGCGAAGAAGACCCGCAATCGTTCGGAAACTCTCACTGTCTTCGCCTTCCCTGCGCCTTCGCGTCGGTTTTCGATCTGATGCGGCATCACAGATCGTCCAGCCAGCGGGCGACCTGGTCGAGCGCGGTGTAGCGGGTCAGGTCGACCTGGATCGGCGTGATCGACACGCAGCCTTCGCGGATCGCATGGAAATCGGTACCGGGCCCGGCGTCCTGCTCGGGGCCAGCCGGGCCGATCCACCAGATCGGCCGGCCGCGCGGATCGGTTTCGCGGATCACCGGCTCGGAGCGGTGGCGGTAGCCCAGCCGCGTGGCCTGGAAGCCTCGCAGTCGCTCCCAGGGCAGGTCCGGCACGTTGACATTGAGGATGGTGTCGGCCGGCAGCGGGTTGGTGCGCAGCCGCTCGACCAGCGTCACCGCGACGCGCGCTGCGGTGGCGCAGTGGTCCGGCTGGTACGAGCACAGCGACACGGCGATCGCCGGCAAGCCGAGGAAGCGGCCCTCCATCGCCGCGGCGACCGTGCCCGAGTACAGCACGTCGTCGCCGAGGTTGGCGCCGGCGTTGATGCCCGAAACCACCATGTCGGGCTCGCGCGCCGCGAGCAAGCCGGTGATCGCCAGGTGCACGCAGTCGGTCGGAGTGCCGTCGACGCTCATCACGTCGTCGGGATGGTGCATCACCGACAGCGGGCGCTTCAGCGTCAGCGAATTGCTGGCGCCGCTGCGGTCGCGGTCGGGGGCCACCGTGACCACCTCGTCGGCGATCCAGCGCAACGCGTCGGCGAGCGCCCGCAGGCCGGGAGCCTGGTATCCGTCATCGTTGCTTACGAGTATCCTCATGCGGCGTGTCCGATGGCGTTTGCGGCCGCGTATCAAAACCATATCGGCTGCGCAAAGTCAAAATCGCGCCGCCCTGCTGCCCCGACGGATCCGATGAGCCCCGAACTCCCCGACGAAGACCGGGTGCTGTTCCGCCGCGAGGTGGGCCCGGTCGAGCCGCTCGTCTGCGACACGGTCGAACCCTGGCGCGCACCGCCGCCGGCACGCCCGCTGCAGCGCGATGCCGACGAGCGGCGCGTGCTCGACGACATGGTGTCCGACTACTTCGAGCCGGCCGACATCGAAACCGGCGAGCACCTGCTCTACTGCCGCGACGGCGTGCAGCTCACGGTGCTGCGCAAGCTGCGTCGTGGCCAGTACAGCCTCGGCGCGCAGCTCGACTTGCACGGGCTGAGCTGGGCCGAAGCGCGCGAAGCGGTGCACCTGTTCGTCAATGCGATGCGCCGCAGCCGCATCCACTGCGTGCGCATCGTCCACGGCAAGGGCAACCGCTCGCGGCACCTGGGGCCGGTGCTGAAGCAGAAGCTCAACCTGTACCTGCGCAAGCGCGACGACGTGCTCGCCTTCTGCTCGGCCCGCCCGCAGGACGGCGGCACCGGCGCGATCTACGTGCTGCTGCGCAGCCTGTGATACGGATCACGATAAGTTCCGTGCGCGTTGCGACGGGGCGAGGGGGATGTCGTTGCGCTCATTCTCGGCGTACCTCCGTGTACGCCTCCGAGGTACGGCGCCGCTCCGCGCTGTCCCTGCGCCCGCGGCGCGCGTAATCCGCTCCGCGACGTCCCCCTCGCTCCGTCGCCCGAGCGTCCAGCAAAACGGCGATATTTCTCAGGATCCGTTATGACCGAAGCCCGAGCTGCGGCTACGCCCGTGGCTGCGACGCCTGAGCCTGATCCGGAGCCGGCGGGATATCGGCCGCAGCCGGCAAGGTTTCGGGCCACTCCTTCAGGTACAGATCGCGGCGCGGGAAGCCGACCCGGACGCCGGCCTTGCGCAGTCCGTCCCAGATCGCCAGGTTGATCTCCGAGCGCACGTCGAGCAGGTCGCTGCGCGAGAGGTCGATGAAGTACTGCACGCGGAACTGGATGCCGCCGTCGAGATAGGCCCACATCAGGGCGCGCGCCGGCGGGTCGCGCAGCACCGCCGCATGCAGGTTGATCACGCCGTTCATCACGTCGAGCGCGCGCCGGGGGTCCGAGTCGTAAGCCACGTTCAGGTACATCACCGTGCGCAGCACGTTGTCGCTGTGCGTCCAGTTGGTGAACGCGTTCGAGATCACGTCGGCATTGGGGATGATGACGTCCATGTTGTCGAAGGTCTTCATCGTCAGCGAGCGCATGCCGATGCGCTGGATCTCGCCCTCGGAGTCGCCGATGCGCACCACGTCGCCGGCGCGCAGCGGTCGCTCGATCAGCAGCAGCAAGCCGCTGAGGAAGTTGTTGGCGATGCTCTGCAGCCCCAGGCCGATGCCGACGCCGACCGCGCCGGCGAACACGGTGAAGGTGGTCAGGTCGAGGCCGAGCACGTTCAGTGCCACCAGGAAGCCGGCCACGACCACGAAGTACTGCGTGAACACCGACAGGCTGTTGCGCACGCCGGTATCGCCAACGGTGGCGTAGACCCAGCGGTACGACACCGCACGCGTCCACTGCCCGAACCACAGGATCAGGGCCCCGCCGAGCACGGTCGCCGCAACGCCGAACAGCGTCACGCTGACGCCGCCGAAGCTGAACAGCGGGCGCTCGATCAGGCTCCAGAAGGTTTCGGTCAGCGCCGCCTCCTCGGTCATGCCGAGCGCCTGCACCGCCGCCGCCGCCGCCGCCAGCAGCAGCAGTACGTTGAAGATGCGATGGAAGGGATCGACGATCTCTTCGGTGAACAGCTGGCCGAAGCCGAGCCGCGTCACCGCGTACTCCTTGGCGTAGCGCACCCCGTCGCCGAGCAGCCCGCGCGCGAGCAGCCAGCCGATCAGGATCGCGGTGAACACCAGCAGGTACCACGCCACGCGCCAGGCCAGGTTGACGTAGCCCGCCAGCCCCAGCACCGCGGCGGCGAGCAGCGACACCGGCAACAGCAGGCTGACCAGGCTCAGCGTCAGGAACCAGTAGCGCTTGGTCTGCTCGGCTTCGACCAGCGAGTCGAGCACCAGGCGGCGGATTCGCAGCACCGGCACGAACACCAGCAGCAGGTAGACCATGAAGGCGCGGTCGAACAGGTCGATCAGCTGCGCCGACAGCGCGATCCGGTGCGCGATCAGCGTCAGCGCGGCGAGCACCGCGCCGAGCAGCAGCGTCGCCGTCAAGCCCGCGAACAGCTGCGGGCGGCGGCGCTCGGCCTTGACGGTCGGCGCACCGAGCAGCATCCATGCCAGGTCTATCGGCAGCTTGATGCCGGCACCGATCAGCGCCAACGTCACCAGGATGCCCGAGCCCGGCGGCGGCACCGCGAGCCGCCAGACCATGGCCAGCAGCGCCAGCGCGCACGCCAGCCCGACCGCGTTGCGCCGCACCAGCCCCATCACCACGCGAGCGACCTGCTGCGCAAAGCGCTCGCCGTCACGGTTGCGGCGGATCGATGCGATCGCCCGGCGCCGCGCCCACACGGCCCACCAGGCGAGCGCCGCAGCACCGGCGAGCAGCTCGGCGAGCGCCAGCGCATCGGCGCGCCAGAGGCTGCGCGCGAGCGTCTCGACGCTGAGCTGCACCTGGATCACGAACAGCTTGGGCACGCCGGCGAGCTTTTCGGCGAGCACGCGCCAGCCCTCGACCGTCGAGGGCAGCTCGCGGCGGTCGAACAGGTCCTTGCGCAGGCTGTCCTTGAGCTGGCGCTCGAGCGTCGCGGCGAGTTCGTCGGTGCGCTTCAGGCGCTCCTCGACGATCCGCGCCTGCGCGGCGATCTCCTCACCGAGGCCGGCGACCAGCTTCAGCTCTTCGGCGCGCGCGCGGGCATCGCCGGCGCCGCCCTCTTCGCGGCGCTCGATCACGCGCGCCTGCTCGCGCAGCAGCTCGACCTTGCGCTCGAGCAGCACGCGGGTCGAGTCGAGCGTCGCATGCAGGCTGCGGACCTTGTCGGCCCCCTCGGCCAGCTCGCGGCTCGACATCCCGCTCAGCTCCGACAGCGTGCGCAACTGCGCGATCTCGGTGTCGATGCGGGCGATGCGGATCTCCTGCGCCAGCAGCTTGGCGCGCTCGCTAGCGGCCTGGATACCGGTCTCGAGCAGCTTGCGGCTCGCCTCGGGCAAGCGCTCGCGCTCGCGCTCGAGCCGCTCGGCGAGCGCCGTGACCTTGTCGGTTTCGGCCTGCTGCGCGCGCTGCAGACGCTGCTCGAGGTCGACCTGCGCCTCGCGGCGGGTGACGTCCTGCTGCTGGCGGTAGGCGTCCTGCACCGCGGCAAGCCACTGCTGCGCCAGCGCCAGGCGCTGGCCGTGGCTCTCGATCAAGCCCTGCAGGTATTCGAGGTGCTGGCGCTCGAGCACCAGCTCGGCGCGCTGCTGCTCGATCTCGCGGCGCGTGGCCTCGAGCTCGGCGGTGCGATCGACGACGCCGGCGGTGCCGTTCTGCGCGGGGTTCTTCAGCAGCTGCTCGCGCGTCTCGAAGTCGCGGACGGTCTGCTCCATCGCCTTGATGCGGCGCTCGGAGTTGGCCGTGTCGACCCGCAGGTCTTCCTGGCGCAGCCGCGCCGAGCTCGCGTCGACGCGCGCCTGCTCGACCTGCGCCTCGGTGACGGCGGTCTGCTTCAGCTCACCGATCAGCCGCGGCTGATCGGCGGCGAGCGCGCGCACCTCTTGGCGGTTGCGCTCGAGCGTCGCGCGCTCTTCCTCGAGCGACAGGCGGCGGGTGGCCAGGCGCTCGGCCGACTTGACCGGGTCGAGCGGCGCCGGCGTCAGCGGCATCTGCGGTATTTCCTGCGCACCGGCGGCGGCGGCCAGCAGCAGCCCCAGCGCCAGCAGCCAGGCGAACGGATGTCGGGTCATCGGCTACGTCTTGCTCCTGATCGGCAACGAACCTTAACGCAATCGCCGCCGGGCGTCGCGCGGGGGTTTGGTCAGGGCGAGACGGGTACGGCGGAGTGCGGCGGCTGGCTGTGACAGGCGGTCGCCGCGTCGGTTCAGTTCCCGCGGAGATTCAGAACAGGCGCTTGGGGTCCATCCCGGCATAGAGTCCGGCGACTTGCTCGGCATAGCCGTTGAACGGCAGCGTGTCGCGCTTGAACAGCTCGCCGATGCGCCGCTCGCGCTTCTGGCTCCAGCGCGGATGGTCGACCGCCGGGTTGACGTTGGCGTAGAAACCGTACTCCTCGGGCGCCATCGCCGCCCAGGTGGTCTTCGGCATCGCTTCGACGAAGCGAATCCTGACGATCGACTTGACGCTCTTGAAACCGTACTTCCATGGCACCACCAGCCGCAGCGGCGCGCCGTTCTGGTTCGGCAACACTTCGCCGTACAGGCCGACGGCGAGGATCGCCAGCGGGTGCAGCGCCTCGTCCATGCGCAAGCCCTCGACGTAGGGCCAGTCGAGAATGTCGCGGCGCTGGCCGGGCATCTGCTCGGGGTCGTGCAGCGTCGTCAGCTCGACGTACTTCGCGCTCGAGGTCGGCCGGTAGCGGTTCAGCACGGCTGCCAGCGACACGCCGACCCAGGGCACCACCATCGACCAGGCTTCGACGCAGCGCAGCCGGTAGATGCGCTCTTCGAGCGCGATCCCCCGCAGCACCTCGTCGAAATCGTAGCGACCGGGCCGCTCGCAATGCCCCTCGACCTCGACCGTCCAGGGGCGCGTGCGCAAGCGCCCGGCGTTGCGCGCCGGATCGCCCTTGCCGGTGCCGAATTCGTAGAAATTGTTGTACGCGCGCACGTCGTCGAACGGCGTCGGCTGCTCGTCGGTGCCGAAGGGTCCCTTGACCACCCCCTCGAGCTTCGCGCCGGCGCGTGCCGGTGCGCACGGCAGCGCCACCGCCAGCGCCGCCGCCGCCATGCCCTGCAGCAGGCGTCGGCGGTCGCGGAACAGCGCCTCGGACGTGATCTCGGACGGGCGAAGGTCGGCGGGTTTCTGGATCAGCATGGTGCGGACTCCTGGGGTCGTTGCGCGCCCGCCGCGGCGGCGCGGCAGGCACGGGGCCCTGCGGCATACGCCGTGGCGCGGCGTCCGGATTCGATCGAAAGCGCGGCTCGCCGATCAGAGTATTTTTTATTTCTAAAGGCCGTTGAATCCACGTATGCAGTCGCCCACTTTGAAGCCAGGAGGGTGACAACGCCGTCAGCGGCCACCCCCGGCAGACGCCCAACACTTCCCTCAGGAGTGTCCGACGATGCGCGACAACTTCAACGACGACGAAGAAGCCCTGGACGACGACGCCGAAGCCGAGCCCGTTACCGTCAGCGTCGGCACCAGCATCAGCCCGAGCGACACGAGTTCGAAAGCCTGGCGCGAGATCGAGCGCAAACGGGAAATGAAAGAGCTGCGCAGGCACCTCGACGATTTCTTCTTCGAGGACGACCCGAGAAGGGACATTTCGCTCTAGGCCCGCGCTCCCGCCGGTGGCCCGCTGCGGGCCACCGTTGTCGCTCAGAATCCCCCAGCACCTCCTCGATCGGCGTCAGCCGGTCGGTGCCCGAGTCATGGACCGCGCGCGCCTGCCCGCCAGGCCGGCACGCCGTGAGGCGCAAGGGCCACGAGCGCGGCGCCGAGGTGCTGCGGGTCAGGGCCGGCTGAAACATCAGCGGAGGAGCTGAGCATGGAGGAGAAGGCGGCGGTGTCCGGCCCTGCCGGACCATCCGGCGGCGAGCCGCGGCCGCGGCTCGCGTTCGCACGCGCGTTCGTGCGCCTCGCCGCCCCCTACTGGAGCGGCGAGGGCAAGTGGAAGATCCGTGGGCTCACGGCGGCGCTGGTCGCGCTCACCGTCGGCCAGGTGATGATCCCGATCGCGATCAACCTGTGGAGCGTGCGCCTGTTCGACGCGCTCGAGCAGCGCGCGATGCGCGAGTTCCTGACGCTGGTCGGCGTGCTGGTGCTGGTGATCCTCGCCAACGTGGTGATCGTCACCACCCACCTGCGGGTCAAGCGGCGGCTGCAGGTCGGCTGGCGCAACTGGCTGACCCGCCAGGTGCTCGAGCGATGGATGAGCGCGGGCCGCTACCATCACCTGAAGTCCTCGCCCGACGAACACGACAATCCCGACGGACGCATCGCCGAAGACATCCGCATCGCCACCGAATACTGCATCGACCTCGCCCATTCGCTGTTCTACTGCGTGCTGCTGCTGGCGAGCTTCACGCAGCTGCTGTGGGAGCTGTCGGGTCCGCCGCATGTCGACATCGCCGGCATGCACCTGTACGTCCCGGGGCATCTGGTGTGGGTGGCGATGGCTTACGCGACCGCGGGCACGGCGGCAGGACTGCTGCTGGGGCGGCCGCTGGTGCGGGCGGCCGACTGGCGCCAGAATCGCGAGGCCGGCTTCCGTTTCGGCCTGGTGCACGTGCGCGAGAATGCGCTGGCGATCGCGCTGCGCCGCGGCGAGGCCGACGAGCGGCGCAGCCTGTCGGAGCGCTTCGGCGACCTCGTGCTGGCCTGGGATCGGCAGACCACGGCGCTGCGCAACCTGTTCGTGTTCTCTTCGAGCTGGTCGGTGCTGTCGCAGGCTTTCCCGGTCCTCGTGGCCGCGCCCCGCTACATCGCCGGCACCATTTCGCTGGGCGTGCTGATGCAGACCGCGCAAGCCTTCCAGCAGATGATCGCCGCGCTGGCCTGGCCGATCGACAACCTGCCCAAGCTCGCCGACTGGCGCGCCTCGGTCGAGCGGGTGCTGGGGCTGGCCGATGCGCTGGCGCGGCTGCCGGCACCGGCCGATCGGCCGACGATCTCGGTCGGGACGGTCAACGCACCGGGCGTGGTGTTCCGCGACCTCGAGGTCGTCCGCCCGAGCGGCGAGATCGTGCTGGACAGGCTCAGCACCGAGATCAAGCCCGGCGAGCGCGTCCTGATCTCGGGCGACCCGGCCACCGCCGCCACGCTGTTCGAGGTGGTGGGCGGGCTGTGGCCGTGGGGACGCGGGCACGTCGAACTTCCCGAAGGCGCCTCGATCTTCCTGATGCCGGCCCGACCCTACCTTCCGCCCGGGGCGCTGCGCGGGGCGATCGCCTGCCCCCCGATCGCGCCGCCGGCGGATGACGCCGCCTTCCGTGCCGCGTTGCGGCGGGTCGGGCTCGAACACCTGATCCCGCGGCTGGACGAAACCGGCGTCTGGGGCCAGACGCTGAGCGCGGGCGAACAGCAGCGCATCAGCTTCGCGCGCCTGCTGCTGCACCGCCCCCGCTGGATCTTCATCCACGAGGCGATCGACGCGCTCGATCCGCAGGGCAAGGCGCAGATGATGCGCCTGCTGCGCGAAGAGTTCCCCGACGCGACCGTGGTCACGATCGGCGAGGAAGGCGTGCTCACCGACTTCTACGGTCGCCGGCTGGTGGTCGTGCCGACCGCGGGCGGCGCCCTGATCGAGGAAGCGAAGCCGCAGCAACCATGAGACCCGGCCCCGCCGCTCAGCCGCTGCGCGCGCGCCGGATCAGGTCCGCGTACCAGCGCGCCGAAGCCTTGGGGGTGCGGCGCTGGGTCGCGAAGTCGACGTGCACCAGCCCGAAGCGGTTGGCATAGCCCGCGCCCCATTCGAAGTTGTCGAGCAGCGACCAGACGAAGTAGCCGCGCACGTCGGCGCCGGCCGCGACCGCCTCGCGCAGCGCCGCGGTGTAGGCATCGAGGTAGCCGATGCGGGCCTGGTCGTCGACCTCGCCGGCGTCGTTCGGCGCATCCTGGCCGCCGGCGCCGTTCTCGGTCACGTAGATCGGCAGGCGGTAGGTCCGGCTCAGCTCGAGCAGCACTTCGCCGAAGGCCTCGGGGTAGATCGGCCAGCCGATGGGGGATTTCGGTGCGTCCGCCGGCGCCTCGCCCCAGCCGAAGCCCCACAGCCCGGCCGGGTCGGCCTTGGCGAAGATCGGACCGTAGTGATTCAGCCCGAACCAGTCGAGCGGACGGCAGATGCGCGCCAGGTCGCCGGCGAGCACCCAGGGCTCGATCGCGGTGGCGATGGCCGCCGGGTAGGCGGCGCGCAGCTGCGACTCGGTGAAGGCGAGGTTCCAGTGCGCATCGAGCATCGCGGCGGCGGCGCGGTCTTCGGCGGTGTCGCGCTCGGGCCAGACGGGCTGACGGTTGTGGATCGCGCCGATCGAAGCCCCCGGCACCAGCGCCCGTAGCACATCGACACCGGCGCCATGCGCGAGATTGACGTGATGGATCGCCGCGAGGTGCGCGGCGCGGTCGGCGATGCCCGGCGCGCCCCAGTCGATCGCGTAGCCGAACAGCGTGAACACCGAGAACTCGTTGAACGTGGCCCAGCGCGTGACGCGGTCGCCGAGGCACCGCGCCACCACCGCGGCGTAGTCGGCGAACCAGCCGGCGCTGTCGCGGCGGGTCCAGCCGCCGAGGTCGTCGAGCGCCTGCGGCAGATCCCAGTGGTAGAGGCACAGCCAGGGCTCGATGCCGGCGGCGAGCAGCGCGTCGACCAGCCGCTCGTAGAAGTCCAGCCCCTTCGGGTTGACCGCCCCGCGCCCGCGCGGCAGCACCCGCGGCCAGGCCACCGAGAAGCGGTAGGCATCGACGCCGAGTGCGCGCATCAGCGCGATGTCTTCCGGATAGCGGTGATAGTGGTCGCAGGCGAGGTCGCCGCTGTCGCCGTTGGCGACCTTGCCCGCGATGCGGCAGCGCGTGTCCCAGATGCTGGGCGCGCGGCCGTCCTCGGCTGCGGCGCCTTCGATCTGGTAGCTCGAGGTGGAGACTCCCCAGACGAAACCCGCGGGCCAGGCACCGGTGGGATCGCTCGACATGGTGTCCTCCTGCACAGTGATCGGAACGCCCGCCCGTGGGTGAAACCCAGGGGCATCTGCGCAACACTGTGGCTCCTGTTTCCGCGCCCCGCCATACTGCCGGAGGCGGTGCAGGCCCGGGCGCTCGGCGCCAGCCCGGCGTCGAGACTTCGCCGCCACTGGATCGAACGCACGAAGCGAGCCACGCTTGCGGGCGACCGGCGCGACGCCGCGGTGCTCCGAGCGGCGGCGGATGCGCGTCGGCAACCCTCGCCGGAGGCCCGAAAATGGCCGACACGCCAAGACCCTCCCCGCTGTGGCTGCTCGGCTGGGCCGCAGCGATGATACTGATGCTGGCTCTGCTGCATTTCTCGCAGCAGGCGCCGGAGCAAGCCCACGAAATCCCCTACAGCGAGTTCAAGCGCCTGGTGTCCCAGGGCAGCGTCGCCGAGATCGTGCTGCACGGCGAGCGCATCGACGGCAGCCTGAGCGAGCCGGCGCCGATCGGTCCCGCAGGCAAGCCGGGCAGCCGCTTCGGCACCCAGGTCCCGGTCTTCGGCGACCCGGCGCTGCTGCCGGCGCTCGAGCAGGCCGGGGTCAGGATCCGCGTCGCCGAAGCCGACAGCACGGGCGTGGGCTCGCTGGTGCTCGCGATGCTGCCCTGGCTGGTGCTGATCGGAGTCTACGCCTGGTTCCTGCGGCGGATGAGCGGCAACGTCGGCGGCCAGGCCGGGCTCGGCAAGTTCCTCGAGTCCTCGGCGAAACGCGCCGAGGTGCCCAAGCTGAGCTTCGCCGATGTCGCCGGCCAGGACGCCGCCAAGCGCGAAGTGCAGGAACTGGTCGATTTCCTGCGCGCACCGGAGCGCTACGCCAGACTCGGCGCCGAAGTGCCCCGCGGCGTGCTGCTGATGGGGCCTCCGGGCACCGGCAAGACCCTGCTCGCCAAGGCGCTGGCCGGCGAGGCCGGCGTGCCGTTCTTCTCGATCTCCGCCTCCGAATTCATCGAAGTGTTCGTCGGCGTCGGCGCCTCGCGGGTGCGGCACCTGTTCGAGGCCGCCAAGAAGAGTGCCCCCAGCATCATCTTCGTCGACGAGCTCGACAGCATCGGCCGCACGCGCGGCACCGGCCTCGGCGGCGGTCACGACGAACGCGAGCAGACCCTGAACCAGATCCTCGCCGAGATGGACGGCTTCGCCGGCCACGAGGCCGTGATCGTGCTCGCCGCGACCAACCGCCCCGACGTGCTCGACCCGGCGCTGCTGCGCCCGGGGCGCTTCGACCGGCACGTCACGCTCGACCTGCCCGACCGCCAGGACCGGGCAGCGATCCTGCGCGTGCACACGCGCAAGGTGCCGCTGGCCGAGGACGTCGATCTCGACGGGCTCGCCGCCGGAACACCGGGGTTCTCCGGCGCCGACCTGAAGAACCTGGTCAACGAGGCGGCGATGCTCGCGGTGCACGGGCAACGCGATCGGGTCAGCGCCCCCGATTTCGACGAGGCGCGCGACAAGCTGCTGCTGGGCACTGCGCGCACCCTGGCGATCCAGCCGCAGGAGCGCCACCGCCTGGCCGTGCACGAGGCCGGGCACACGCTGGTCGCCCACTTCCTGCCCCATACCGACCCGCTCTACAAGGTCACCATCATCCCGCGCGGACGCGCCCTGGGCGGCACGCAACAACTGCCCGCCGAGGAGCGCCACACCCTGCCGCGGGAATACCTGCTGGACCGGCTGGCGGTGGCGCTGGCCGGGCGCGCCGCCGAGAAGCTGCTGCTCGGCAGCGTCAGTTCGGGGGCCGACGACGACATCCATCAGGCCACGGCGCTGGCGCGCGCGATGGTGTCGCGCTGGGGCATGTCCGAGGAGATCGGCCCGGTGGACCTGCGCGAGAGCGAAGACCACCCCTTCCTCGGGCGCGAGATCGCCCAGCCGCGCCGCCATAGCGAGACCTCGGCCCGGGTCGTCGACGAGGCAGTGCGCAAGCTGCTGCTCGAGGCCGAAGGCTGCGCCGAGGCGGTGATCACCCGCTGCCGGCCCCAGCTCGAGCGACTGATCGCGAGCCTCGAAGCGCACGAAACGCTGTACCGCGAGCAGATCGACGCATGCCTGGGGGCGGCGGTCGATGCGCCGGGCCCGCGCGCGGCCGAGGAAACGCCGCCCCTGGAAGCACGCGGCTAGCCCGACCCCGGAATCGCGCTGCGGCGAAAGCGCGCACCTGGCGCTGCCGTCCGTGTCTACAATCAGCGGGCGGCCGGATGGTTGCGTTTCGGGGCTCCTGGCAAGGCAACCCCTCACCCCTGGCGATTCCGGGAACTGCCGGCTTCGCCCCGGCAGGAACCGAAGGCATCTCGGGGCGCCCATCTCCCGGCACACCGCCGCAGCGTGAGGTTCGGGGAGGCACCGATGAAACTGGTCATGATCAGGGACGGCGAAGAGGTCACGACACAGGTCAGCAGCGTCGAGGAGGCGCGCCTGATCGTCGACTACAGCATCGAGCACGATGTCGCCAAACCCCACAGGCTGCTCTCGGAGCACGGGGACGAACTGATCCTGTGGACGCTCGAAGAAGGGACCTACGTCGAGCGTGGCGTGCTCGCCGAGCCGGTCACGGACGACGAAGACGATCAGCCCGGACGCTGATGCCGATCCGGTCCGGCGCGAAGCGCCAATGAGCGGGCGCCCCCACTGGGAGCACTTCCCCCATGCCTCGGACATCGGTGTGCGCGGCATCGGCCGCACGCGGGAAGAAGCCTTCGCCCAGGCCGCGCTCGCGCTGACGGCGGTCGTCGCCGATCCGGCGACGGTCCGCGCGCGCGAGGCCGTCGCGCTGCGGGCGCAGGCCGACGACGACGAGATGCTGCTCGTCGCGTGGCTCGATGCGATCATCTACGAGATGGCGGTCCGCTCGATGCTGTTCTCGGAGTTCCGCGTCACGCTCGCCGACGGCAGGCTCGATGCCGTGGCGCGGGGCGAAGCGGTCGACGTGGCGCGCCATCAGCCGGCGGTGGAGATCAAGGGCGCCACCTTGTGCGAGCTGCGGGTCGCGCAGCAGGCCGACGGCGGCTGGGTCGCGCAGTGCGTGGTCGATGTCTAGCGGGAGGCGGTCGCATGGACACCTCGAAGCTGCAACGCGTTTCCGAATTCGAATGGCGGATCGCCCCGAGCGGGCGCATGCGCGTCCCCGGGCTGATCTTCGCCGACGAGACCCTGGTGCGCGACATGGACGAGAAGGTCTACGAGCAGGTCTGCAACGTCGCCGCGCTGCCCGGTATCGTCAAGGCGTCGATGGCGATGCCCGACGCGCACTGGGGCTACGGCTTCCCGATCGGCGGCGTCGCGGCGTTCGACGCCGAAGCGGGCGGCGTCGTCTCCGCCGGCGGCGTCGGCTTCGACATCTCCTGCGGCGTGCGTCTGCTGCGCAGCGGCGTCGATGCCGAGGCGCTGCGCGCCGTGCAGGTCGCGCTCGCCGACGCCCTGTTCCAGGCGATCCCTGCCGGCGTCGGCAGCACCGGCTGCATCCGCCTCGGCACTCGCGAGATGGACGCGATGCTGCTCGGCGGCGCACGCTGGGCCGTCGAGCGGGGCTACGGCAGCCGCGCCGACCTCGAGCACATCGAAGAGCAGGGCTGCATCGCCGATGCCCAGCCCGGCCAGGTTTCCGAGCAGGCCAAGAAGCGCCAGCGCGACGAGGTCGGCACGCTCGGCTCGGGCAACCATTACCTCGAGGTCCAGGAGGTCGCCGAGGTCTACGACGAAACCGCCGCGGCGAGCTACGGGCTGCGCCGCGGCGAGGTCGTCGTCAGCATCCATTGCGGTTCGCGCGGCCTCGGGCACCAGATCGGCACCGATTTCCTGAAGCGGATGGTGTCCGCCGCGCCCGGCTTCGGCATCGAGCTCGTCGACCGCGAGCTCGCCTGCGCGCCGATCGCCTCGCCGCTGGGGCAGGAGTACCTCGGTGCGATGCGCGCCGCGATGAACTGCGCGCTGGCGAACCGCCAGGTGCTGACGCAGCTGACGCGCCGGGCCTTCGCGCAGCACCTGCCGGGGGCGGAGCTGACGATCGTTTACGACGTGTCGCACAACACCTGCAAGCTCGAGGAGCATGAGGTCGGCGGCCACCGCCGTCGCCTGCACGTCCACCGCAAGGGCGCGACCCGGGCCTTCGGTCCCGACCATCCGTCGTTGCCTCCCGAGTACCGCGCCGTCGGCCAGCCGGTGCTGATCGGCGGCAGCATGGGCACGTGCTCGTACGTGCTCGCCGGAACCGCCGGGGGCGAAGCGGCGTCGTTCTCCTCCGCCTGCCACGGCGCCGGGCGCGCGATGAGCCGCCACCAGGCGCTGCGGCAGTGGCACGGGCGCGAAGTGGTCGACACGCTGCGCGCGCGCGGCATCCTGATCCGCAGCCCCTCGCTGCGCGGCGTCGCCGAGGAGGCGCCCGCAGCGTACAAGGACGTCGGCGCCGTCGTCGAAGCCGCGGCGCAGGCGAAACTCGCGCGCAAGGTCGCACGGCTGACGCCGCTGATCTGCGTCAAGGGCTGACGAGGCTGCTGCCGACCAGGTTGCCGAGGATCACCGGCACCAGGTTGGTGGACAGCGCCGCCCAGCCCAGGCCCGCGCCCACAGCGCCGCTGCCCTCGCGCAGCAGCAGACCGAGGAGGCGGAGCTACCGGAGCCTCAATGAGGCCGCGGCTGTTCGCCGCGGATTACGGAGGGATTGAAGATGGACGCGGTACTGGAAGCGTTGCTTCAATGAGGCCGCGGCTGTTCGCCGCGGATTACGAGCCAACTCGGCGAGCTGGTGCGCCGCCCCGACCTGCTTCAATGAGGCCGCGGCTGTTCGCCGCGGATTACGCGCCACCCGCACAAGCACGGCGTCGAGGACCTGCGGCTTCAATGAGGCCGCGGCTGTTCGCCGCGGATTAC
>JBDHRG010000324.1:0-2705 GCA_039807445.1 Candidatus Competibacteraceae bacterium
CATTCGAGCCGGGCGAGGTCGGCGAGGTACGGCAGTTCGGCGCCGAGGGGGTGGGCGGCGACGAAAGCGGGCAGGTCCGCCCCGAACGCGAACAGCGAAGGCTGCCGCGGCGGGTGCGTGTCGGCGAAGGCCAGCGCCAGCGCGCCGAAGCCTTCGCCACCGAGCAGCGCCTGCAGCACCGGGAACGCGCCCCCGAGCGCGCCGAGCCAGCCGCCGAGCACCGTGTCGCGGTGCACGCGCAGCCGCTCGGGATCGAAGCCGTGCGCCTCGCCGCGCAGCGCGCGGGCGAACTCACGCTGGAAGTCGAGCAGCGGCATCGCCGCGTACCTCGTCGAGCAGCGCCTGCGCACGCGCGGCCTCGGCCAGCAGCTCGGGCAGCGGCGGGATCGCGGTGTCGCGCTCGAGCAGCACCGGCACCGGCCCGCGGTGCGCCAGCGCCGCGGCGAGCAGGGTCCAGACTGCGCCTGCGACCGGCGCGCCGTGGTCGTCGATCAGCAGATCGCCGCGCACGGCGTGGCCGGCGACGTGGATCTCGCCGACCGCGGCCCACGGCACCGCCGCCAGGTAGGCCCGCGGGTCGAAACCGTGGTTGCGGGCGCTGACATGGATGTTGTTGACGTCGAGCAGCAGGCCGCAGCCGCTGCGGCGCACGGTTTCGGCGAGGAAGCCGGGCTCGTCGTACTCGGCTTCGGCGAAGGCCAGGTAGGTCGACGGGTTTTCGAGCAGCAGCCGGCGGCCGAGCGCCGACTGTGCCCGGTCGAGGTTGCGGCAGACCACCTCCAGCGCTTCGCGCGTGTACGGCAGCGGCAGCAGGTCGGGGTAGTAGGCACCGTCGATTACGCACCAGGCGAGGTGCTCGGACACCAGCCCCGGCTCGAGCCGGTCGTACAGGGCGCGCAGCTTCGCCAAGTGGTCGCGGGCCAGCCCCTGCGCCGAGCCGAGCGACAGGCCGACGCCGTGGGCGCTCAGCGGGTAGTCGCGGCGCAGCCGCTCGAGCGCGGCCCGCGCCGCGCCGCCGTCGCCGAGGTAGTTCTCGCTGTGCACCTCGAGCCAGGCGACCGACGGGCGCGTCTCGAGGAGCTCGGCGACGTGCGGATGGCGCAACCCGATCCCGGCGCGGGCCGGAATCGGGGCGGAGGCGGACATCGCGCGGCCCCTCCGTCCTACATCGCCTTGGGCGAGCCCTTGCCTTCGAAGGGCTCAAGCTTGCCGCCCATCTGCATGCACGTGCCCTTGGCGACGGTCTTCCAGTCCTTGCCGTCGAACTCGGCCTTGCTCTGGCCCGCGCACGAGTGCGCCTTGCTGGCGCTGGCGCAGTCGTTCTGACCGGCCTTGGCGATGCCGTAGCACTTTTCCTGGTCGGCGGCCGAAGCCGGCGCGGCGGCGAGGGCGAGGGCGCTGCCGACGGCGGCGGCGAGGGCGAGGGCGCTGAGGGATGTGCTGTTCATCGTCGATCTCCTCCGGTGGTGCCAGGCGAGCCGGGGTCGGCTCGCACGGGTTTACGTCGGGAGAGCTTAGGCCGGATGCAGCAGGGTGATGCGCGATCAGCGCCCGAACGGCCAGCCGCGGGTGCCGGTGGCGAGCGGGCTCCAGTCGCCCCAGCACGGTTCGGCCGAGGTGCGCGCCGGCAGCGGTTGCCAGCCGCCGGCGTGGGGGTGCTCATGGTGCAGCACGCCGGCTTCGTCGGCCCAGCGGACGATCTCGAACCGGCTGTCGTGGTACTCGACCAGCGCGGTGCAGTTCTCGACCCAGTCGCCGGTGTTGCAGTAGAGCACGCCCTCGATCCGCGCCAGCGCCGGCTTGTGGATGTGGCCGCAGACAATGCCTTCGAAGCCGCGCGTGGCAGCTTCGCGCGCTGCGGCGGCCTCGAAGCGCGCGATGAACTCGGCTGCCTGACCGATGCGCGCCTTGAGCTCGGCGGCGAGCGACCAGTACGGCAGGCCGACGCTGCGGCGCGCGCGGTTGACCCAGCGGTTGAGGAACAGCAACCCATCGTAGCCCAGGTCGCCGACCACGCCGAGCCAGCGGCTGCACGCCAAGTCGAAGCCGTCGCCATGCACCACCAGCAGACGGCGGCCGTCGGCGGTCTCGTGCACCCGTTCGGGCTCGATCGCGGTGCCGGCAAAGGCATGGCTGACATAGGGGCGCACCGTCGCATCGTGGTTGCCGGGCACGTAGACCACGCGCGTGCCGTTGGCGGCGCGATCGAGCACGTGCGCGAGCACGCGTCCCTGCGCCGCCAGCCAGCGCCCGCCCGCGTTCGAGCGCCCACAGGTCGATGATGTCGTCGACCAGGTAAAGCCGCTCGCATGAGCTGGCTTCGAGGTAACTGTACAGGTGGGGGGACTTGACAAATAGCGAGAGCAGTAGATCAAGAGCTTTTGATAACTGATGGTCAGTATAAGGACAGTCTGTCAGACTGAAAGTGCATCAAAAGCTCTTTGGTCGCCGTTGGTCCGCCTTGTCAATCCCCCCTAGCTGAACAGTTACGCTTCGAGGAAGTCGAGCAGGAACGGGCGTTGGTGCATGAATCAAAATTTCACTTATAAATCAATTAGTTACATTGTGAATGCGTTTGATAAAATTCATTTGAAATCAGTGGGTTACGCTGATTCATGCACCAACGCCGCAGGAACGCCGCCTTGCAATCCCTGAAGCCGAGGTGGACGTCGGAAACCCAGATCGTTCGGTATTGGCTCTTGCGC
>JBDHRG010000325.1:0-2698 GCA_039807445.1 Candidatus Competibacteraceae bacterium
GTGGCCCTGGGCCGGCCCTCCAGCATGCCGAAGAACTGCACGGCCCGATAATTGTTGGTGGTGCCGTACACCCGCGCGTGCGGATGTGCCTCGACGAAGGCCCGGAACGCCTTGCTGTTGGCGGTGAACACGGCAGTCGCCTGTTGCTCGAGCGCTCCGAGCACCAGAGCCCCGGGGATGTACGCCAGCAGCAGCAGCGTCCGCACCCGGGTCCCGACGGCCGCCAGCGCGTAACCGGCCAGCAGCGCGAGCGGCGCGAGGAAGATCGCCATGTAGTTGGTCTGCTTGGAGACGAGCTTCAGCGGATTCAGCCCGACGACGGCAAAGGAAAAGATCGCCACCAGCGCCACCGCCCACAGCACGGCGAACTTCGTGCCCGCGTCCCAGCGCCGCGCGCGGCGTGCACGCCACAGTGCGAGCCCGAGCCCGCCGGCCGCGAGCCCGCCGAGCAGCCACGTGTGGCGCACGTCGACAAGCAGGTAGCGGAAATAGTAGCCGGCGCCGGTATCGAAGTTCGACGAAACACTGAAACTGGCCATCGAGGCGCGCGCCACGTTGAAGATGTGCAGCGGATCGCCGTTGACGGCCCACATCAGCACGCAGTTGGCGAGCACCATGCCGGTGGCCGCCGCGCTCATCCACAGCCAGCGCCGGCCCAGGCGCCTGAACCACAGCGCGTAGAACACGAAGAAGCCGGCATACAGTACCAGCACGACTTCCTTGATCCAGAACACCAGGCCCGCAGCGAGGCCGGCGGCGACATAGTGACGGACCTTCCCCGAACGCTCGCCGGCGAGGAACAGCACGATGCTCGCCGTCAGGACGAAACCGAGCGGCGCATCGGCGATCAGCCGTCCGGCCAGGGTCACGTGCAGCGGCAGCAGCGCCAGCACCAGCGCTGCCCAGAAAGCCGTGCGCGTGTCCCACAGCAGGCGCGCAGCGACGAAGACGAGCGCAACCTCCCCCACCGAGCAAAGGAACCCCCACAGCCCTGCGCTCCACACGCCAGGCCCCAGCGCCCACATCGCCAGCGCCATCGGCAGGTTGACGCCATAGCGCAGCGACCCGATGTAGTTCGCTGCCGACCATTCGCCGCGTACGATATCGAGCGCTGCCCCGGTGTACGTGACTTCGTCGGAGCCGAAATAGCCGGTGAAGAACGCCGCACGCCCCAGCGTGGCGAGCGCAAGCAGCGCGAGCAGCGCGATGCGGTCGCGGGCCACCCAGGGCTCACCGGCGGCACGGACGGCAGACATCGGGATGGCGCTCATCGTGAATCGCCCCTGTCAGCGCAGCGCGGCCATCGCCGCGGTGATCACCTCGTCGAGGCGCTCCTCCAGCCCCAGCCACAGCGGCAGGCGCACCAGGCGGTCACTGAGCTCGCACGTCACCGGCAGTTCGCCGCTGGCACGGCCGTAGTGGCGGCCGGCCGGCGCCTCGTGCAAGGGCACGTAGTGGAACACGGACTGGATGCCCGCTGCCTTCAGCCGCTCGATGAAGGCGGTGCGCGCCGCCAGCGAGGGCAGCAGCAGGTAGTACATGTGCGCGTTGTGCACGCAGTTCAGCGGCACCTCCGGGCGCTGCACCAAACCGGCAGCTTCCAGCGGCGCGAACGCGGCATGGTAGCGGTCCCAGATCGCCAGTCGCCGGCGCGTGATCGCGTCGGCGTCTTCGAGTTGCGCCGCCAGAAAAGCGGCGATGATCTCGCCCGGCAGGTACGAGGAACCGACGTCGACCCAGGTGTACTTGTCCACCTGGCCACGGAAGAACTGGCTGCGGTTGGTGCCCTTCTCGCGGATGATCTCGGCGCGCTCGATCAGCTCCGGATCGTTGATCAAGAGCGCACCGCCCTCGCCAGCGATGACGTTCTTGGTTTCGTGAAAGGACAGTGCCGCGAGCTGGCCGAAGCTGCCCAGCGGCCGTCCGGCGTAGGTCGACAGGATCCCCTGCGCGGCATCTTCAATCACCAGCAAGCCGTGACGCCGGGCGATGTCGAGGATCACCTCCATCTCGCAGCCGACGCCGGCGTAGTGCACCGGTACGATCGCACGCGTACGCGGCGTGATAGCCGCCTCGATCAGGCGCTCATCGAGGTTCAGCGTATCCGGACGGATGTCGACGAACACCGGCACGCCGCCGCGCAGCGCGAAAGCGTTGGCGGTCGAAACGAACGTGAACGAGGGCATGATCACTTCGTCGCCCGGGCCGATGTCGGCCAGGATCGCCGCCATCTCCAACGCCGCGGTGCACGAGTGCGTCAGCAACGCGCGGCGGCAGCCGATGCGGCGTTCGAGCCAGGCATTGCAATGCCGGGTGAAGGCGCCGTCCCCCGAGAGGTGTCCGGCAGCATGCGCCTGGGCGATGTTCCACAACTCTTTGCCGGTCATGTACGGCTTGTTGAACGGAATCTGCATCGTTGTTCTCCCTGCTCCACAGATGGGCCGCTCAGCCCTGGCTGCCGATGGCGAGGCCGGCGATGATCAACCCCAGGCCGACGAGCCTGTAAACGGTTATCGGCTCGTGGAACAGCCAGCCGCTCAGCGCGACCACGAGCACGAAGTTCAGGCTCATGAAGGGATACGCGTGGCTCAGTGGAAAGCGGGTCATCGCCGCCATCCACGTCCCCGAGGCCAGGAAGGCCGCAGCAAAACCGCTCAGCACCCAGGGATCGAGCAGCAGGCGGAGCACGAACAGCAGC
>JBDHRG010000069.1:0-17310 GCA_039807445.1 Candidatus Competibacteraceae bacterium
GGGTTCGGGCGCCGGCGGGATCGGCGCGGTGCTCGGCAGTGGCTGGAGCGGAGCCGCCGGCTCGGCGACCGTCTTCACGCTGGAAATCATTCGTTCCCCCTGGAATGCCGCTGTGGACGGGAGCGCCGCATCGGCGCCGCGCGGTTCGGCCGCGCCATGGACGTAACAGTAGGCGAAATCGAGGTGATAAATCGACGGCGGCGGCGCCTGCCCGAGCGGGCGACGATCGCCGGCTGCGGCCGGGGCGCGTGCTACAGTGCTTCGGGTGTCAGTGACCGACGTGGAGAACCGAGCCGGATGAAGACCCCGATCACCGTGCTCGCCGCCGCCGCGAGCCTCGCCGCGCTGGCCGCGGCTCCCGCCGCGCACGCCGGCGACACCTTCGACGCCGTCAAGAAGCGCGGTGTGTTGCGCTGCGGAGTCAACGTCAGCGTGCCCGGCTTCTCCAGCCCCGACAGCCAGGGGCGCTGGGCCGGGCTCGACGTCGACGTCTGCCGTGCGGTCGCCGCCGCGACCTTCGGCGACGCCGCCAAGGTCGAGTTCGTGCCGCTGAACGCGCAGCAGCGCTTCGCCGCGCTGCAGTCGGGCGAGATCGACATGCTCGCGCGCAACACCACCTGGACGCTGAGCCGCGATGCCGGCCTCAAGCTCGCCTTCGGCCCGGTGGTGTTCTACGACGGCCAGGGCTTCATGGTCGCCAGGGCGCTGGGCGTCAACAGCGCCAAGCAGCTCAACGGTGCCACCGTCTGCGTGCAGAGCGGCACCAGCACCGAGCAGGTGGTCGCCGACTTCTTCCGCGCGCACGCCATGAGCTTCAAGCCCGTGGTGATGGACAACTTCGACGAGCTGAACAAGGCCTTCTTCGCCGGGCGCTGCGACGCCTACACCACCGACCGCTCGGGGCTGGCCTCGATCCGCAAGACCATGGCCGGCCAGCCCGACGACTACCTGATCCTGCCCGAAACCATCTCCAAGGAGCCGCTGGCGCCGGCGGTACGCCACGGCGACCCGGAATGGCACGACGTGGTGTTCTGGGCCACCACGGCCACCGTCGAGGCCGAGGAGCTGGGGCTGACCGCGACCAACGTCGCCGAGCGGCGCGACCAGAGCGAAGACCCGGCGGTCAAGCGCCTGCTCGGCCGCACCCCGGGGCTGGGCCAGGCGCTCGGGCTGTCCGAGGACTGGGCCTTCAACGTCATCCGCCAGGTCGGCAACTACGGCGAAATCTACGCCCGCAACATCCAGGGCCCGCTCGGCCTCGACCGCGGTCCGAACGCGCTGTGGACCCAGGGCGGGCTGCTGTACGCGATCCCGGCGCGCTGAACCGCGCCGATGCCGGCCCGTCACCGCAGCTACCCGTGGCGGCCGTCGCCGGTGTCGGCCTGCGTGCGCCAGGCGTTGCTGCTCGCGCTGGTGCTCGGCGGGCTCGCCTGGTTCGGGCACAACGCCGCGCTGAAGCTCGCCGAGCAGGGCGTCAGCGGCGGCTTTGCCTTCCTCGGCCGCGAGGCCGGCTTCGCGATCGCCGAAAGCCCGCTGGCCTACGGCCCCGGCGACAGCTACCTGCGCGCGCTGGCCGTGGGGCTGCTGAACACGCTCAAGGTCGCCGCGCCGGCGCTGCTCGGCGCGACGCTGCTCGGCACGCTGGTCGGCATCGGCTTGCGCGCGCGCAACCGCCTCGCCGCACGCCTGGCGCGCGCCTACGTCGAGGCGCTGCGCAACGTGCCGCTGCTGCTGCAGCTGTTCCTCTGGTATGCGCTGCTGACCGAAGCCCTGCCGCCGCCGCGCCAGGCCTGGCAGCCGCTGCCGGGCGTGTTCCTGTCCGGACGCGGGCTGTTCCTGCCGGCACCGGGCGCACACCCGGCCTGGGCCGCGGCCGGCTGGGGGCTGCTGGCCGGACTCGCCGCGGCGCTGCCCGCCGGGCGGTGGCGGCGCGGGCGGCGCGGGCGCGGTGTGGCGATGGTCGCGCTCGTGCTGGCGCCGCCGCTCGCCGCCTGGCTCGCCGCCGGCGGCCTCGGCGCCTGGACGCTGCCCGCGCTGAGCGGCTTCAACTTCGTCGGCGGGCTGGTGCTGAGCCCGGAGTTCGCCGCGCTCGGGCTGGGGCTGACGCTGTACTCGGCGAGCTACATCGCCGAGATCGTCCGCGCCGGGCTCGACGCGGTGCCCGCCGGCCAGCGCGAAGCGGCCGCCGCGCTGGGGCTGAAACCCGGGCAGGCGCTGCGCCTGGTGGTGCTGCCGCAGGCGCTGCGCGTGATCGTGCCGCCGCTCGCCGGGCAGTACCTGAGCCTGGTCAAGAACAGTTCGCTCGCGGTCGCGATCGGCTACCCCGACCTGGTCTCGGTCGCCAACACCGCGATCAACCAGACCGGGCATGCGATCGAGGGCGTGGCGATCATCATGGCCGCCTACCTGAGCGTCAGCCTCGCCGTCGCGGCGCTGATGGAGGTCTACAACCGCCGCGTCGCGCTGCGGGGGCAGGCGTGAGCGGCGGGGGCTGGCGCGGGCGCTGGTTCGCCAGCCCGCGCGAGGCGACGCTGTCGCTGGTGCTGCTCGGGCTGCTCGCCTGGACGCTGCCGGGTCTGCTGCGCTGGGCGCTGTGGGATGCCCGCTGGGGCGGCGACGCCGAGGCTTGCCGCGCCGCGGTCGGCGCGTGCTGGGCCTTCGTCGGCGAGAAATGGCGGCTGATCCTGTTCGGGCTGTATCCGCCCGGCGAGCAGTGGCGTCCGGCGCTGGCGATGGGGCTGCTCGCCGCCGTGGCCGCCGCCGCGGTCTGGCGGCGCCGGCCGCTGTGGGGGGCGTGGGCCGCGGTGCTCGCGCTCGATGCCTGGCTGCTCGCCGGCGGCGCCGGGCTGGCGCCGGTGCCGGTGTCGCGCTGGGGTGGCTTGCCGCTGACGCTGCTGCTGACCGTGATCGGGCTGGCGGGCGCCTTTCCGCTGGCGCTGGTGCTCGCGCTCGGCCGGCGCTCGCCGCTGCCGGTGGTGCGGCTGCTCGCGACCGGCTACGTCGAGCTGATCCGCGGCGTGCCGCTGGTCAGCGTGCTGTTCATGGCCTCGACGATGTTCCCGCTGCTGCTGCCGCCCGGCTTCGGCCTCGACAAGCTGGCGCGCGCGCAGCTCGCGCTGGTGCTGTTCGTCGCCGCCTACCTGGCCGAGGCGATCCGCGGCGGGCTGCAGGCGATCCCCGACGGCCAGTACGAAGCCGCCGCCGCGCTGGGGCTGGGCGAGCGCCGCGCGCTCGCGACCGTGATCCTGCCGCAGGCGCTGCGCGCGAGCCTGCCGGCGATCACCGGCATCGCGATCGGCACCTTCAAGGACACCTCGCTGGTGCTGATCATCGGCCTGTTCGACCTGATGACCGCCACCCGCGCCGCGCTCGGCGACCCGCGCTGGCTCGGCTTCTCGGCCGAAGCCTATCTGTTCGCCGGCAGCATCTACGGCGTGCTGTCGTGGGCGCTGTCGCGCGCCGGACGGCGGCTGGAGGAGCGGGGTTGATCCCGGATGCTCCCGTCGGCGTTCGAGCCTCGTCCCGTGCCGGTGCTCAGGGTTGCAGCACGTACGTGCCCGGCGCATCGCCGAGCGGCGGGTAGCCCCGATCGGGCGCGCCGAGCTCCGGCGCCTGCGCGCGGCCCGAGGCGTGCGCCGCCAGCCAGGCCTGCCATTCGGGCCACCACGAGCCTTGCCGGACCGGCGTGTTCGCGAGCCAGGTCTCGGCGTCGAGGTAGCAGCACTCACCCTCGCGCTTGGTCGCGATGCGGTAGCGGCGGCCGGGGCGGCCCGGTTCGCTGACGATGCCGGCGTTGTGGCCGCCGCTGCTCAGCAGGAAGGTGACGTCGGTGTCCGACAGCAGGTTGATCTTGTAGACCGAGCGCCACGGTGCGACGTGGTCGCGCTCGGTACCGACGGCGAAGATCGGCACGCGGATGTCGGTGATCGCGATCGATCGGCCGTCGACCTCGTAACGGCCGTGCGCGAAGTCGTTGTCGAGGAACAGGTGGCGCAGGTATTCGGCGTGCATGCGGTACGGCATGCGCGTGGCATCGGCGTTCCACGCCATCAGCGCGCTCATCGGCTGGCGCCGGCCGAGCAGGTAGTCGCGCACCAGCCGCGACCAGATCAGGTCGTTCGAGCGCAGCAGCTGGAAGGCGCCGGCCATCTGGCCGGTGTCGAGGTAGCCCTGCGACCACATCATGTCCTCGAGATAGGTGAGCTGGCTCTCGTCGATGAACAGCATCAGTTCGCCGGCTTCGTCGAAGTCGGTCTGCGCGGCCAGCAGCGTCAGGCTCTGCAGGCCCGCGTCGTCGGTGCCGCGCATCGCGGCCGCGGCGAGCGCGAGCAGCGTGCCGCCGAGGCAGTAGCCGACCGCGTGCACACGCCGCTGCGGCACGATGGCCCGGATCGCTTCGAGCGCCGCCGTCACGCCGAGCCGGCGGTAGTCGTCCATGCCCAGATCCCGGTCCTCCTCGGTCGGGTTCTTCCACGAAACCATGAACACGGTGTGGCCGTGGTCGCGCAGGTACTTGACCAGCGAGTCGTGCGGCGTGAGGTCGAGCACGTAGTACTTCATGATCCAGGCCGGCACGATCAGCACCGGCTCGGCGTGGACCTGCGCGGTGCTCGGGGCGTACTGGATCAGCTCGATCAGGCGGTTGCGGAGCACGACCTTGCCCGGCGTCGCGGCGACGTCGCGCCCGAGCGCGAAGGTGTCGGCGCCGACCGGCTTGTCGCCGCGGCGGGCGCGCTGCGCGTCTTCGACGGCGTTGCACAAGCCGCGCACCAGGTTGGCGCCGCCTTCCTCGAGCGTCGCCCGGATCACCTCCGGATTGGTCGGCGGGAAGTTCGACGGCGAGAACACGTCCAGCCACTGGCGTGCCGTGAACCAGACCACCTCTTCGTGGTGCCGCGAGACGCCGCGCACGCCGGTGGTGGCCGCCCACCACCACTGCTGCGCCAGCAGGAAACCCTGGTGCAGCAGGTCGTACGGCCAGGCATTCCACTCGGGCGCGGCGAAGCGCGTGTCTTGCGGCAGCGGGGCGATGCACGGCGCGAGCGTCGGGTCGAGCGCCTTGCCGCAGGCGTAGGTCGCCAGGCGCAGCGCCTTGCGCGCCGCCTTGCCCGTCAGCTCGAGCCGCTTCTCGGGCGCGATGGCGAGGTGGAACAGCCAGTCGGCACAGGCCAGCAGCAGCGCCGCCGGCGAGATTCCGGCGGTGGCGCGCGCCATCGCGGCGTGGACCATGCGGTCCAGCGGGTAATCGTGCGCAGCTTCCACGGTAACGTCGCTCAACGTGTCTCTCCCGGTGCCTGCCCGCCTCGGCATTTGTAGCCGTTTCGCGGCGCAGGCCGCGTGACGCGGATCAATTCCACGCAGCGTCAGGCGCCGCGCAGCATGGCCTCGACCGCTGGCAGCAACACCGCGGCGACCTCGAAGGCGTTGCTCGGGTGCGGCACGGTGTTGCTGGTCGCGACGCGGGCGGCACCGGCGGCCAGCAGTTCGCGGTAGGCGTCGCCGGCGAAGACGCCGTGCACGGCGACGCACGCCGCCGGCGGCAGCCCCAGGCGGTGCAGTTGGGCGAGCGTCTCGATCAGCGTGTGCCCCGAGGCGATGATGTCGTCGACCAGCACCGGCGTGTGGCCGTGCACCGCATCGCGGTCGGGCAGCGAGACTTCGACCTCGCGGTCGCCGAGCCTGCGCTTGTCGAGCACCAGCACCGGCGCGCCGATCCGCGCGGCGGCTGCGTGCACCCACTGCGCGCTCTCGCTGTCCGGGCCGATCAGCACCGGGTCGGAGACGTTCGCGCCGATCCAGTCCGCGGCGAGCGGCATCGCCGAGACCGAGCGCACGGGGATCGTGAAGATCGCCTCGAGCGAAGCGTTGCGATGCAGGTGCGGGTCGACCGTCACCAGCCAGTCGAACACCGATGCCAGGAAACCGGCGAACAGCGGCGCGCTGACCGCCTCGCCGGGATGGAAGCGCGCATCCTGGCGCATGTACGCCAGATAGGGGGCGACCAGCCCGACGCGGCGCGCGCCGAGCTCGCGCGCGGTGCGCGCGGCGAACAGCAGCGGCAGCGCCAGGCGGTCGGGGTCGCGCAGCGTGCAGACCAGCGCCAGCTCGCGCTCGCGGCAGTCGCCGCCGACGCCCACCAGCGATTCGCCGTCGGGGAAGTGGCGCCAGCGCAGCGTGCCGCACTCGGCGCCGAGCCCGGCGGCGAGCCGGGCGCACAGCGGCTCCATGCCGGGGAAGGCGAGCAGCCGCGGGGCACTCATGTCGGCTCTCCGACGACGACGATCTCGGGATGCTGGTGCAGGTAGCCGAGCGCATAGGCGAGCTCGCCGCGTGACTCGGCGTGCAGCGTCAGCAGCGGCGCACCGGCATCGAGCGGCTGACCGAGGTGGGCGTGGAGCTCGAGTCCGGCGGCCGGCGCGCGCGGAGCGCCGGCGAGCTTGGCCAGTCGCGCCAGCTTGCGGTTGTCGAAGGCTTGCAGCACGCCGCGCCGTGGCGCGTGTACCTGGTGGCGCTCGCGCGAAGCCGGTGGCTCACGAAAACCGCCCTGCGCCGCGCAGATCGCCAGGAACTTGCGCCAGGCCGAGCCGTCGGCGAGCAGTTGTGCGGCACGCGCCCGGGCGCTGCCCGGTACGGCCGGTGGCGCGAGCTCGAGCACCTTGCCGGCGAGGTCGAGCGCGCGCTCGCGCAGGTCGGCTGGCGCGTCGGGCTCGCCGCGCAGCACCCGCAGCACGTCGCGCGCCTCGAGCGCCGGTCCGATGCCGCGGCCCACCGGCTGGCTGCCGTCGGACAGGTGGATCGTGACCTCCAGGCCGAGCGCCCGGCCGACGGCGGTCAGCCGCGCGCCGAGCGCGCGCGCGGCTTCGACGCTGCGGACCTTGGCGGTGGGGCCGATCGGCAGGTCGAGCAGCACGTGGGTGACGCCGGCAGCGACCTTCTTCGACAGCACGCTGGCGGTGAGCTGCGCGTCGCTGTCGAAGTCCAGCGGACGCTCGACCTGGATCAGCGCATCGTCGGCCGGACTCAGCGCCACGGCGCCGCCCCAGACCACGCAGCCGCCCTCGCGCTCGACCACGCGGCGCATCGCGGCGAGGTCGAGCTCGACCGGCGCCAGCGTCGCCATCGCGTCGGCGGTGCCGGCCGGCGAGGTGATCGCGCGCGACGAGGTCTTGGGGATCAAGTGGCCGGCGGCGGCGACGATCGCGACGACGATCGGCGTGGTGCGGTTGCCGGGCAGCCCGCCGACGCAGTGCTTGTCGAGCACCAGGGCGCGGTCCCAGTGCAGGCGCTCGCCGGCGGCGACCATCGCGCGCGTGAAGGCGACGTTCTCCTCGATGCCGAGGCGTTCGCCGGCGCAGGCGGTGACGAAGGCGGCGAGCTCGATGTCCGACAGGCGGCCGGCGACCGCGTCGCGCATCAGGCACAGGTATTGCGCCTCGTCGAGCGTGCGGCCGTAGACCTTGGCGCGCAGCACGCTGAGCGATTCGGCCGGCGGCGGGTGGCCGAAGCTCGCGTACGTGCCTTCGACCGCGCCCAGCCGCCGCCAGGCGGCTTCCGACAAGCCGGCGCTGTCGCGGCCGAGCCACTCGTCGGTGACGACGTTCAGCGTCGCGACGATGCTGCGTCCCTGCGCGCTGACCTGCACGCGCGACTGCGCCTCGAAGCCCTCGGCCCGGCACACCGCACAGTCGCGGCGCATGTAGACGACCGACTCCTGGTAGGTGTCGACGCCGATGCGCTGCAGCCGCAGCCGCGTGCGTGCGCCCGTCGGTTCGGTCACCTCGCGTGTCATCACGTCTCCTCCCGCCTGCGGGCTGCACGTCGCGCGAGCCACTTGCGCGCTTCTTCCAGCACCGCCATGCCGAGCGCGAAGGGCAGCACGATCAGCCGCGCGCCGGCCTCGAGCGGGGCGGTGCCCGGCGCCGTGTTGCCGAAACCGGTGTAGACGAACAGCGCGAGCAACGCCAGCTCGAGCGCGACGCCGCCGAGGATCAGGCGGTTGCCGAGCAGCCCGGTCGATGCCAGCGAGCGCTGCGGATCCTCGAGCCCGGCGAGGCCGGTGAAGACCAGCCGCTCCTCGAGCCGCGCCCGGTTGTCGTCCGTGGGGCCGAGCTCGCACCAGGCCAGGGCGAGCACGCGCAGCCCGCGGTCGGTCATCGTGTCCTGCGCCTTGCGCTCGCGCTTGCGGCTGCTCCACTCGGCCTCGCTGCCCAGGATGCCGGCCGAATCCTCGAGCAGGATCGCGCACAGTTCGCAGCTCGCCGGGCGCGTGTAGATCGGCCCCGCGAAGCCGCGCTTCAACAGCAAGGGCAGACGGCCGGCGTGGTCGAGGTGGGCGCGGGTCAGGATCACGGCGTCGATCGCCGCCGGATCGAACGGGAACTCGGCGGCGTTGCGCTCGGCCTCGTCGCGCCCGCCCTGGAACAGGCCGCAGTCGACCAGCAGGCGGTGGCCCCCCGTGCGCAGCAGGTAGCACGAGCCGGCGACTTCGCGCGCCGCGCCCGGAAAGGCGAGATCCATGATGCGCTCCTCCTCCTGCCCAGCCGGTGGGGCAAGCATAGATAGTCTGCGCAGGCACGCCCTCCGGGCTGCCGGGCGGCCCGACCGCGCTGGACGCCGACGAGGGCCTGCCCAGGGATCTGAGGTTCACCCACCGTCGCGATGGCGCGAGCAGGCGATCGCGGCCCGGCACGATGACCGGCGCCATGGCGGCGTGCGGGTTCCCGCACTACGCTGTGTCGGGTGTCCGGCGGTCGAGACTGCGGCCATGAACCCCACCATCGCCCGCGTCTCCACCGAGGAGGCCATCGCCGGCCTGGAGTCGACGCCGCAGGGGCTCGCCGCGGCCGAGGCCGCCCGCCGCCTGCAGCACCACGGCCCCAACCGCATCGAGGCCCCCGCGCGCGAGCCGCTGCTGCTCGGCCTCTTGCGCGAGTTCACCCACTTCTTCGCGCTGATCCTGTGGATCGCCGCGGGGCTGGCCTTCATCGCCGAGGCCTACGGCCCCGGCGAAGGCATGCGCGAGCTGGGCCTGGCGATCGTCGGTGTCGTTCTCGTCAACGGCGCCTTCTCGTTCTGGCAGGAATACCGCGCCGAGCGCGCCCTGACGGCGCTGCGCGCGCTGCTGCCGCAGCAGGTGCGGGTGCTGCGCGACGGCCAGGTGCATGCCCTGGCGGCCGAGGCGCTGGTGCCCGGCGATGTGATCCTGCTCGAGGAGGGCGACAAAGTGCCGGCCGACTGCCGGCTGCTCGAAGGCTTCGGCCTGCGCGTCAACACCGCCACGATCAGCGGCGAGTCGCTGCCGATGGCCCGCTCGGCCGAGCCCTGCGCCGACACCGACCCGCTCACCGCGACCAACCTCTTGCTCGCCGGCACGCTGGTGGTGGCCGGCCGCGGCCGGGCGCTGGTCCACGCCACCGGCATGCACACCGAGTTCGGCCGCATCGCCCATCTGACGCAGACCGCCGGCGAAACTCCCTCGCCGCTGCAGCGCGAGATCGCCCGCGTCTCGCGCCTGGTCGCGCTGCTCGCCACCGGGCTGGGGGTGGTGTTCTTCGGCATCGGCCACTGGATGGGCCTGCCCTTCCTCGCCAACCTGATGTTCGCGATCGGCATCATCGTCGCCAACGTCCCCGAGGGGCTGCTGCCGACCGTAACGCTGTCGCTGGCGATGGCGACCCAGCGCATGGCCCGGCGCAACGCGCTGGTGCGTCACCTGCCCGCGGTCGAGGCGCTCGGCTCGACCACGGTGATCTGCTCCGACAAGACCGGCACGCTGACGCAGAACCGCATGGCGGTGCGGCGCGTGCATGCGGGCGGGGCCTTCCACGCCGCCGAGGACTGGACCACGGCCGGTGCCGCGCCGGCCTGCGCTCACCCGCGGCTGCTCGCCACCGCCCGCCTGTGCCACGACCTCAAGCCGCGCGCCGACGGCGCCCCGCCGCTCGGCGACCCGATGGAGCTCGCGCTGTACCAGTGGGCCGGCGCGAGCGGCTGCGCGCCGACGCGGTTGCGCCTGGTCGACGAGCTGCCGTTCGACACCGAGCGCAAGCGCATGTCGGTCGTGGTCGAAACCGACGGCGAGCGCGTCCTCCATTGCAAGGGTGCACCCGAGACCGTGCTGCCGCTGTGCGCCGAGGTCTGGCTCGAGGGGCGCGCACGACCGCTCGATGAGGCCGGCCGCGCCGCGCTGGTCGCGGCGCAGCGCACGATGGCCCGCGCCGGGCTGCGCGTGCTGGCGCTCGCACACCGCGTGCTCGCCGAGGGCGAGGCCGCCGCCGAGGCGGCGCTGGTGCTCGACGGCCTGGTCGGCCTCGAGGACCCACCGCGCCCCGAGGTGCCCGAGGCGGTCGCCCGCTGCCGCGAGGCCGGCGTGCGGGTGATCATGATCACCGGCGATCACCCCGACACCGCGCTCGCGATCGCGCGCGAGATCGGGCTGGTGCGCGGCGAGCGGCCGGCGCTGCTGCGCGGCGGCGAGATCGCCCGCTGCACGCCGGCGCAGCTGCAGGCGGCGCTGGCGGCGCCCGAGCTGGTCTGCGCGCGCGCCACCGCCGAGCAGAAACTGCGGATCGTCGAGGCGCTGCAGCGGCGCGGCGAGGTGGTGGCGGTCACCGGCGACGGCGTCAACGACGCCCCGGCACTGAAGCGGGCCGACATCGGCATCGCGATGGGCCGCATCGGCACCGACGTGGCCAAGGAGGCCGCCGACATCGTGCTGCTCGACGACCACTTCGCGAGCATCGTCAACGCGATCGAGGAAGGGCGCGCGGTGTTCGCCAACATCCGCAAGTTCCTGAGCTACATCCTGAGCTCGAACATCCCCGAGATCGTCCCATACCTGGCCTTCGTGCTGCTGCGCATCCCGCTGCCGCTCACCGTGATCCAGATCCTCGCGGTCGACCTCGGCACCGACATGCTGCCGGCGCTCGCGCTCGGCGCCGAGCCCCCCGACCGTGAGCTGATGCGCCAGCCGCCGCGCCCGCGCGGCGAGCGCCTGCTGAACGGACCGCTGCTCGCCCGCGCTTACCTGTTCCTCGGACCGCTCGAGGCGGTCGCGGCGCTGGCGAGTTTCTTCTTCGTGCTGGAGGGCGCGGGCTGGCGCTACGGCGAGCCGCTGGCGGGCCGCGATCCGCTCTACCTCGAGGCGACCACGGCCTGCCTGACGGCGATCGTGCTGGCGCAGGTCGCCAACCTGGTGCTGTGCCGCCACCCGCACGCCTCGCTCGCGCGCTACGGCCTGCGCGGCAATCCCCTGCTGTTCGTAGGCCTGGCCGTCGAGCTGCTGGTGATCCTCGCGATCGTCTACACCCCCTTGGGCCAGCGGCTGTTCGGCACCGCGCCGCTGCCGGCCGAGGTCTGGTTCCGTGCGGCTCTTTTCGCTGCGGCGATGGTCGTGCTCGAGGAGCTGCGCAAGCGGATCGTGCGCCGCCGGCTGCCCGCGCCGCGATGCTGACATCGCCGCGGTTGGCGCCTGCCGGGAGCGCGCGTCCCGCTTGTGTTTTTCGCGCCGCTCCGTACCCTTGGGCGGTTTCGACCCCGCGCCCGGGACGACGTTTCCAGGGTCACCGGCATGGCACGCTCGCCTCTACCTGCAGCCCGGCGGGTCCGGGACCACGCAGCGGATCTGGCCCGAGGACGTCGGGCCCCCGGCTACCGCCTGCCCGACTACGGCGTCGAGCTCGCCTTCGAGCCCTGGCACTTCACCCAGGTCAACGCCTCGATCAACCGCCGCATGGTCGCACACGCGCTCGCCCTGCTCGATCCGCGTCCCGGGGACAAGGTGCTCGACCTGTTCTGCGGGCTGGGCAACTTCACGCTGCCGCTGGCGCGGCGCGCGTTCGAAGTGGTCGGCGTCGAGGGCGGCCCCGGTCTGGTCGAGTGGGCGCGCGGCAACGCCGGGCGCAACGGCATCACGAATGTCCGCTTCCACAGAGGGGCAGCGTACGCAGCGCCTCGGCCGAGGCGCGAACGGCGATCCGGAGCCCGGCCAGCGCGTCATCGTGGCTCCATGGGCCGGGCCTCGGCGGGCAGGATGCTCGGTGCGGTTCAGCCGTACCCAATAGCGCGATAGCGCGCCGTTCGGGCAAGTCGACCTCCGCCGCCGCCGTCGCGCCCGGCAGGATACATAATCCCGGCGTCGCCGCGGCGAACCGCACCATCAGGAGGACGGAATCGTGTCTGCAGAGCGTTTGCCGGAGGGTGCGTTGCGCCGTCGCGCCGATCCTGCCGAGCTGGGGTTCGCCACCACCGCCGAGCTCGAGCCCTTGCCGGCGCTGCTCGGGCAGGCGCGCGCGCTGGAGGCGATCGACTTCGGCGTGCGCATGCGCGGCGAGGGCTACAACCTGTTCGTGCTCGGACCGACCGGCATCGGCAAGCGCGGCCTGACGCGCCGGGTCCTCGGCGGGCGTGCCGCGGCCGATCCGACCCCTGCCGACTGGGTCTACGTGCACAATTTCGACGAACCGTTGCAGCCGCGGGCGCTGTGCCTGCCGCCGGGGCAGGGTCCGGTGCTGCGCCGGGACATGGCGGAGCTGGTCGACGAGCTGGGCGAGGCACTGCCGGCGCTGTTCGAGGGCGAGGAGTACCGCGCGCGGCTGCAGACGCTGAAGGCCGGTTTCGCGCAGAGCGAAGAAGCACGCCTCGCCACGCTGCGTGAGCGCGCCCGCGCCGTGGGGATCGCGCTGCTCGAAACCGACGAGGGCTTCACGCTGGTGGCATTGCAGGACGGCGAACCGATGCCCGACAGCGCGTTCGAGGCACTGCCGCCGGCGCGGCGTCGGGCTCTCGAGATCAGCCTCGCGGACTTGCGCGCAGCGCTGGAAACCGAGCTCGATGCCCAGCCGCAGCAGCGGCGCGCCTACCGCGAGCGGCTGCGCGCACTGAAGGCGGGCATGGCGCGGCGCGTGGTCGAACCGCGGATCGGCGAACTGCGTGCGCGTTACGCCGACTGCCCGGGTTTGCCCGTCTACCTCGATGCCGTCCAGGCCGACGTGCTCGGCCACGTCGACGACTTCCTGCCGCAGGAGGAGGACCGCATCGAGCCCTCACGCTCGCACCGCTATCGGGTCAACGTCCTGGTCAGCCGGGTCCCCGGCTGCGGCGCGCCGCTGGTGTTCGAAGACCACCCCCTGCACCAGAGCCTGCTCGGACGCCTCGAATACCTGGTCGAAGCCGGCAACCTGGTGACCGACTTCACGCTGATCCGCCCCGGTGCGCTGCATCTGGCCAACGGCGGCTACCTGATCCTCGAGGCGGCGCAGCTGCTGGGTCACCCCGATGCCTGGGACGGGCTGAAGCGTGCGCTGCGCTCGGCGGCGATCCGCGTGCTCGCTCCCGGCGAGGTCTACGGCCAGGTCAGCACGGTATCGCTCGATCCGGAGCCGATCCCGCTGCGACTCAAAGTCCTGCTGCTCGGCGACGCCGGGCTCTACGAGCTGCTGTGCGAGCAGGACCCCGACTTCCGCGCGCTGTTCAAGGTTTGTGCCCCGCTCGAGGAGGACCTGCCGCGCACCCCCGAATCGCAGCGCCTGTACGCGCGGCTGGTCGCGACGCTGGTGGCGGGGGAGGGGCTCAAGCCCTTCGCCGCGGCTGCGGTGGCCCGGGTGATCGAGGAGGCGGCCCGCCGCGCCGAGGACGCCGAGCGCTTGTCGCTGCACCTCGGTGAGCTCGTCGAGCTGCTGCGCGAGACCGACTTCGTCGCCGGCGAACACGGTGCGGCTGCCGTCGATGCCGAGGCATTCACCGAGGCGCTCGCACGCCGTCGCCGCCGGCGCGGACTGGCAGGCGAGCGCGTGCTCGAGGCGATCCGGCGCGGTACCGTGCTGATCGACACCGCCGGTTGCGCGATCGGCCAGATCAACGGGCTCGCCGTGTTCGAGTCCGGCGACGCCCGCGTCGGCAAGCCGGTGCGGGTGACGGCGACGGCACGCCTCGGTGAAGGCGAGGTCGTCGACATCGAGCGCGAGGCCGAGCTCGGCGGACCGCTGCACGCCAAGGGCGTCCTGATCCTTACCAGCCTGCTCGGTGCCCGCTACGCGCCCGACCGGCCGCTGTCGCTGCGCGCCAGCCTGGTGCTCGAGCAGTCCTACGGGCCGATCGAGGGCGACAGCGCCTCGGCGGCCGAGTTCTGCGCGCTGCTGTCGGCGATCGCCGAGGTGCCGCTGCGGCAGTCGCTGGCGATGACGGGCTCGCTGAACCAGCATGGCCGCATCCAGGCGATCGCCGCGGTCAACGACAAGATCGAAGGGTTCTTCGCGGTCTGTCGGCAGGCCGGCCTGGACGGCTCGCAGGGCGTGGTCATTCCCGCCGCCAACGTCCAGCACCTGATGCTCGACCCCGAACTGGTCGAGGCGGTGGCCACCGGGCGCTTCCACGTCTACGCCGTCGCCGACGTCGACGAGGCGATCGCGCTGCTCACCGGGCTCGAGGCCGGCGAGCGCGGCGCCGACGGCAGCTTCCCCCTGGGCAGCGTCAACCAGCGGGTCGAGGCGCGGCTGCGGACCCTGGCGCTGGCGCGCCAGACCGGGGAGCGGCGCTGCGGCGACGATGACGCGGATCATCGCCGGCAGTCCCGGAGCGCGCGATGATTTGTCAAAATTCGCAGCCGGCGGTGTCGGTACCGCACGCCGACCGTGACGCCGCGCCGTCGCCGCAATGCGCTACGCATTAGAGGGACCGGCCCGGCAGCGGAGCGACACGATGGATCTGCAGGCGAAGGTGGCTTATCTCAGCCGTCCCGACAGCTATCCGGAGAACCCCCGCGCGGTGGAGGCGGTGCAGACGCACATGGCCTGGGTGTTTCTGACCGACCGTCACGCCTACAAGCTCAAGAAGCCGGTCCGTTACAGCTTCCTCGACTTCGGCACGCTCGAGGCCCGGCGCTTCGATTGCGAGGAGGAGGTGCGCCTGAACCGGCGCCTGGCCCGCGACGTCTATCTGGGCGTCGTGCCGCTGACCCTTGCACCGGGAGCCGGGCTGCGGCTGGGCGGGGACGGCGAACCCGTGGAGTGGCTGGTCAAGATGCGCCGGCTTCCGCGGGAACTGATGCTCGACCAGGCGATCGCCCGGGGGCAGATCGGCGAGGACGATATTCGGCGTTTCACCCGGGTCCTGGCCGATTTCTACCGCCGGGCCCGTCCGATCGCCATCGATCCGTCGGCCTATCGGCAACGCTTCGTGCGCGCTGTCGGCGTCAATCACCGCGTGCTCTCGAGCGCCGGGTACGGGATCGACGCGGATGTGCTGCAGCCGATCACGGCGATGCAGCTGGCCTTTGCCGAGCGCGACGCGCGCATCCTCGAGTGGCGTGTCGCGGAGCGCAGGATCGTCGAGGGTCACGGCGACCTGCGCCCCGAGCACGTCTGCCTCGGGCAGGCGCCGGCGTTCATCGATTGCCTGGAATTCAACCGCGCGCTGAGGATCCTGGATCCGGCCGACGAGCTCGCCTTCCTGGCGATGGAATGCGAATGCGCCGGCGCGGCCTTCGTCGGCGAGGTGGTCTTCGATGCCTACCGCGAAGCCCTCGGCGACGCCCCGCCGCCCCGGCTGGTCCGCTTCTACAAGGCCTACCGGGCCACGCTGCGGGCCCGGCTGGCGGTCTGGCATATCGACGACTGCGGTGCCGAGCGCGCCAGGTGGATCGAGCGTGCCCGGACCTACCTCGCGCTGGCCGCGAGCCACTGCGCGGCGCTCTAGTGCAAAGGCGATGCGGCGAGTGCCGGCCGCTAGCCCCGCGGGCGAGGCTCGGGGTGCGCCGCGACGAAATGCTCCAGCGTCAGTTCGAGCCGCGCGACGTGCGCGAGATCGCCCAGGTTGCGGGCTTGCACGAGGTCGTCGCGCAACATCGATTCGATCACCCGAATGCCGTCCGGCGTATGGATCAGGTGATGGCCAAGCCCGAGCGCGGCCATCTCCGGCAGATGCTCGTGCTCGGCGATGGCTTCGATCGTGTCCTCGCTCAGCTCGCAGAGCTCGAGGCAATCCGCGTAAGTCAGCATCGGTATCTCCTGCCGGATCCGGCCGCTCGACCGCCGGCGTTAGGCGGACCGCTCCGCGGCACGGGTGACGCGGCGACTGCCGGTTTCGGCGCCGGGCTGGGACGGCGCGAGACCCGTGGCCCGGCCGAACGCTTGCTGCAGTGCGCCGAAGGCCTGCTGGATCGAGCGCTCCCACGGGTTCCAGTCGAGGCTGCGGGTGTTCTCCAGCCAGGCATCGAAGATCTGGCGCCGCAGCAACTCCTGCTGCTCGGCGAGCTGGCGGTTCCACTCGAGCACGGCGGACAGCGCATTGCCTTCGCCGCCGTTCCAGACTTCGCTCCAGGTCCGCAGCCAGCCCGCCTGGGCTTCGAGCAGCGCCGACATCTGATCGCCGACGAGCCCGAACGGACCCGGTTGCGCTCCGCCAGCGACGTTCCAGATCTGCTCGAGCTGCCGCCAGCCTTCCAGCCACGGCACCCACCCTTCGCGCTCGGCGCTCAGGCCCGCTTCGGCCCCTGCATCGTCGTTCCTTTCCATCTCCGTGACCTCCGCTGGTCGGCAAACCGAAAAGTTCCCGCTCGAGGTGGCGGCGCGGACATCTGCCCTTGCGACCGTGGCGCCCGCGCCGATGCTGCTCAGCTGACCTCGATCCGGCGTGTCTTGGGCTCGGAGCGCTCGGTCTTGGGCAGGGTGACGGCGAGCACGCCGTCCTTGAACTCGGCGGCGACCTTGGCCGGGTCGACGTTGTCGGGCAACTGGAAGCTGCGCAGGAAGCTGCCGTAGGCGCGTTCGATGCGATGGTAGCGCGTGTCCTTCTCTTCCTTCTCCTGGCGGCGTTCGCCCTGGAGCGTCAGCATGCCGCCCTCGAGCGACACCTTGACGTCGTCCTTGTTGACCTCGGGGAGCTCGGCCTTGATCAGATATGCCGCGTCGGTCTCGCTGATGTCGACCGCCGGCGCCCAGTCGGCCACGGCCATGGCTTCCTCGCCGCGCCGGGCCAGCGGGCGGCCGAACAGGCGGTTGAGGCGATCGGAGACTTCTTCGAGCTCGCGGAAGGGATCCCACTTCACCAGCGACATGGCCATCCTCCTCGTCATCGCGGGTCTTCACGACGGGGCGGCAGCGTGGACCTACCCGCGGAGCATCCACCTGCCGGCGTGGATCGGGCTGTCCGTCACAACGATTTGCAAACTACGTCGATCACCGTGCGAACACATTGATCCGGGTCAAGAAAGCCAGGGGTCCGCCTCCGGTCAGCGGCTCAGGCCCCTGCCAGCTCGACCAGCGATCCGTGTGCAGGCGCCGGATCGCCTCGGCGAATAGTCCGTGCGCGACG
>JBDHRG010000070.1:0-17289 GCA_039807445.1 Candidatus Competibacteraceae bacterium
CGGGCTGGTGCTCGGCGCCGGGGTGCTCGCCGGGCTGGGTCGGCGCGTGCTGCGCGGGCCGCAGCCCCTCCATCTCCGCCCGCCGACGGCGGCGGCGCGCGCGCCGACCGGCGCCGGGCTGGGCACCCGCCGGCCGTCGACCAGCAAGGCGCGCAACGCCTGGCGCGTGCGCTTGCAGATCACCGGCAGCGTGACGCTGCTGATCGCGCTGCTGTTCGTCGCGCTACTGCCGGACCTGACGCTGCCGCAGCGCTTCGCCGCCGGCGCGGTGGCGATCGCCGGTGCGATCGGCGTGCACGGCATCGCGGCCAGCCTGGGGCGGCGCCACCGTCGCGGCCATTTCGGCGTGGTGTTCGCCGCCGCGGCGCTGTGCTTCGTGCTGATCGGCGCGATGGCGCTGCTGCTGGATCGCTGAGGGCCGCTGCCGTGTCCGGTTTGCGCCGGCGCGCCAGGCAAGGGCGCTGATCGTGCCGATGCCGATCGCCGAGCTATTCGAGCGCTTTCCCGCGCTCGCCGGCGTGGGCGCCGAAGGGCGCGCCCTGCTCGCCCACGCCCAGGTGGCCGAAGTCGCGGCCGGAGCCGTGATGTTCGAACCGGGCAAGCCCTGCGGCCAGTTTCCGTTGCTGCTCGAAGGCGCGGTCAAAGTGGTACGGCTCGCGCCGAGCGGGCGCGAGATCGCGCTGTACCACGTGCGCGCCGGCGAGGCATGCATCCTGTCGAGCGCCTGCCTGCTCGGCGCGGTGCGCTACCCCGCGACCGGCATCGCCGAGACGCCGGTGCGCGTCGCGCTGTTGCCGCCGGCGGCGTTCCAGCACCTGCTGATGCACGAAGACGTGTTCCGCCGCTTCGTGTTCGGGCTGTTCGCCGAGCGTCTGATCGAGGTGATGGCGCTGGTCGAGGCGGTCGCCTTCCAGAAGCTCGACCAGCGCCTCGCGCGGCGCCTGCTCGCGGGCGCGCCGCTGCTGCGCGCCACGCACCAGCAGCTCGCCGACGAGCTCGGCAGCGTGCGCGAGATCGTCAGCCGTCTGCTGCGCGGCTTCGAAGACCACGGCTGGGTACGGCTCGAGCGCGGCCAGATCGCGGTGCTCGATGTCGAGGCGCTGCACCGCCACCTCGAGCCGCGCTGACGGCGCGCCCGCCCGGTTTCGGCAATCGGCGGGTGCCGCCCTAGTTCCCGACGGTACCGATGAGGTAGCGCTGCAGCAGTTCCGAGGCATCGGAGGAGTGCGGTCGGTTGCGGTTCTTGGTGTCGTAGGCCCTGCTTGCATCCTTGCCGCACCAGGGCACGATCACCTCGGGGCGAGTGGGGTGCTGCGGCAGGTAATCGGTGAGCGCGTAGATCCGGCCGTGGATCGCCATCCAGCAGTCGTCCACCCGCCCGTGCCTGGCGACTTCGGCGAGCGTGAAGCGCCTCTCATCGGTCGCCTCGGCGGCCATGTGCCTGGCGGGAGGCCAAAGGGCGGCCCCGCCGAGCGCGACGATGACCAGCCAGAAGATCGCGGTGGCGGTGACGTAGACGGCTTTCATCCTAGAAACCGCAGTTGCGACGCCGAAAGTGAGCCAAGTGCTTGAGGTTGAAGGGCAATCGACGCAGCCCCGATTCACCCATTTCGAACTGCTCCGCAGTTGCCAGAATCGGCCGGAAACCCGCACCAGCGCTTGCTTTCGACGATTTCACTCGCCCCTCAACTGCGGTTTCTAGGTTCATCGGAAATCGAAGCGTTCGTAGTGGATGTGCTGCCGGGGGATGCCGCGCTGGCGAAGCCAGCGCACGGTGGCGTCGACGAGCGGTGGCGGGCCGCACAGGTAGGTCTGCCGCGCGGACAGCTGCGGCACGGTTTCGAGCAACGCGTGCAGCGGGCCATGATCGTCTCGCAGCGCGAGCGGTCGGAAACGCAGCAGCGGCTGGCGTTCAGCGTAGCCGCGCAGCTCGTCGCAGTAGGCGGCGGCGTCGGTATCGCGATCGAGGTAGACCAGCTCGGTCGGACGGATCACGGGGCCGGCGCGCAATGCGGCCAGGAACGGCGTGATGCCGATGCCGCCGGCGATCCAGAGCTCCGGCGCTTCGGTGCGGTCGGCGAGAAAGGTGCCGAACGGCCCCTGGATGCGCGCAGCGACACCGGGCTCCAGTGACTGGATACGGTGCGTGCAGTCGCCGAGTGCCTTGACGCTGAGGCTCAGCGAGCCGTCGGGGCGGGTGCCGCTGACCGTCAGCGGATGGTATTCGCCGCAGCCCCGGTAGCGGGGGCCGGCGAAGAGCGCCAGCATCACGAACTGGCCCGGCTTGACCGCGAGCGGCTCGGCGAGCGGGCGCAGCGTGAGCTCGACGATTCGGTGTCCCGGGCGGGTGAGCGCATGCACCTCGTAGGGCCGTGCGCCGCCACCGCGATCCGCGCGCAGCAGCCGCCAGCCGAGCGCCAGCACGGTCGGCGCGATCACCAGCGCGCTGCCGACGGCGGGAGGACGCACCGCCAGCAGATGCGCGATCCCCAGCACCACGCTGCCGCCGAGCGCAGCATGCACGAGGCGCCACCAGCGGTATCGCAGCCGCAGCACGAAGGTGCCGGCAAGCCCGGCCATCAATCCGAGCAACGCCAGCCAGCCGAGCCCGCTCGACCAGGACCACGGGGCGAGGGTCTTCCAGGCCGCGTCCGGACCGGCGGGTAGGCGGTGTCCGGCGAGTGCGAGGGGATGTGCGAGCAGCACGATGTAGCCGAGCGTGCCGAGCGCGTGATGCCAGCGGTACATGCGCTCGAGCCCACCGAAGCGGGCGGCGACCGAGGGTTCGCGGATCATCAGCAGCAGGCTGGTGGCGAGCAGCCCGCTGCCCAGCCAGCCGAGCAGCACGCTGAGGCCGGCGAGCGTGGCCAGCGCGCCCGGAGCCGCCAGCCCTGCCGGCAGCAGCGCCAGCGCCAGCAGCACGATCGGCGGGAGTGCGGGAGACTTCGGCATGATGGGCTCGCGTGGGAGGGCGGCTGTACCCTGGCGACCGATGCTGGCGCGGACACAGCGTTTTTTCCCTGCCGTGGATCAATCGGCGGTGAGGCACGCACCGCGGTCTATGGAACCAAAGTCACCGACGCCGATCGCCGCTTGCGTGAACATGGGGACGATCCAGGTCCGGACGACGGAGGACGGCATGCTCGTGGGCGAGTCTTCGGCCAAACTCCGAACCTGTACACGCACTGAAACCGATCGTTCCCAACGCAGGAGGTGGACCATGCAGTGCAATGTCGGCAATACCGATCGGACCCTTCGCATCGCCGCAGGCATCGCCGTGCTCGCCGCGGGGGCTGCCTTCCAGTCCTGGTGGGGGCTGGTCGGCCTGGTGCCGCTCGCGACCGGGCTGATGCGCTGGTGCCCGGCCTACGGCGTGCTCGGCGTCAACACCGGGCGCGAGGCGGAGTGACTGTCATGGACTTCACGCTCGCCCAAGCCTGGCCGGCGCTCGTCGGCGGCGTGCTGATCGGCGCCGCGAGTACTTGGCTGCTGTTCGCGCTCGGGCGCATCGCCGGCATCAGCGGCCTGTTCAACGGCGTGCTGCGACCGCAGCCGGGCGAGACGCTGTGGCGTGTGGCGTTCCTCGCCGGGCTGGTGCTGTCGGGCGTGCTGGTCGGCGCCGGGCCGCTGCGCGAAGGCTATCCGCTGGTGCTGGTCGCGGCTTCGGGGCTGCTGGTCGGCGTCGGCACGCGCATCGGCTCGGGCTGCACCAGCGGCCACGGCGTCTGCGGGCTGGCGCGGCGCTCGCCGCGCTCGGCCGTCGCGGTGTTCACCTTCCTCGCGACCGGTTTCGTGACGATGTACGTGCTGCGGCACGTGCTGGGGGTGGATGCATGAAAACGACTGCGAACGTGAACCCCGTCCCGCGCGCCGGCACGGCGGCCTGGCGGATCGTCGCGGCCTTCGCCGGCGGGCTGGGCTTCGGCTTCGGCCTGTGGCTGTCGGGCATGACCGATCCACGCAAGGTGCAGGGCTTCCTCGACCTGGCCGGCCGCTGGGACCCGACGCTGCTGTTCGTGCTCGGCGGCGCGGTCGGCGTGGCGCTGGTCGGCTTCGCCGCGGTGCTGCAGCGTCAGCGGCCGTTGCTCGACGATCGCTTCCATCTGCCGACGAAGGCGGACATCGACGCGCCGCTGCTGATCGGTGCCGCGATCTTCGGCGTCGGCTGGGCGCTCGCCGGCTATTGCCCGGGGCCGGCGATCGCCAGCCTCGCGATCGGCTCGCCCGAGCCGTGGATCTTCGTCGCAGCGATGGCCGCCGGCTCCTTCATCGCCGACCGCCTGCCGTAGCGGTCCTGAGCCGCACGGGATCGACACGGTCGGAGCCGCTCCGGCGCGGATTCCGCGCTTGCGGCCAAGATCGCCGCGCTCCGGGACAAGACCGGACGCGGCGAGGGCGGCTATGCTGTCGGCTCCATCCCCGAGGCGCCGTGACCATGACCTCCGCCCGCCGTGCGACGCTGATCGGCGCGACCGCGATCCTGATGTGGTCGCTGCTCGCGCTGCTGACCACTTCGGCAGCCGGCATTCCGCCGTTCGAGCTGCTGACGCTGAGCTTCGGCATCGGCGGTGCGCTCGGACTGGCACTGCTCGCGCGCCGCGGCGCCTGGCGGGCGCTGCGTCAGCCCTGGCCGGTGTGGCTGCTCGGCGTCGGCGGGCTGTTCGGCTACCACGCGTTGTACTTCGTCGCACTGGCGCGCGCGCCGGCGGTCGAGGCCAGCCTGATCGCCTACCTGTGGCCGCTGCTGATCGTGCTGTTCTCGGGGCTGCTGCCCGGCGAGCGGCTGCGCGCGCCGCAGCTGATCGGTGCGCTGCTCGGGCTGGCCGGTGCCTGGCTCCTGGTCGGTGGCGGCGCGGCGTTCGCACCGCGCGCCGAATACCTGCCCGGCTACCTGGCGGCGCTCGGCTGTGCCTTCACCTGGTCGGGCTACTCGGTGCTGAACCGCCGCTGCGGTGCGGTGCCGAGCGAGGCGGTCGTCGGCTTCTGCCTGGCGACGGCGCTCGCCGGCGGGGTCTGCCATGTCGTCTTCGAAGCGACGGTGGTGCCCGATGCCCGGCAGTGGCTGGCGATCGCGCTGCTCGGGCTGGGGCCGGTCGGCGCGGCCTTCTTCGTCTGGGACCACGGCACCAAACGTGGCGAGATCCAGCTGCTCGGCGTGCTGTCGTATGCGACGCCGCTGCTGTCGACGCTGCTGCTGCTCGCCGCCGGCCGCGCCGAGCCGCGCTGGCAAGTGGTAGCGGCGTGCGCGCTGATCGTCGGCGGCGCGGCGCTGGCCGCGCGGCAGGGGGACTCGCGCCGGCGCGTCGCCGCGGCCGATGTGCGCTGACGCCCGGGGGTTCAGAGTTCGAACTCGGCCACCACCGGCGCGTGGTCCGAGGGGCGTTCGAGCTTGCGCGGCACCTTGTCGATCGTGCAGCCGCGGCAGACCCGCGCCAGCGCCGGCGACACCAGGATATGGTCGATGCGCAGCCCCAGGTTGCGGCGAAAGCCACCCTGACGGTAGTCCCACCAGCTGAAGCTGGCCGGCTCCTGCTCGAACAGCCGGAAGCTGTCGGCCAGCCCTAGCCCGAGCAGGCGGCGAAACGCTTCGCGCTCGGGTTCCGAGCACAGGATCGCGTCGCGCCAGGCCTCGGGGTCGTGCACGTCGCGGTCGTCGGGAGCGATGTTGAAGTCACCGAGCACGACCAGCTTCGGGTGCGCCGCGAGCTGCGCCTCGATGCAGGCGGCGAGCCTGTCCAGCCAGGCCAGCTTGTAGGCGTACTTGTCCGAGCCGACCTCCTGGCCGTTGGGCACGTACAGGTCGAGCACGCGCAGTTCGCCGAGCGTGACGCCGAGCACGCGCCGCTGCGGATCCTCGAGCCCGGGGAGCTCGGTGAGCACCTCGGTCTCGGGTTCGGCCCGGCTCAGCACCGCGACGCCGTTGTAGGTCTTCTGCCCGGCGAACACCGCGTGGTAGCCGGCTGCGGTGATCGCATCGCGCGGGAAGTCGGCATCGACCGTCTTGGTCTCCTGCAGCGCCAGCACGTCGGGCTGTTGCGCCGCGAGCCAGTCGAGCACCTGCGGCAGCCGCACCTTCAGCGAGTTGACGTTCCAGGTGGCGATCTTGAGCATCGGGACCTCCTCTCGGGCCGGCGAGCTTAGCACGGCGTGCTAAGCTCCGCGGCCGATGCCCCCAGCGACCGGAGAGGCGTGATGCGCATCCCGCGTTTCCACCAGCCCGGCCCGCTCGCGGCCGGCCAGCGGCTGCGCCTGAGCGAGACCGCGTTCAGGCACGCGGTGCGCGTACTGCGGCTGAAGCTCGACGACGCGCTGGTGCTGTTCGACGGCCGCGGCGGCGAATATCCGGCGCGGCTGGTCGAGCTCGACAAGCGTGAAGCCTGGGTCGAGCTCGGCGCGCACGTCGCGCGCGAGGCCGAGTCGCCGCTGGCCATGGTGCTGGTGCAGGGCGTGTCCAAGGGCGAGCGCATGGATTACACGCTGCAGAAGGCGGTCGAACTCGGCGTCGCCGAGATCCGGCCGGTGTTCAGCGCGCGCGCCGTGGTGGCGCTGGCCGGCGAGCGCCTCGAGCGCAAGCTCGAGCACTGGCGCGGCGTGGTCGCGAGCGCCTGCGAGCAGAGCGGCAGGAACCGTGTGCCCGAGGTTCACGCACCGGTGGAGCTCGCGACCTGGCTGGCACAGCCGGTCGACCGTGGGCTGGTGCTCGACCCCGGCGCCGGCTGCGGCCTGCGCGGAATCGCCGTACCCGCGGGGCGGATCGCGCTGCTGATCGGCCCCGAGGGCGGCTGGTCCGGCGCCGAACTCACCGCCGCGTTCGGCGCCGGCTACATCGGTGTGCGCCTCGGCCCGCGCGTGATGCGCACCGAGACCGCCGGCGTCGCCGCGCTGGCGGCGCTTCAGGCGCTGTGGGGCGATCTCGGCTAGCGGCAGCCCGTCGCCGCAGCCTCATCGAGGGCACCATGGGACGCAGACGCATGGAATTCGTGATCGCCAACCTGTTGCTGACGCTGATCGCCGCCGCCGGTTCGCTGGTCGTCGGCGCCCTGGTGCTGAACCGTGTGCCGCTCGGCGATTCGCCCGGTACCGCCAAGCGTCTGTGGACGTACCTGAGCACGCACGTCGCCGAGACGCGCCGCCAGCACGTCTTCCCCGAGCTCGAGCTGCGCTGCTACCGGGTGCCGCCCGGGCGGCTGCACGAGCGCGTCGAGCACGTGGTCAACATGCTCGGCTGGGAGCTCGTCGAGACCAAGCCGGCCGAGCACACGCTGCACGCGGTGGTGACGAGCCAGCTGCTGAAGTTCAAGGACGACGTCGAGATCAAGCTGGTGCTCGCCGACTGCGGCACCGAGCTGCACGTGCGCTCGAGCTCGCGCGTCGGCCGCGGCGATTTCGGCGCCAACGCGCACCACGTCATGGAGCTGCACCACGCGCTCGAGCGGCTTCTTTGAATGGGCACGAGGTGCGAGTGAAGCCCGATACTGCCGTGCCGCATGCGATGGCGCGGACTATCATGCCGCCCATAATCATCCGTCCTGCACTTCCCCAGGGATTCGCCATGAACAAGAACAGGATGCCCGCCGGGTGTGCGCTGCTGCTGGGCGCCGGCTTCGCCGCCGCGCTGGGCGGCTGCGCCTCGTCGCGCGTCGACGCCAGCGGCGAGGTGTACGACCCGCTCGAGGGCTACAATCGCTGGATGTTCGACGTCAACGACAAGATCGACCGCTATGCGATGAAGCCGATCGCTGAGGGCTACCGCGCGGTCTTGCCTGACCCGGTCGAGAACCGCGTCAGCGACTTCTTCGGCAACATCGGCGACATCGTCATCACCGCCAACAATCTGTTGTCGTTCCGCCTCGAGGATGCGCTGTCGGACCTCAGCCGCATCGTCTTCAACACCACCTTCGGCCTGCTCGGCCTGTTCGACGTCGCCACGCCGATGGGACTGCCCAAGCACACCGCCGATTTCGGCCTGACGATGGCGCGCTGGGGCGTGGACTCGGGGCCGTACTTCGTGATGCCGTTCTTCGGTCCGAGCACGGTGCGCGACGCCGTCGGCTTCGGCGTCGACGTTTTCGTCTACGACCCGGTCTGGGATGCACGCCCGATCGCGCTGCGCAACTCGGCCGAGGGCGTGAGGGTGGTGTCCAGGCGTGCCGGGCTGCTGCGCGACGAGCGCGTGGTCGAGGAGGCGCTGGTCGATCGCTACACCCAGATCCGCGACGGCTACCTGCAGCGCCGCGAGAGCCTGGTCGAGCGGGGCCGCGGGGCAGAAGCGCCGAGCAAGCTCGAGCTCGACGACGAGTGAGTCGGCGGCTGGTCTCCCGCGAGCGCCGCGCGGCCTGGATGACGGCGCTGCTGCGCGGACTCGCGCGCCTGCCGCTGCCTGCGGCGCACGCGCTCGGCGCCGTGCTCGGTCGGCTGCTGGCGTTGATCCCGAACCCGGTGCGGCGCATCGCCGCGCGCAACCTCGAGCGCTGTTTCCCGGACCTGCCGGCCGTGGAACGGGGCGTGCTCGCGCGCGCCAACCTCGCCGAGATGGCCAAAGGCATGGTCGAGCTCGGCGCGCTGTGGCTGTGGCCTGGTGAGCGGATGCTGGCGACGGTCGTGGAGGCGCGCGGTGAAGACGCCTTCCGCGCCGTGGTGGCGGCAGGCAGGGGCGTCCTGGTGGTTTCGCCGCACCTCGGCGCCTGGGAAGTCGTCGGCTTGTACGTCTCGGCGCACTACCCGATCACCAGCCTGTACCGGCCGAGCCGGCTCGGCATCGACGCCATCGTCCGCGCGGGGCGCGAGCGCCTCGGCGCGCGGCTCGTGCCGACCGACCAGCGCGGGGTGCGCGCGCTGTTCGCCGCGCTCAAGCGCGGCGAACTCGCCGGCCTCCTGCCCGACCAGGACCCCGGCCGCGAGGGCGGGGCGTTCGCGCCGTTCTTCGGCATCCCGGCCTGCACGATGACGCTGCTGTCGCGGCTGGCGATCAAGAGCGGTGCGCCGGCCTTCCTGGTGTGGGCCGAGCGCCTGCCACGCGGGCACGGCTTCCGGCTGCACTTCGAGGCGATGAACCCGGCGCTGAACCGCGAGCCGCTCGAAGCCTCGGTCGCGGCGCTGAACGCCGACCTCGAAGCCGCGGTGCGCTGGCGGCCCGCGCAATACCTGTGGGGCTACAAGCGCTTCAAGACCCGACCCGAGGGCGAGGCGGGATTTTATTGATCAGCCTCGCCCCGCGTCAGCGCATGATCTCGTCGGTCGTCATCGCCATCAAGCGGTGCCCGCGCACGCTGCCGCGAAGGCCGTGCGCAGCGCTTCCCTGGGAGGCGCGCGGGTTTTCCGCAAAACCCTGTGGAGAGGAAGGCTCTGGCTCGGGTCGCAAGACCCGAGCGAAACCGGCTCCGTTGAAGCAGGGAGTCAGCATCAGAGCTACCTGTGGATAGATTTGAATAGGTCTGACAGAGCGGGCGTCAGAAGTCGTGCGCATGCCGATCGACAGCGCGCCGCCGCTGTTGCCGCCGGGGAGGTAGCCCGGCACCTCGGTGTCGCCGTACTCGAGCCACGCCTTGGTGCGCTTGCTCAGGCGGTGCTCGTAGCCGGCCACCCAGGTGTCCTCGTCCTCGACGCCCTCGGCGTCGAAGTCCTTGCGCCCCCAGCCGGCGCGCAGGCTGTTGCGGGGGATGACGTCGTAGTTGACGATCAGGCCGTAGTCGAGCTGGTCGGGGAGGGCGCGGTCGAAAGTGACCTTTTCGACGACGCCGTTGAAGAAGTCGGTGTAGGCGCCGATCGCGTTGTAGATCGGTGCCAGCTGGCGACCAATGCTGGCCTGGCCGAAACCGCCCTTGAGGCCGACCCAGCTCTGGCGCTGGTTCAAGGGATCGCCGCTGGCGCTGCCGTCGAGGTTGACGCCGAACTCGTACTGGTAGATCGCGCTCAGGCCGCCGCCGAGGTCTTCGGCGCCCGAGAGGCCGAGGCGCGAGGCATTGTTGACGACATCCCAGTAGCTGGTTCGGCCGCTGGCATCGGGGTTGACGTAAATCACCGAGGAGCGGGCGCTGCCGTACAGCGTGGTTTCGGCGTGTGCGGCGGCGCCGGCGCCCAGGACGCCGGCAGCGGCCAGGGCGATCGCGGACTTCTTCATCGGGTGTTTTTCCGTTTGCATGGACAACAGGCCTCCCTGCCCCTGCGAGGGAGTTGTGCGACGAGGCAGGGATTTTTAGAGGCCCGGGGCCGACGGCGGAGGCGTCGGCCCCGGGAGCTGCGGATGCGGCGAGGGGCGTTGTCGCTGGCGCGGCTGCGGTTCGGGCGTGGCCGACAGGCGGCCTCCGCTACCGAGTCGAGCTCCGGACTTGGTGGTCGAGCGAGGCCGGCCTGTCGGAGTTCAGTGCCGCGTCGGCGCCGGCGCGTCGAGGCGCGGCAGGGCGTCGCCGGCACCGTCGAACACGTGCACGTGCGCGGCGCGGCTGCCGACGCTGACGGTTTCGCCCGGCTGCGCCGCATGCGTGCCCTCGGCGCGCGCGATCAGCGCGGTGCCGTCGGCGAGGCGGAAGTAGACGTAGCTCACGTCGCCGAGGCGCTCGACCACCTCGACGGTGCCCGACAGCTGCAGCTCGGCGCCACCGGCCTCGAACAGGTGCTCGGGGCGGATGCCGACCGTCACCTCGTCGCCGACCCGCGCCGGGCTCGGCGCGCAGGGCAGCGTCGCGTGCGCACCGCCGGGCAGGCTGACGGTGATGCCGCGGTCGGCGATCGCCTCGACCCGTGCCGGAACGAAGTTCATGCTCGGCGAGCCGATGAAGCCGGCGACGAAGCGGTTGCGCGGGCGTTCGTACAGCTCGAGCGGAGCGCCGACCTGCTCGACGCGGCCCTTGTTCAGCACCACGATCTTGCTCGCCAGCGTCATCGCCTCGACCTGGTCGTGGGTGACGTAGATGATCGTCGCCTTCAGGTCCTGGTGCAGCTTGGCGATTTCGATGCGCGTCTGCACGCGCAGCGCCGCGTCGAGGTTCGACAGCGGTTCGTCGAACAGGAACACGTTGGGGTCGCGCACGATGGCGCGGCCGATCGCGACGCGCTGGCGCTGACCGCCCGACAGCGCCGCCGGCTTGCGCTCGAGCAGGTGGTTCAGCTGCAGGATCTCGGCGGCGCGGCGCACCTTCTGGTCGATCGCGTCCTTGCCCTCGCGGCCGAGCTTCAGCCCGAAGGCCATGTTCTGGTACACGCTCATGTGCGGGTACAGCGCGTACGACTGGAACACCATCGCGATGCCGCGCTCGGCCGGAGTGAGCTCGTTGACGCGGCGCCCGCCGATCGCGAGCTCGCCGGCGCTGATCTCCTCGAGCCCGGCGATCAGCCGCAGCAGCGTCGACTTGCCGCAGCCCGAGGGGCCGACGAACACCACGAATTCGCCGTCGGCGACTTCGATGTTGATGTCGCGCAAGATCTCGACGCCGCCGTAGGACTTGCCGATCGCGTTCAGTTTCAGTTCGGACATGGCCGTGTATCCTCGAAAACCGTTGGAACCTGGATGCTCACTTGACCGCGCCGGCGGTGATGCCGCGGATCAGTTGCCGGGAAAAGATCAGGTAGAGCACCACGATCGGGATGATCGCCAGCGTCAGCGCCGCCAGCACCGCGCTCCAGTCGGTCACGTACTGGCCGACGAAAGCCTGCACGCCCAGCGTGATGGTCTTGGTGCCTTCACCCGGCGCCAGCAGCAGCGGGAACCACAGGTCGTTCCAGATCGGGATCATCGTGAACACCGCGACGGTGGCCACCGCCGGGCGGATCAGCGGCAGGATCACCGCGAAAAAGATCCTGTATTCGCTGACGCCATCGCAGCGCGCCGCTTCCTTGAGGTCGCGCGGGATCGTGCGCATGAACTCGGCGAGGATGAACACCGTCAGCGGCAGGCTCTGCGCGACGAACACCAGGATCAGCGCCGTCAGCGTGTTGACCAGACCCAGGTCGACGATCAGCTGCAGGATGCTGACGCTGCCGAGGCGGATCGGGATCATCGTGCCGATCGTGAAGTACAGCCACAGCACGCCGTTGCCGCGGAAGCGGTACTCCGAGATCGCCCAGGCCGCCATCGCGCCGATCACCAGCACCAGCGCCAGCGCCACCAGCGTCACGGTCAGGCTGTTGACGAAGTAGTTGCCGAAGTCGGCGCGCTTGAGCACCGACTCGAAGCCGACCAGCGTGAAGGTGTCCGGCCCCGGCAGCGCCATCGGGCTGGCGAAGATCGCCTTGCGCCCCTTGAAGGCGTTGATCAGCACCAGGAAGATCGGGAACAGCGCGATCAGCGTGTAGGCACCGAGCACCGCGTGCACTGCGCCCGCGCCGAAGGCTTGCTTCGGGATCATCGATCTGCCCCTTTCCACGCTGCGCGCGGGGAAAATGTCTGCGATTCGGGTTGCCATCACCGTAGTTCCTCAGAGCGCGTAGCGCTGCACGCGGCGCTGCACGCCGAACAGGTACACCGCCAGCCCGACCAGGATGATCAGGAAGGTCAGCGTCGCGACCGTCGCGCCCATCGTCGGGTTGCCCGCCTGCAGCTGGTAGCCGAAGAAGGTGCGGTAGAAGAAGGTGCCCATGATGTCGGTCGAGAAGTTGGGCCCGGCCAGCGCGCCCTTGACCGCGTAGATCAGGTCGAAGGCGTTGAAGTTGCCGACGAAGGTCAGGATCGACACCAGCCCGACGGTGGGCATGATCAGCGGCAGCTTGACGTAGACGAAGGTCTGCAGGGCGTTGGCGCCGTCGACCAGCGCGGCATCCTCGAGGTCGCCCGGGATCGCCAGCAGCGCGGCGTACAGCAGCATCATCGGAATGCCGACGAACTGCCACACCGAGACCAGCGACAGCGTCACCAGTGCGGTGTTCTCTTGCCCGAGCCAGGGCTCGAACCAGTCCTTCAACCCGACCAGGTCGAGCAGCGAAGCGCTCACTCCCCACAGCGGGCTCAGGATCAGCTGCCAGACGAAGCCGATGATCACCACCGACAGCATCGTCGGCATGAAGATCAGCGTCCGGTACGTGTTGCGCAGCCGCAGCCGCGGCAGGCTCAGCAGCGCCGCCAGCACCAGCGCGATCGGGTTCTGCACCAGCATGTGGATGGCGAAGAACTTGAAGTTGTTGCCGAGCGCGTTCCAGAAGGGGCCCGACCACTCGGGGTCGGTGAGCATCGTGACGTAGTTGGCAAGCCCCGCGAAATGCGGTTTGCCGGCTTCGTCGAGCGTGTACAGGCTGAGCCGGATCGAGTCGGCCAGCGGGTACACCATGAACAGCGTGTAGATCAGCAGCGCCGGCGCGATGAACACCAGCACGTGCACGGGAAAGCGGGAGCGAATCATCACGGGGTCCCCCAGAGTGCGCCGCCTCGGCATGCCCTCCCCCGCCGGGGGGAGGGCGCCAGGCGTGCAGACAGAATCGGTGTGGGTGCGACCGCTCCTCAGCGGGCCGGCTTGTACCACTTGTCGAGGCCGTCCTGGACCGTCTTCGCCGCCTGCTCCGGACTCAGCGTGCCGTTGACGACCTGGGCGCTGACGTTCCAGAGCTGGTTCTCGAGGTTGGGCGTGCCGCGCGACAGGATCTGGTACGAGTTGCGGATCGTCGACTGGCAGGTTTCGCGCCAGCTGGCGAATTCGCGGGCGACGGGGTCTTCGATCGCGATCTTGTGCCGGGCCAGCGGGAAGAAGCCGGGCAGATGGTTGGCGAGCAGCGCCGCGAACTCGGGCGTGGTCAGCCACTCGAGGAACACCTTGGCCGCCTCCGGGTTCTTCGACGCGGCGTTGATGCCGATGCCCATGTCGGTGTGGTCGCTGATGTAGCAGGTGTCGCCGGCCTTGGGCAGCGGCGGCGGGAAGGCGCCGATGGCGAAGCTACCCGCCACCTGCTGGTTGAACACCGGGATGTCCCACGAGCCGGCCGGGTAGATCGCGGCGCGGCCGAGCGCGAACAGATTCTGCGAATCGGCGTTCTTCTGCGCCTTGTAGCCGTCGCCGAGGTAGGGGCCCCAGGCGGCGAGCTCTTTCCACACCGCGACGTACTGCGGATCGGTGAACTTCTGCGTGCCGGCGATCAGCGCCTTGCGGCCGGCTTCGCCGGCCCAGAAGTCGGGGCCGATGTTCTGGAAGCCGACGGTCGCCGCTTCCCACTGCTCGGCGGTGCCCAGCGCCATCGGCACGTAGCGGCCGTCGGCCTTGATCTTCTTCAGCACCTCCATGAACTCGGGCAGCGTCTTGGGCGGCGCCAGCTTGAGCTCGGCGAAGGCGTCCTTGTTGTAGATGAAACCGTGCAGCACCGCGGCCAGCGGCACGCAGAAGGTGGTCTTGCCGTCGTCGGTGGACCAGGCGAGCCTGGCGATCTCGTCGAAGCTGGCCATGCCCTTCAAGTCGTTGACCGGCAGCAGCTGACCCTTCTTGTACATCTCGAGCGAGGCGTCGAACGGGCGGCACGTGATCAGGTCGCCGGCGGTGCCGCCGGCGAGCTTGGCGTTGAGGCTGGCGTTGTAGTCGGCCGGCGGGGTCGGCGCGAACACCACCTTGATGTCGGGGTGGGCCTTGGTGAAGGCCGGGATGATCTTGTCGTTCCAGGTGTCGGCGTCGTCGTTGCGCCAGCTCTCGATGCGCAGCGTGGCGCCTGCGGCCAGCGCCTGCGAGGCGGCTAGCGCGGCCAGCACGGCGAAGGCGGTACGGGCGTGCTTGTTCATGGGTCTGCTCCTCCTCTACTCCGGTGTTTCCCAGGCGCTCGGACGGTGGCGGCCTTGCGCGTGGGGCCGGTCGCTCGGTTGGTCCGATTGATAATACCAAAGCAATACCATAATAAAACCACTAGCAAACCAATTTTGCAAGCCCTTCGATTCTGACGCTCGAAGATTCGGCGCACCGGCAGGCGTACAGGATCAGAGGTGTGACTTTGGTATTGGGATCGGAGCCGCACGACATCGAAAGGAAAGGATAGAATCGCGAGCGGTTGAGGGCGTCGGGCACAGGCGGGCGCCGAGCGCGGCATCGGGCATGAAAAAGGGCGGCCCATGGCCGCCCCGATCAGCGATGGCGTCGAGACCGCAGGATCACATCGCCTCGAAGCGGATGTCCTGCGCGCCCTCGTAGAGCACCTTGCGGCCGAACTCGTACAGGTGTTCGAGACCCTCGACGATGGTCAGGAAGTGATTGCCGGCGATCTGGCCCATCTTGCAGGCGAAGCACGAGCTGCCGTAGGCGAGCAGGATCTCGGTTTCGCTGTAGCCGCCCGGATAGAACAGGATGTCGCCGCGCGAGGGGTGGCTGGTGTGGTTCTCGAAGCCCACCCCGAGATCGGCTTCGCCGAGCGGAATCCATACCGCCTCGCCGCTCCAGCGCGAGTGGATCACGCGGTTCACGAAGGGCAGATGCTTGACGAAGGCTTCGCAGGTCTTGGGCGCAGCTTCGCGCTCGAGGCGGGCGACGAAGGTGTAGGGGCCGGCGATGATCTTCAGGCGGTCCATGATGAGGCTCTCCTGGTGGGGGGGATGCGCCTGCAACACCGGGCCGCAGGCTGGCGCCTATCCTAGACCCGCTCGAATACAAGCTGGTTCAATTTTTGGAAATTATTTCCAAAAACGTACTTTTCTACGGTGTGTCCGGCTCGTGCTTTTCCAGCCGCTTCAGGAACACTTTCATCTCTTTGGCCGCCTGCAGATCGCCCTTCGCTTCGGCGACCTCGATGCCGCGCCGGTACGTGGCGATCGCCGCAGCGGTGTCGCCGGCTTCGGCACGCGCCTTGCCGAACAGCTTCCACGCCGCCGAATACGCCGGGTCGAGCTCGAGCGCGCGCCCCAGGTGCTCGCAGGCCGCCGCGGCATCGCCCTGCTCGAGGTACAGCTTGCCGAGCGTGGCGCGCAGCATCGCGCTGTCCTGGCCGCGGGCCAGCAGCGCTTCGAGGGCTTCGATGTTCATCGGGGTTTCTCCGCGACCAGCAGCGCCATCCCGCGCCAGCCGCGCGCCGGGTCGCCGGCGTCGAGCTCTTCGCGGTAGACGCGCGGGCGCAGCGGGGCGAACAGCCGCAGCAGTTCGCCTTCGGCCAGCCGCCAGTCGGGGTTCGATGGTCCCGTTCCGCGGTACGGCCCGGCGAAGGTTTCGTAGAACAGCAGCCCGCCGGGCTTCAGCGCCGCGGTCAGCGCGGGGGCGAGCGTGCGCTCGAGGAAGCGCGCGACGACGATCACGTCGAAGCGCGCCGGCTCGGGCGGCGTCTCGACCACGTCGCGCACCGCGGCGTGGAGCGCGAGCCCCTCGGCTGCGGCGAGCTCGGCGAGGCGCGCGATCGCCACCGGCGACACGTCCCAGGCGTGCGTCGCCAGCCCGGCGCGCGCCAGCACGACGGCGTTGGCGCCGAGCCCGCAAGCCAGGTCGAGCGCACACCCCGTGCTCGGCAAGAGGTGCAGGTTCTCGAGCAGCGCACGCGCCGGCGTCTGTTCGGCGACGCCTTCGCGGTAGCGCGCGTCCCAGCGCTCGGCCGGTGATGAGCGATCGTGAATGAGGAATGGGGAACTCCCCCTCTCCGGTTCGTGCATGTCCCGTTTCCCATTCCCCATTCCCGCTCACCCATTGCCCGTCACAGGAACGTCACCCCGACCTGGAACAGGCGCTCGACTTCGGTGATGCGCTTCTTGTCGACCAAGAACAGGATCACGTGGTCTTCGGCTTCGATCACCGTGTCGTGGTGGCAGATGATCACTTCGTCGCCGCGCACCAGCGCGCCGATCGTGGTGCCGGGCGGCAGCCGGATTTCCTCGACGCGGCGGCCGACCACCTTCGAGGTGCTGCGGTCGCCGTGCGCGATCGCCTCGATCGCTTCGGCGGCGCCGCGGCGCAGCGAGTGCACGCGCACCACGTCGCCGCGGCGGATCTTGGTCAAGAGCGCACCGATCGTCGCCTGCTGCGGCGAGATCGCCACGTCGATCTGCCCCGAGGCTTCGACCAGATCGACGTAGGCCGGGCGATTGATCAGCGACATCACTTTGCGCGCGCCGAGGCGCTTGGCGAGCATCGCCGACAGGATGTTGGCTTCGTCGTCGTTGGTCACCGCGCAGAACACGTCGGTGTGCTCGATGTTTTCCTCGAGCAGCAGCTCTTCGTCGGCGGCATCGCCGGCGAGCACGATGGTGCGGTCGAGCTCTTCGGCGATGCGCTTGGCGCTGTCGGGATTGCGCTCGATCAGCTTGACCTGGTAGCGCTCTTCGAGCGCCTTCGCCAGGCGCCGGCCGATGTTGCCGCCGCCGGCGAGGATCACGCGCTTGAACGGCTTGTCGAGCTTGCGCAGCTCGGCCAT